>JAHWKL010000001.1 GCA_019347915.1 Actinomycetota bacterium
CGTCTGGCTGGCCGACCAACCCGGCTCCGGCGAGGGCGCCTTGTCCACCAACACCCGCTCCCAGCGCCTGCACATGCTGCGCAGCTTCTTCGCCCGCATCATCGAGTGGGACTGGGAAGACGCTCCCCGCCGCAACCCGGTGCTGGTTGGCGACAGCCCCACCCGCCCCGAGCCCTTGCCCAAGGTCCTCGACGACGCCGACGCCGCCAAGCTGATGGCCACCGCCCGGGCCGCTGCCGACCCGAGGGACCGCTTGATCGTGGAGCTTCTGGCCCGCACCGGCCTGCGGGCCAACGAGGCGTGCGGCCTCGACGCCGACGCCGTGGTGCGCATCGGCTCGGGTCACTGGCTACGTGTTCCGGTGGGCAAGCTGCGCAACGACCGCTTCGTGCCGCTGCATCCCCAGCTGGTCGAGCTCCTCCAGAGCTGGTGCGCAGCGAACGTGGATCACATCCGCACCCACCGTCGCCTCATCGCCGATCACCGGGGCACGGTGAGGCGGGACCAGCTGGCGCGCATCGTCAAGCGGGTGGCACGCCAGGCCGGCATCGGCCACGTCCACCCCCATCAGCTGCGCCACACTCTCGCCACCTAGGCCATCAACCGGGGCATGCGCCTGGAGGCCATCGCCGCCCTGCTCGGTCACCGCACCATGCACATGACCCTCACCTACGCCCGCATCGCCGACCGAGTCGTCGCTGACGAGTACGCGGCCGTCAGCCAACAGATCGACGCGCTCTATGGGCCGGAACAGACCGCCGAGCTGGAGCCGGCCAACATGGCCCGGCTGCGCCGGGAAGCCCATGCCCGCATGCTCGGCAACGGGCTGTGCACCCGGCCGGTCGAGCTCGAATGCCGCATGGAGTCAGCGTGCGAGACCTGCAGCTACTTCAGCACCGGGCCCGAGTTCGTGCCCGTGCTCCTCCGCCAGCGCGACCACGCCCGGGACCAGAACCAGCCAGAGCGCGCTCACCTGTTCGACAAGCTCATCACCCGTGCCAACGAGGTTCCCTCTTGACACGGATCACCCGTATAACGCCGGTTCGGTGCGACGTGGCGGTGGCGCGCTCGTCCGATTCGTGCGCTGATAGGTGCGGCACATTTACGGGCTGGGCGCGAACCGCCCGGCTCGCGCCCGGCTCCTGCTCGAGAGGAGCGAGACATGACTGCGACGCACTCGGTGGTGTTGTACGACCCAAAGGACACTTCGGCGGAGGTGCAGGCGGCGGCGGGTTTCCTGGCCGGCTATTCCGGCCGCACGCGGGAGGCCTACACGCTCGACATGCGCCAGTTCTACGGGTGGTGCGACAGGCACCACCTCGAACTGTTCGAGGTGACGCGCACGCACATCGAGCTCTACGCCCGGGAGCTCGAGGAGCTCGGCCGGGCGCAGGCGACCATCGGCCGGCGTCTGTCGACGTCGCGAGCAGCGACGTGTGGCGCTCGAACGCCTCGTGCATCTGCGACGGGCGTGTCGGTCAGATCAGACTCAAGGGGTCGCCGCCCGGACAAGACGAGACGACTGTGCGGCAGCCGCATGTGTTCTTCGGCGGCGCGGTCTCTCATCGCCCCCACCTGGTCCACGGCCCGACGCCGGGTGTGCTGGTCAGAGAACGCTGAGATGGAGGGCGAAGGTCAGTTGCCGTCTCCGGCGCCTGATGTCGACTCGACGGTTGGCCACTGCGGGCAGGTCGGGCGGTGGGACTGGTCGGCGGGCATGTAGGCGGCCCACTCGTCGGCGGTCAGGTTCCGTCCTGCGCGTTCGCAGGCGAGGGTGGTGAGCGTCGCGGGTCGGAGATCGAGGGCTCGCACGTCGGAGCCGGAAGCGTCACCGGCGAGGCCCCAGCCGCCGAGGTAGATGGTGCTCCCGTCGGGCGCGAGGGCGGACATGGTCGAGGCGAGGACCCCGGAGATCGGCCGGCGGGTGTCGATGTCCCACAGTTGGCTGCCCCACGGCCCGCTGGCGACGAGGAGGCCGGTGTCGGAGGTGTCGAACCAGAGCGACGGCAGGTTGGTGACGAACGGGGTCCCGAGCTGTTCGTGGGTGAACGGGTCGAGGAAACGGAACGTGCCCGGTCCGGACGCGCTGATGAGTTGGCCCTCCCTGGTGAACTGGACGCTGGAGTTGCCTCCGAACGCGCCGAGCGGTGTGACGTCGCCGCCGGTCACGTCCCAGACGCCGGCACCGCCGAGCTCGCCGCCGCCGACGACGAGGGAGCGACCGTCCACCGAGACGGTGTCGAGCACCCGCACCACCTCGTCGGCCATCGTGAAGACCTCGTCGAGGGCGAACGGTTCGCCGACGGGTTCGAGTGCGTCGGCGTCCCACAGCACGATGCCGTCGGCGTCACCGGCGGTGACGATGTACTCGCCGTCACCGGTGAACGCCGCTCCCTGGTAGACTCCGGGCCAGACCTCGCCTGCGGGGACGGGGCCGGCGAGCGAACGCCCGGACGCGACGTCCCACACGGTCAGCGTCGCCGGACAGGTCGGGGCGTTGGGGTCACCGAAGAGGCAGGTCAAGGTGACGACCCGGCCACCGTCGGGATGGAAGTCGACGCCGCCGATGCTGAGCTCAGTGTCCATCTCCAGCTCGCCGAGCGGGGCCAGGGTGGCGCGGTTGTACAAGCGCACCCCGCGGCCGAGTCCCCACACGGCCAGGGTCGACCCATCGGGGCTCTTGTGGACGTTGCCCGGGCCCTCTGGTTCCAGCGCCGGCCCGAGGTCGTCAACCCAGCCCATCTCCCAGATGGAGATCGTCCCGTCGGCGTCTGCGGTGACGAGCTGCCGCCCCTCGTCCAAAAACTCCAGGCCGGCCGCCGCGGTGTCGCCGGGGTCGGGGAGCGACTGCGGACCGGTGTCGGTCGTGAGGAACAGTTCGAGGGTGACCCAGCCGCCGGCCGCGAGCAGCCCGTCGGGGGAGGTGTCCAACGAGCTGTAGACACCGCCGGCGGTCTCGCCGAACGGCTCGCCGATCCGCCGGAGGTCGGCGAGACCGTGGGCCGAGATCAGCTCGTCGGCGGTGTAGACGGCGTCGTCGGTCACCGTGAGGGAGGCGCCGCCGTCTGCGCCCAGCTCTGCGGACCCGACCTCGACGTCGCCGGTGTCGACGTCGAGCCGGTACAGGCGCCCCGGCTCGACGAGCGCGGTGCGGTCTGGCGGGAAGGCGGCCTGGACGAGGGACGTGCCGTCGGGTGTGAACGCCATCGCCGTGACCAGCCGGTCGATGCCGATGTCGAGGGTTCGCTGCTGGGTCCACGTGGCGACGTCGAACAGCCGCGTGCGGCCGCCGGGACCGGACACAGCCAGCACGTTGCCGTCCGGTGAGAACAGGGTGTCGTAGAGCTCGCCGTCGACGCCTGGGACCTCGGCCACCAACCCCCCGGTGTCGAGATCGTGGATCGTGACCGCGACACCGCTGGACGCGGCGCCCGCCGAGGCGGCGAACCGACCCTCCGGATCGACGTCGAGGCCCCCGACGATCCGGGGTGGCGCGGCGAGGGCGACGTGGCGTACCGAGCGTCGGCCGAGGTCGACCACGTCGAGCGAGCCGTCGACGCGCTTGCCGACGGCGACACGTTCGTCGCCGCTCACCGCGAGCGCGGCGTAGTCGGGCGCGGGCGTGGGAATGACGGTCCGTGTCGGCGGTGGACCACCGCCGAGGGTGTGGAGCAGCGCCCGCCGCGTGCTCACCGATTCGTCGAGCCGGGCGCCTTCGACGGCGAGTAGCAGCGCCAGGCTGCGATCGGTCGCCGCCTGGTCGATGGCCACCGCGGCAAGGGCCCGACCTCTGGCCCGTTCGGCCTGCGCCGCCTGGTCGCGGGCGCGGCCCCGCTGGTTCCATGCCAGCACGCCGAGGACGAGCGCGACGACCAGCGTGACGCCGACTCCCATCAGTGCCCGGCGTAGCCGCCGATTGCTCGCCCGCTGCTGCTCGAAGCGCTGTTGCTCCATCGCCCGCTCGGCATCGCGGGCCGCACGCGACGCCTCGAGGTACTCGCGCTCCGATCCGGACAACCCGTCGGGGTGATCGTCAGCCCACGTCTCGGCCAGCGCCAGGCGGGACCCCCGGTAGAGGTCGCCGTCGTCGCGCTCACCTGCCGTCCATGCCTCGGCTGCGGCGGTGAGTCCGGAGCGGATCTCCAGCCCGCGCCCCTCGGCACGAATCCACTCTCGCAGACGCGGCCAGCTGCGTAGGAGCGTTTCGTGGGCGACCTCCACCGTCTGCTCACGGCTCCCCGGATCGTGGTCGAACGTGAGCAGCCGGGCATCGCCGAAGCGCTCCAGCACGATCCCCGCGATCGCTGCGTCACCTGGAAGCGACAGCAGCTCCGAGCGAGTGGTGCGCCTCCGCAGGTCGGGCTGGTCGCCATCGACCGTGACGAGCCGGAGGAAGAGCAGGCGGGTCGCCGATTGCTGACTCTCGTCGAGCGACCCGAAGATCAGCTCGGCACGCTCGGCGACCGCACCGCCGATCCCGCCGAGACGCTCGTAGTCGCCGAGCGTGATGCGGTCGGAGCGCCGGTGCTCGAAGAGCTCGGTCAGGCAGAACTGCACGATCGGGAGCGACCCTGGGCGGCCGGCGACCTCGGCGATGATTTGAGCGGCCACCGATGGGTCGACGGTGACGTCAACGCGCGCCGCCGGTTCGACGATGGCCTGCTCCAACTCGATCGGCGACATGCCGAGCAGCGGGACCGCCCCGTCGACAACGAGCTGGCCCAGCGCGTGGTCGGCGAGCGGTCGGTCGAAGAAGTCGGCCCGCAGTGTGGCCAGGACCCGCACGGACGACGTCGGGTCGCGGCCGAGCTCGACCAGCTGGTCGATGAACGCGCGACGCGACACCTCGTCGGTCGTCAACGTGAACAGCTCCTCGAACTGGTCGACGACGAGCACCACCACGGCCCCTGCCGGCAGAACCCGCCGAACTGTCGCGGCAATGCCGTCGCTACGGAGATCGATCGCCGCGGCCGTCGGACCCGACGCCACGTTGGCGAGCGCCTCGGCGCACGCATCGAACGGTGAGCGGCCAGGAACCATCGCAACGACGTACCAGCTCTCTGACCCGGCGACCGCGCCGTGCCGCAATCGCGGTAGGAGCCCGGCGCGCACGACGCTCGACTTGCCGCTGCCTGACGCCCCAACCACCGTGAGGAACCGGCTCCGCAGGTCGCCCGCCGCGATTGACGAGAGGAGCTGGTCGACGACGCGGCTACGCCCGAAGAAGTCATCGGCGTCGGCCTCGCCGAACGCTCGCAGGCCCTTGTACGGGTTCGTGGTCGGCCGACGGGCCGGCATCAACGGACCGGCGGGGCGCCCGACCGCGCCGGCGAAGCTGCTGCCGAATGCCGTCAGGTCGGGGTACCGGTCCGCTGGCGCCGCCGCGCCGGCGCGTGCCAGCACACCGTCGAGGGCGAGCAGCTCAGGGCGGTGCGCGGACACGAGCGGGAAGCGTTCGACGCGCTGTGTCGTTCCGAACGGAGCGAAGCCCGTCAACGCCTGATACACCAACCCGGCGACCGCGTACTGGTCGCGCGCGGCCGGGGACTCGGTGGCACCGAGCGCATCCTGGCCGCTGTCGAGACCCACGATGTCGTCGAGCGCGGCGCAGATGCCGATGCCGTCGACGTACGCATTGCCCTCGTCGTCGAACAGGATCTCCCGTTCTGTGAGCGCTCCGTGTGCCAGCCCGGCTCGATGGGCGGAGGCCAACGCCACCGAGATTTGCTCGACGACGAGGGCCACCTGGTCGACCGGCGCCGGGCCCTTGGCGAACAGTTCGGTGAGCGACCCTCCGCTGAGCAGGCGCGTTACCAGGTAGGCGGCGCCCGGCTCCCGCCAGAAGTCCTGCACCTGAACGACGTGAAGGTGCTCCAGCTTGGCTACGTGTTGAACCAAAGCATCGAAGCCGCGGATGAACTCGGGCGCATCGGCGATGTCGCCGGCGAAGCATCGCAGGACGACCT
The DNA here is from genome assembly GCA_019347915.1 of Actinomycetota bacterium. Lineage (GTDB taxonomy): Bacteria > Actinomycetota > Acidimicrobiia > Acidimicrobiales > CADCSY01 > JAHWJR01. The sequence continues at coordinate 5,967 of JAHWKL010000001.1, forward strand.
CGCGCTCGACGCCCGGCTGCACCGCGAGGAGAGCCGTCCCGTGGCGGCCGTGTCCTAGCTCGCCCACGATCTGATACCCGCGCAGCCGGCGCGCAGCAGGAGGCGGCCGGCGCATCGACGGGTCGTGCATCGCGACCTGCCGAGCCAGCGCACTGAACTCGGATGACGGTTCGAGGCCGACCTCGCCGGACTGGCCGCGGAACCGCTCGGCTACACGGAGCGCGTCGGCTTGCCGCCCCGATCGGTACAGCGCCAGCACCCACATCGCCCACGCGGGCTCCCGCAGCTGATGAGCTTCGGCGAGAGACCGCAGGTCGGGGAGAGCCCGCTCGTGCTCGCCCGCCTCGATCAGAGCCTGCAGACGGAGCTCGCTCGCACTCACCCGCATCTCGTCGAGGCGCAACGCCTCCAACCGAGCCCACTCCTCGTCGGCGAACTCCGCGTACGCCGAACCACGCCACAACCCGAGCGCCCACTGCAGACGATCGGCCGCCCCGGCCGGCGCACCGTCGGCGATGTCGCGCCGAGCGTGCGCTAGCTCGGCCTCGAACACCTGGGCGTCGAGCGTCGACGAGCCCAGCGTGAGTCGGAAGCCCGGCGGCACCGTCTCGATGGCGACGCCCGATCCGTCGTCACCGAGCAGACGCCGGAGCCGCGCCACGTAGCTCCGCAACGTCGTCCCGGCCGCGTCCGTCGGTTGTCCCACGAACACGACGTCGGCGAGACGGTCGCTCGGAACTGTCCGATCTGCCTCGACCAGGAGGGCCGCCAGCAGGCGTCGCAGCTGCCGGCCGCCGATTCCCACCGGCGGGTCGGCCTCGACCATGAGCGGCCCCAACACCCCGAACTTCATCGGCGGCCCCTCACATCGATCTCCGGCCCCTCACTGTTCACCACTGGCGTGGCAGTTGCGTGGCACCGAGATCTTGGCCGTGACCAGGGCAAACGTGGCCCACCAGCCCACACAGGCTGATGAACCCACGCTCGCATCGGCGACTGCCACGACCCCGCAACCGGGTTCACGCACCCTGGCTTTCCAGATCGCGATGGTACGCCTACCGACGTCAACCAGCTGGAAGCACCCAAGGAGGAGCCATGACCGCTACATCAATCGACAGCAACAGCGATGAGGTCGCCACGATCGTCACCACGACCGCGGCGCGCGCAGGTCATCGCAGAGCTCGTCGCCGACGCGCACTGCTGGGCTCGGTTCTCGGTGTCGTGCTGATCGCGCAGGCCTCCGGATCGACGCCCACGGCCGGGGCAGCAGCGCACGACGCGGAGCCCGGCCGCAAACCGCTGGTACGCGAGCAGATCGACGAGCGGTTCCTCGAGGAGCCCGACCAGTTCGCGCTCGACGTGTGCGGGATCGCGGTGCGAGTGGAGGGTCGCGTGCGAGGCCATTTCGTCCTGTACGGCGACATGACGACGAGGCGGCACCTGAACATCGAGATCACCTGGTCCGATCTTCAGAGCGGTGACACATTGCTCGTGGAGCGGGACGCGGAGACCTTCTTCGAGGTCCCCATCTCGGAGACCGTCGACGAGCAGGCCGGCACACGCATCCTGGTCTTCGAGACGCGCATCACCGGACTGCCGCTCAAGGGCATCGTCCCCGGTGAGGGGATTGTCATCCGCGACGCCGGGTGGGCCACCGAGCTTGTCACCGTCGTGTTGGACCTTGCCACGGGCGAGGTGATCACGGTTGACGGTCAGTTCCTCGACTTCCGTGGTCCCCACCCCTTCGCCGCGCTCACGCCCGCCGAGCGCGACGCAGTGTTCTGTCGCGCGCTGGCCGGATGAACGACGGTCCTGCATCCCCGAGACGCTCGGAGGGTGATCGATGGGGTACCAGTCGACGGCGGTCGCCGTCCTCCGCCAGGCTCGAGCTGACGAATTCCCACAACCGAACGGCGACGACCGCCGAGCCGAACGCTCCAGCGAACACGTCACAGGGCCACGTCCGTGGTATCCCTCTCATGATGGGAACGCCCTGCGGTGCCTGACTAGGTGGCCACACGTAGGCGCCGCGGGCAGCGAACGGGAGGTGACAGTATGAGCGAGATGTCCAATACTCATCGGGGAACCGCGCGAGTTGTGACGACAGCCGCTGGTGGGCTGGCCGCCACCTACGTCCTCCTCGGCATCATCGCCTTCGCCTTCCTCCTTCCACGTGGTCAAACGTCGTCCGCCGGCCCCGGCGCGCTGAACGCACTCGTCGAGCACGGCACCGGATGGTGGCTGGCGGCTCGCTGGCTGTTCCTGCTGACGGCGTTGCTCGGCCTGGGTTTCATTGTGGGATTGCGGCGGTTGGCTCCCCCAGGACGAGAGGCCCTGGCCGACTGGTCAGCCGCCGTGGGAGGGCTCGGTTTCGTCCTCGTGGCTGTCGACCAGGCCAGGCTCATCTCCCACGTGCCTGGACTCGTCCAGGGAATCGCCGCGAGCCCTGACCGAGCCCGGGAGTTCTCCAACCTGTCCTTTGTCAACCTCACGGACCGGTACGGCCTGCTGGACGTTCGGCGCAGTCGGCCTCTGGCTGCTCGTGACATCGCTGGCCTGCCTTCCACCACCCACACCGACCTGGCTGGCAGGCTGCGGAGTCCTTGCCGCTGCCGTCTTCCTCACCGTGGCCCTGTTCGAGGGATCCTGGACGTCGGTGCTCGCCGGTGTCGGCGCGCTCACCCTCGCCCCGATCTTTTTCGGTGGACTCGCGGTGCTGGCGCGCAGGTGGACGGAGCCGCCCGGCGCGACAACCGTCCTCAACGACCACTGAGGAGTCGCCGCACCGACGGGAGCCCGTCGCGCTCGGACGATTGCGGGGCTTGGGATGAACGCGCGCCGGGGACGCGAGAGCAGCTTCTCATGGCGCTCATCGACCGGCTCATCGCCGACCTCGTGGAGTCTTCACAAGCGGCGGCACCGCCCGCGGATCCTGTCGACGTCCTACGGCAGCTCATCGAGCTGTCGGTGGACGTGCTCGCCACCCGTCCAGCCGCGTACCGCCGCATCGTGTTGCAACTGACGGCTGCCGCGAGCGGTTCACGTCCCGTGACGTAGTGTAGGTCGGCGTAGGGATCCACCACTGAGGTTCCCCCGTTCCAGCGGACGGGGTGGTTGTGGTGATCACTGGCCGTCTATCCCTGAAGTGGCGTGTGGGACACCAGATATCGGCCGCCCCGAATGCCGTTAGCCCAGCGTGGCTTGGCACGCCCTAACGCGTCTGGAGCGGGGGCGGCAGGGTCCCGAAGCCTGCCCCTGGTCGTTACCGGGCGCGAGGTACGTGGCGAAGTAGGGCGGACATCGACGGCTCGGCTGGGGCCACCAAACTGGAGCTCGACTCATCGGGCATCCCAGATACGGATGCGTGTGGCGCCCGATCGCAACGGAGAGAATTCGTGGACGATCCTTCACAGATTGCCAGTCGGGCCACTGGTCATGCAGGCTGCGACCGTCAGGACCAGAACTCGTCGAAGCTGTAATCGTCCTCGTGATGAGCCAAGCCTCCGTGACCCTGCCGTCTTGGACGTGGTACACCTCCACGCCGTTCGCACCGTCGAGGGCCTTTCCCTCCCGCTGCGCCGACAACCTGCTCAGTCCGACGGCGTGACCGTCATTGGCGACGATGTCGTGCAGCTCCAGCGAGAAAGTTCCCCCACCGAGGTCGAAGAGCCTCCCGAAGAACCCAAAAACCTCGTCGACCCCCCGGTAGTCACCGGACAGCGGGTTTCGGCCGGCGACGTGGAAAACGACGTCGGGGGAGAACACTTCGTTTCTGATCGTGTCCAGGTCACCTTTGCTGAACGCGTCGTAGCCCTTACGCAGAAGGTCGGCGTTGGGGTGCGGCATTCTCGGTACCTCCGTCGATCTTGACCATCGTTCTCCTCCCATCCTGTACGAAACGGCCCCGTTCCGCTAGAGGGGGGCGCGCCGTGGACGGGGACGCTGAATAACTGCCATCGCGGAGATAGTTCTCGCCCGAGCCCAGCTCCGGTTCGGCGAGGTGGTACTCCAGTCCTTCTTCAGCGCTCGCCTTGCCGCGCTCGCCCGTAACGCGCCGGTGCGCGGTCATGCTCGCGTCCATCCTGGCTGGGAAGTTGCCGGGCTGGGGTCAGTCAGCCCTCGGCCAGCTCGCGGAACGCCTCCGGCACCCTGGCCACGTCGGAGAGCGACACCCCGGCGAAGCCCACGGCCTGGCGCCCGAAGCGCTCCCGGACCCGGTCGACGGCCCGGTCGAGGGCCCAGCGCTCGGGGCTCGGCACCCCGAGCCCGCCGCCGTCGTCGCCCACCTCGAGTGGGAGGGCGAGCTGCAGGGCGGCCTCCGGGGCCAGGTTGGACACCGAGACCGCCACTAGCGTGATCTCCTTCTCGTCGGGATGGTCGGCGAGGGCGGCCTGGGCCAGCGCAACCGCGACCTCGGTGATGGTGAGGGTTGCGGATGTGGCGGTGGTGAGCGTGGCCGACCGGGTGATCGACCGCATGGGCGGGAACCGCACGCGCACGGTGATCGTGCGGCCTGCCCTCCCCGCCGCCCGAAGCCGGGTGGCGACCCGGTCGGCCAGGTAGCCGAGCGACGACCACAGCAGCTCGGCGCTGACGGCTCGCCGGCCCAGCGCCCCCTGCGCGCCCACGGAACGAGCGCTCCTCCTTGATTCGACCTGGCGAGGATCGGCGTTGGCCGCCAGCGCCACCAGCTTGCGCCCAACGGCCCGGCCCAGCAGGGCCTCGAGGAGAGAGGGTGAGATCGCCATCAGGTCTCCCACGGTGTTGATCCCGCGGCCCGCGAGCCGCTCGCGCGTGACCGGTCCGACCCCCCACAGCAGGCCGACCGGGAGCGGCTCGAGGAAAGCCCGCTCGCTGTCCGCCTCCACGATGACCACCCCATCGGGCTTCGCGACCTGCGACGCCACCTTGGCCAGATGCTTGGTGGTCGCCACGCCTACGGAGAGGGGCAGCCCGATCTCGTCGCGCACCCGGCGCCGGATCGTCCCCGCGATCTCGCCCGGGGAACCGAAAAGGTGTATCGAGCCGGCCACGTCAAGGAACGCCTCGTCGATGGAGATGCGCTCTACCAGCGGGGTGAAGTCGCGCAGCACCCCCATGACCCTGTGGCCTAGGTCCTGGTACTGGCGGAACTGGCCGCCAACGAACTGGAGCTGCGGACAGAGCCGACGAGCGCGGACGCCAGCCATCCCCCCGTGCACCCCATAGGCCCTGGCCTCGTAAGAGGCGGCCAGGACGACGCTACCGCCTACCGCGATCGGCCGCCCCCGCAGGCTGGGGTCGAGGAGCTGCTCAACCGAGGCGTAGAACGCGTCGAGGTCGGCATGGAGGATGGCGGCTGGCCGGGGCGAAGCCATGCCGGCCATGTTATCGACCAGGGTACATATGTTCGAGCCCGTGGCGCCGTCAACGTCTCGTCAGTTCCGCGGCCGCCACCGCCTCAAGCACCCGGACTCTGCGTGAGCTCCCGGGGCAGACGGCACGGTGGGGCCACCGGAGCGTCCATCCGCCCCCGTTGACACTCGGGGTCTTCGACGTGGTCACCGTCCCGACGCCCCTGTCGGCCGGCGGAAGGACCGTCCGTCCTCATGGGCATCGCTCAATGCGGGCGAGTGTTACCTCGCGCTGCCGACGTGCCGAAGTCGGGGGCGCCGCCTAAGCGCTAAGACGCCAAAGGTCCGTGGGCCATCGCCCCGCCGTCGCACCAGCGCGTGCATGCAGTCGCGGCGGGGGTGTAGCAGTTGCGGCTCATTTGAATCGGTGGCGGGGACCAGGCCAGCACCGGGATACAAGCCCCAAGACCCGCCCAAGCCGTGCCCCAATTGTGAAGGGTGCCGTTCGTGCTGGCGAAGCGCTGGGGCCCCTCGCCATTCAAGCACCGCAGTGTTCTCCGGTCACGGAGAGCTGAGGCGGGTAGCGTCCAATCTCATGAGCGACACCGGTGACTTGTCCCTGAAGCTCGACAGCATCCGGGACACCCTGCAGATCCTGAGGACTCTCCTGGAGGACGTGACCTCGCGGTTGGCCCGCCTTGAGGACGCCATCGAGGCGAGGGAGCCGCGTTCCGACTGACCTGCGCACAATCCGCACGCCCGGCGGTCAGCGAAAGGCGAGCACCTCGGCACGACATCACTCCGCTTCCCGACCGCCAACCGTGATCGACCTCGTCCGTTGAGTCGTGGGCGCCCGAACACCGGCGCAGCTGGCCGGGCTTCCCTCAGGAGTCCGTTCGGTCAGGAGCCTCCGGAGGTTCCCGCGTGTTCTCGTGCGCAGCGCTGGTGCCGAAGTCGTGCGCGTGACGGGCCGGAGCTGCAACGGGCCGGAGCTGTAACGGCGCCATGCCCCCGAATGGCGCGTAAAAAGCAACTCTGTGTGCCCCGGCGGCGTCCTTCACCGCCACGTGACACTGCGTCAGCTCAGCGGTGCTGACGGCGGCTTCCCTCTCCACCGCCACGTCGAGCAGCTCAGCACCACGCCCCTTCGTGCTCACCGACGGCAGCTCCGAGGCCTTGGCCGGCAAGGGGGGTGCCCTCGCCTGACAACCACCGGAGACCAGCTGCTCGCCCACAAGGAATACTGCTGTCCGTGGACGGGAAGATCTTATGTCCGCGCGGGAGGAACTCCTGCCGCCCCGTTGACAGCTTCGTCGACGGTAGACAAGGAGGACCCGTGGCAGAATGTCAGATCCACGTAGACGCACCGCGCGAGGCCGTCTTCGACGTGCTCCTCGACCCGACCAGCTTCGCGATTTGGGTGGTCGGCTCGAAGCACATCCGCGGCGTGGACGCGGAGTGGCCGCAGCCGGGCTCGAAGCTATACCACATCGTCGGATGGGGGCCGTTCGAGGATCACGACGACACTGAGGTGCTCGAGGTCGAACCGCCTTACCGGTTTCGAATCGAGGCCCGAGCGTGGCCGTTCGGCACAGCGGAGGTGGACCTCACGCTGCAGCCGGACGCCGGCGGCACCGAACTCCGCATGCGCGAGACACCCCGGGATGGTCCCGCGGCGCGCTTCCACAACCCCGCAATGGAGCTCGCCCTACGCGCCCGTAACATGTGGTCGCTGCGGCGGTTGGCCCGCTGGGCCGAAGAGTGCTACCGCGGCACCCCCGGGCATCTGCCGGAGCCAGCGCGGTGACCGAGCACGCGAGGGCAACCGCCATCGCAAGAACCTGACTTTCCCAGCCTGTCGTCTTAGGGCCGCGAAGCGTGGTTGGCCGCGAAACGAAGTAGTCGCCCTCTTCGAGGCACGCCGCCGACCCTCCATACCATCGCCGGTCACCCCGTAGTGCGCCAACGTCTTCGGATCTGCGGGAAACCCTCACCTACGTTTCCCGACCGCTTCCCTGTGGGAGCTCCCGGTCCTCGGCGAGATCGCTGCGCCCTCGGCCGTGGTGATCCGACCCGACGGGCACGTCAGCTGGGCAGGAGATCCAACGGACCCAGAGCTGCCTCGAGCACTTGCCACCTGGTTCGGAGCGGCTACTCCGGCTTGAGAACCCGGACGGCCGAGCGCCATCACGTCCATCACCTGTGTGCCGCAGTGGGGCACACAGATCAGGCGCCCCATAATTGCGGCGCCCGACACCCCCGAGGCCCGCGATATCGGCGCTTCTGGAGCGGGGCGGCAGGGGCTCCCGAACCTGCCCGTCGTCATTACCCCGCGCGAGGTAGGTGCCGAAGTCGGGTGTTGCACGACGATGCCGAGCTGCACGACGGTCGCTACAGGTCTTCGTGCGTCGCATGGTCTGGAGGGACGTCGTCGCCAGCGGAGGCTGCGGTGAGCCGGGATTCGCCCTCGGTCGGAACCAAGCGTCGACGGGTGCTGACCGTCCCCACGTGGCCGGGAACCTAGCGGCGAAGGAGGGGCTTCTTGATGTAGTCGACCGAAACCGAGGTAGGGGGTTGGTCGAGATTGGCCTCAGCGCGGCGTCGGCTGACGACGCGGACGTAGCCCAGGTAGCGACCGCCATCGGCCTCCAGGGCCTCGATCTCCACGCGGTTGTCGGGGGACGCTGTCCGTTGCCAGTCGAGCCACACGCGCCAGCCCTCGAACATGGTGTCGGCCACCTCTACGTCCACCGCCCCGCTTCTCGACCAGTGGTGGCGCCACCACTGAGCGGAGTGCAGGCAGCACATGGCCGGCTCCCACCACTGCTGGAGATGCTCGGGCACCGGCCCGTCGATCTCCTGGGTCAGCCCGGCCCCGGCGATCCCGATTGGACCACCCACCTTGACGAACCGGGTGAGGTAGCTCAGATAAAGGTCATCTGTCCCGTAGTAGGGGAAGGAGTCGATGCTCACGATGGCGTCGAAGAACCCGGTGGCGAACGGTAGTGAGCGGGCGTCGACGCACAGCGGGAACACGGCGTCGTCGACACCGGTGTCACGCAGCCGCTGGAGCCTCTCGTCGGCGCTGAACCACAGGTCGGCGGCCCAGACCTGCACACCGAACTCCCGACGGAGAAAGACCGACGACGCCCCTCGCCCGCATCCGAGATCCAGCACGCGCATGCCGGCCCGCAGTTGCATCGCCTCGGCCAGCCATTCCGTCAGCCACAGCGAGTTGGCCCCGCCGCTCATGCCGGCCAGCACCCACTCCGGCGCGTACGCCGTCGAGCGCGGGAATCGCTCATTCATTTATCAACCGGTCGTCTCGAGTCATCCTGCGCTCCTGTGCCGGCGAGGTGGCGTCGGGCGACCTCAGGTCGCCGGAAGTCTCCCACGGCATCGAGCGACCCTTACCGGCATCACATCGGCGACAGGTGCTCACCCGTTGTCGGGCTGCAGTGAGGTTGACTCGGTGGCATGTCGAGGGAGGAACTGCGCAGACGAAACTTGTGGTCGAGTCACGCCTCACTTGACTCTCAGTGTCACCGGACGGTGTGCCGCCCCCCGGGAGAGCTGGCCCCCGTCCGTTAGCGACCGCCGGCGCGCGCGGAAGCCGACAACGACACTGCGTGCCACGACCTCCGGCCGTATGCCTTGCGCGAAGGATGGCCTCAGGGTACAGGCGGAGCCGGGCCCTCGTGATCAGCTGCGGATGCAAGCCAGGCGACTCCGGGATCGGGATCCCCCTTGGGCGCCGACCACCGCGCAACCTCATGGCCGTCGGGCCGGACGAGCACAGCACCCGTGCGGCGCCCCAAGTCCAGCGCAGCGGCGGCCTGGGGTTCGGTGACTACCACCTCCACCGGAGCTGTAAAGCCAGTCTGTCCCGCCACGTCGGTCCACCGGGCGTCGTCGGTCGCCGCGAACAAGGTGAGACCGTCGCCGATGAGGTCGAGGGTCGAGACCGGTTGGCCAGAGCGGGCCAGCCAGCAGTGGACGAGGCGGTCGTCAAGGTCCCAGGGGAGCGCCTCGTCGGTGGTGCGTCGGGCGCCACCGGGCGAGCCGGCTCGGCCCACGTTGTGGAGCCCGATCGGACGCCGCTCATCCTCGTAGGTGTCCAGTAGCTCGGCAGGTGCCCAGCCCCTGAGCACCCACGCCAGCTTCCATCCGAGGTCGAAGGCGTCCTGGATCCCGGTGTTCATGCCGGTGCCGCCCCGGTGCGTCATGCGGTGGGCGGCGTCGCCGATCAGGAAGCCGCGGTCCCTGCGGTAACGCTGGGCGATCTGGGCTGCGAAGGTGAAGCTGCTGCGCCGCTCGACGGTGACGTCGAGTCGAGTTACTCCCACCGCAGTTTCGATCATCGCGATGAGGTCAGCTTCGGAGAGATCGTCCATGCCGGGCTCGTCGGCCGGCCGCTCCCGAGACAGCCCCCAGCGGTCCTCCCGGCCCCGGCGGGCAAGGACGCTGCCGTCCACATCTGGATGCTTTAGGACGTATAGAGCGTGACGCCGCTTCCCAACGACAGCGTCCAGTGCAGCAAGGAACTCCACGCGCTCGTAGAGGCCGAGGTCATCGGGGCCTTCCATCGCGACGCCAAGCTCGCGACGCACGGCGCTGTGTGCGCCGTCGGCGGCGACGACGTACTCCGCCTCCAGCTGCTGCCGCTCGCCGGACGCCCGGTCAACCATAGTGGCTCGGACACCGGCCTCATCCTGTTCGAGCGCCACCAACTGGGTGTTGAACTGCACGGTGGCCGACGGCAAGCCCTGGAGGCAGGCCAGCAGAAGCGGTTCATGGTGGGACTGCGGCGTCCATGCGGGTCGAGCCGGACTGACCCTTCTCGCCTCCTTGTCTGACGGGTAGCCGAGCGGCATCACCATGCCCTCGTTCGACGCCAAGGTCGGCGTGGCCAGCGCGGTGGGCTCGACGTCGGCGGCGCCGGCACGCACCGCCTCCTCGAGTCCGAAGCGGCGCATGAGCTCCATGCCACGGGTGCTGATGACCAGTGCCCGCGAGAGCGTCGAACCTCCCTCGCGCTGCTCGACGACCACTACGTCGACCCCATACTGGGCCAGGGTGATGCCAGCGACGAGCCCGCAGGGTCCCGCGCCGACGACGAGTACGTCCACGTGCTGGCTGTCCTTCAAGGCTCACATGCTCGCGCATCCTGGCGGCTGCCCACTCCGACTGGAAACTGCATCGGGTGCCGCAAGGCATCTCAGAACGACCCACCACCGAAAGGGCTGCTGTCGCCCTTGCCGGGTTGTGACGCACCTGCGGGCGCCCGGTATCCGGCGGTTGCGTGCGCCTGGGCCGCACGAGTTCGCTCCCCGGTCGGGTGCCACGGGTTCCGAGGGTTACCGGGCACAGCGCTGGTGCCGAAGTCGGGCGATTGCGTCGGGCGGATTGCGTGCCTGGACACGTCCGGCTCGGCAGGAATTGGATCGCTCGCTAGCCGGCCAGGCGGGTCGACGTCGACTATCTGGCGCTCCTCCACGTTGTCGTCCAAGCTGTGGCGTCGCCAGCCCGTCGAGGGCAATCTCTGCCCAGAGCTCCCACCGGCCGAGGAGGGGAATGGACTACGTCGACGTGGCAGGCCTGCGCATCGGGTTCCGGCGCAGAGGCGCCGGGACGCCGCTCGTTCTTCTTCACGGAGCGGTGAGCGACAGCCGGGTCTGGCGCGTCGAGCTCGAGTCTTTCGCCGACGCCTTTACGGTGGTGGCCTGGGACGCCCCCGGCTGCGGCGGTTCGGCGGACCCCCCGTCGGACTTCCGGATGGGTGACTTCGCCGACGCTCTGGCGGAACTCCTCGATGCGCTCGACTTGGGACCCGCCCACGTTCTCGGCCACTCCTGGGGCTCGACCGCTCGCTCTCGAGTTGTACCTACGGCAATCCGTCGGCGGTGCGCAGTCTCGTCCTCATGCCTGCGGAGCGGGCGCAGGAGTTGGCTTCCATCATGCGCGACAGCCGTCCCGTCGGCACGCGGACGATGGCCCTGGCCCTCGCCGAGGCCGATCTGCGCGCCGCTCTGCGGAACATCGGGGTGCCGACTCTCGTGGTATGCGGGGAGGCCGACGAGCGGTCTCCGTTGAGCATCGGCCGCGAACTCCACTCAGCGATCCCACGTTCGGCGCTGGCCGTGCTCAAGGGTCTCGGCCACGAGTGCTACATGGAGTCCGCCGACACCTTCGGCGCCGAGGTGCGCCGGTTCTTGCTCGCACAGTCGTGAGCGGATGACGCCGGACATGTCGCAGGAGCGCCTGGTCGCTACCTCGCTGTCTGCCTAGGGCGACTTCGGCCGCTGAGCGCTCTTGGCCTGGAAGGTACTCGGCTGGTCGATGGCAGCGATGGTGGAGCGTCGTTTCCACCCGCCGCAACGGTGCCGTAGTGTGCGGGGCTGAGGCGTTCAGCCCTCAGCTCGAACGCCCTCGTCGGCTCATGGCCGCGACCAGTAGGAACGCGCCGAAGACCGCGACCCCGGCGGCCATCCCCAGGGCGACGCGGATCAAGGAGGAGGTCCCAGCCTCCAGCGTTTCGAACTGTACGGCGGCGCTGTAGACGTCCTGCCCCTCGGTGGTGGCGACCTCGCCCCTGGTGTCGTCCCATCCGATCACCGTGTAGGCGTCGGTGGCGACCAAACCCGGAGGCTGGCGGATGTCGGCGTTGCCGTACCAGACGCCGCTTCGACGCTCGATGGACCGGTCGGTGACGCGGATGTTCCCGGACCAGGTGTCCCCGTTGTCGCTCGAGGACGCCAGGTACACATCGTTGATGAAGCCCCCGACGGTGGCATCGTTGCGAAAGTCCCACCAGGCCACGTCGACGCGGCCGTGGGGAGCGACGATGAGGTCGGGGTGGTATTGGCCGACGAGAGCGTCGGCCGGGTCGTCGCTGAGCCGCGTGGGCTCGTTCCAGGTCACCCCGCCGTCGGTCGACCGCTCATGGTAGATGTCGTTGACCCACTGGATGCCCTGGGGTGTCTCGGCTTCGTACACGAGGTGCAACGTGCCCTGCGGACCACCAGCGGGCGACCACTGCAGAGCTGGGTACCGGTAGGTCTCGGTCGCCGGGCTCAGCTCGACCACCGTGAAGGTTCGGCCGCCGTCCCGGGAGGTGGAGAGGAACGCGGCCGTGTCGTCCATCTGCGGGCCGGGACCGAACCGGGCGTTCCACACCGCGTACAGCGTGCCGTCCCGGTCGAGCGTCAAGTCCGGCCAGTAGTAGAGGACCTCACTGGCCGGTGGGACCTCGTCGAGGTCGGCGGCCTCGGCCAGCCGGCGCCGACTGTCGTCGTCCTCGAAGTACCCCGCCGTGAGGTCTATCGGCTCGGAGAAGGTGACGCCTCCATCCGACGAGGACGCCACGAGCGGCAGTTGCCGACCGTCGCGATAGGTCACCTTCCAACCCACGTACACGATGTCGGTCGGGCCTGAGGTTGAGTCGACCACGAGGCTGGATACGGGACGGTTGTTCTCCTGTTCGTCGCCCGGGCGGCCACGGGCGTCCCGGATGACCGTCGTCTCCCAGCTGTCACCGAAGTCTGCGGAACGGGCCAACACCGGGCTCACGTTGCCCCGCCACCCGCCACCAGGGCCGATGGGCCACTCGCTCTGGGTGTCCTGGATGTCCCACCCGGCGTAGGCGTAGTAAAGAGTGCCGTCGCCGCCGAAGGCGGTGACGGCCTGGGTGGGGCCGGTCTCGGTCTGGAAGCAGAAGGGATAGCCCTCGGCCACGGGGTTGGTGTCGGGGTCTTCCCACGAACGCCCGGCGTCTCGGGACCGAAGCAGGTTGCAGGTCCGAGACCGGATCTCGGCGACGGCGGCCACGATCCGGTCGGGATCCCTCGGATCCCTCGCCATGACCGGTGAGGAGTAGGTGCGGCTCGGGTTCGGGTCGGCGTCTGTCACATGGACGGCGGCCAGCACGCGAGCCTCCTCGGGGGCTCCAAGCGAGGAAGAGCCACCGAGTGACGTGAGGGTGAAGCCGAAAACCAGCGCCGCTCCAGCCTTGACGACGCCCTGAGCTCTCACCTCGCCCCCTGCGCGGAAGCTCGGCGGCGACTGGAACTGAGGTAGGCCGTCGTGACCGCGCCGAGGAAGACGGCGGTGGCCAACGCGACCATCACGGTGATGGCGAGCGAGCCGTCCCCCCGGACGGCGAAGCGACTGGGGCGGGCCTCCACCATGAGAGGTGCCTCCTGGTTCTGGGACACGCCCGCGCCCTGGATGGTGAGGGCCGCCCGTCCCGGGAGCCGGGTGGGGGCGCCGTTGGAGTCCTGCTGTACGGCGTAGAGGAGCGTTCGGCCAGGCGGGGCGTCGGAGGGAATGACCACGTCGCCGCTGATGATGTCTTCGTCGCTCGGCTGGAGCTCCGCCAGGACCGGACCGTCTAGGGCCCCTAGGTGGATGAAGGCGGTGTCGGTGTAGGAGAACCCCCGAACCGTGACGGAGTCCCCAGGAGAGACTTCGGCGGCACTGACATCGAGGATGGAGAAGTTGTGGCGTGCCTCGGCTACCGGCGCCGAGACGACAAGGCCAAGCGCCAGACAGAGCGCGGCCACAAGACTGAGTGACGCCTGATGCTTGTGGTGATGTCGTCCGCCCCCTGACTGCATCGCGGCGCATGGAAGCAGCGGCCTCAGCACCTGTCAATAGAGGTTCCCAACACCTACCGGGACGCTAGGAAACCCTCGACTCACCCCCTGGCACCCCCTCGTTCGTCTACCGCAACGTCGGCGACTTCCCGCTGAGCTGGCACCACTGAGCGCTTCGCCGGGGAGCTGGCCGATGACCCTTGACCCGCAGAGCTTGACCGACGTCCTCCCTCCTTCGAGCACGAGCAGGCACCGGGGTGAACCTTGCTTGATAGTGCGAAAGCGCCGACGTTTCCGAACTCTGCCGGCTCATGGAGCACGACCGCTCGGTCCCTGTTGCTGTATATGCGCGTTACAGCTATTGAGCCAGCGCGTGACCCCTCGTAACGTCTCAGTCGTAGAGGACAGCGGTGGCAGTGGGGCGATCGGGCCGTGCACCATCGCGAGATGTCGCCGCAAGGGGGGCACGTGGCACTGGGTCTGAAGGCACTGCGACACGAACGGTGGGTTGCGTCCAACCAGGAGCGGGGACGAACGCCGCGGAAGAGGAGCGCGCCCGCGGTCGCCTTTGCCGTGGCCCTGATCTCCACCTTGATCACCTTGGCGAGTCCCGCCGAAGCCAGCCACATCGGTTGCGGAGACGTCATCACCGAGGACACGACCCTCGACAGCGACATCGGGCCCTGCCCCGGCGTTGGAATCATCGTAGGCGCGGACAATATTACCGTGAACCTGGGCGGCCACACGGTCATTGGAAATCCGGAGAGTCGCCCTAATCAGGAGATGGTGGGGGAAACCCGCGACCGAGCTGGCGTCCTGTTGCGCCAGGTCCGTGGCGTTACGGTCACCGACGGCACCGTGTCCGGGTTTGACGCCGGGGTGGCAATCATGGGCGGTGGCGGGAACACCGTCCGCAGGATTACCGCACACGACAACGTCAACTACCGACTGGTCACCGGCCAGGAGGCGTCTCCCGACGACGTCGACCGCGACGAGGGGCCCTTCTGTTGGTTCGGTGACGGTATCACCCTGTTCAACTCCAGCGGAAACGTTGTCGAGCACAATCGGCTCGTTGCCAACGGACCGTTCTCGGGCGTTTCGCTGGTGGGCGACTCCGACGACAACGTTGTCGTTCGCAACGACGTAAGCGACCACGATGTCGTTAACGAAACACCCGACGGTGAGGGCACGATCTGCGGCGGGTTGGGATCGCCCGGTCAGCCGATGGTCATCGGCCGAACCCTGCAGGACGTCGGCATTCGGATCGAAGGTCCCGGTGCAGGGGACAACTTGGTGGAGGGGAACCGTGTCGTCCGCAGCGGCCTTGGCGGGGTGTTCGTGCATGGCTACGTGCGCGCTACCGGAGCGAACAACGGCGGCAACGTCATCCGCAAGAACCGTATTTCTGAGACCGGATTGCGCCACCACGAGGTCGTCGACGTCGTCGACGCTGACCTCGCCTCCGGCATTACCCTGCACCACGCCCAGAGCTCTGCCGTCCACGTGTCGCACGGCAACCTGATCGAAGGCAACACCTCTTCGCGGAACTTCGCCGCGGGCATCTACGCAATCGGTCCCTGGCCGAGCGACGCCGTCGACGAGTTCGGCAACACCATCCGCGACAACGTCACCAACCACAACGCGCTCGGCGGCATCCAGCTCGGGGAGGGCGTTGTCCACACGACGGTGGTCGGCAACCGTGGGCACGGAAACGGCTGGGACAAGGAGCTGGCTAGGGAGATCACCGAAAACTCTCCGTATGGAAGTTGGGACGCGGTCGACGGGGCCGACAACAACGACGACTGCGGTACCAATGTGTGGTCACGTAACCGGTTCGGCAGCGTCAATCAAGGCTGCGTGGCAGCCGAGGGCACCGGCTGGGTCGGCGGTCCGGGGAAGTCCGCCGATGCCGAAGGCGGCGGGGGAGGACCGCTAAGTCGAGGCCTTCCGCAGCGTGACTGATCTTTGACGTCAGCTCAGCTTGGCTAGATGTACAGGACCTCGGCCGAGGGCAGAGACTCCTATGACCAGAAGCCGCGAAAGCTGGTCCACTGCGCCACCAGACGGGGTGCACCCGGTAACCGGCGGTTGCGTGCGCCTGGGCCGCACGAGTTCGCTCCCCGGTCGGGTGCCACGGGTTCCGAGGGTTACCGGGCGCAGCGCTGGTGCCGAAGTCGGGCGGTCTTCCGTGTGGCGGGCGTCGCTCCGGCGCACGGGCGAGTAGCGCGGTCGCGTACAGCAGATCCGGTCAGCCTGGTGCCCCACCTACCCGGCGTACGGAGACAGGCGGGCACCGATCTTTTGGGACGACGTGCTGGGACAGGGGGCGGCGCAGTTGCCTACCTGAGCCCGCCTCAGCGGCTCCTCTTTGAGGAGCCGTCTCGCTCAAGGATGCGGGCGACGGCGGTCCGGCCTCGATCGAGCACCTCGGCACTGTGGAACAGGACGAAGTGGTAGTTGGTCAACTCGAGGCACGCGTGGAGCTCAAAGGCGAGTTGTCTCGGGTCGAGGTCTTGGGCGATCTCACCACGGTGTTGACCTTCGCGCACGAGATCGGCGAACCCCTCCTGCCACGTCCGCTCCAACGATACGACGACGTCGCGGATCGGGCCGGGGCGGGCGTCTACCTCTGCAAGCAACGACGCGAAGAAGCACCCGCCCGGAAAAACACCGCGCTCGACGTATGAGATGTACGCCTCGCAGATGGCCTCGAGCTGCGGGAGCCCGGCGGGAGCCCCGAGCGCCGGCCGGACGACCTCTGCTTCGAAGATCGACCGTGCCGACTCGATCATCTCCAGTTGGAGCTGCTCCTTCGACCCGAAGTGGGCGTAGAGGCCGCTCTTGCTCACCCCGAGCGCGTCGGCGAGACGACCGAGGCTCAACCCGTGGATGCCTTCCACCGACGCCAGCCGAGTGGCGACGTCCAAGATCGCAGCATGCGCCCTCTCGCCATCGAGGCGGCGCCGGCGCCTCGGCTTCGTTTCGGAACCCGATTCCACTGTTGACAATGTAGCACGACCGGTCGTACTCTGGCGCCCATCGGGAGAAGGAGGTAGGCCAATGAGCGCCCCGTTGGTGAGCCCGACGGCGGTACAGGTCCGCAAGGCGACCCGGGACGACGTCCCGGAGCTTTCCCAGATCCTGGCGTCGGCCTTTTTCGACGACCCGGTCTCCGTCTGGTCGATACCTGACCCTCGCCGGCGGGCCGAGATCCTGCCCGGGGCCTTCGAGGCGATCGCCGCGGCGGACCTCGCCCATGATGAGGTATACACCACGGACGACGTCGTCGCCGGAGCGGTCTGGGAACCGCCGGGGGCGGAGGGCGACGCCGAGCAGATGGCGACTGTGCTCGGAGAGGTTGCTGGTGAGTACGCGCCCAGACTGTTCGAGCTGTTCGAGCTTCTCGGGCAGACTCACCCCCAGCAGCCGCACTACTACCTGTTCCTGCTCGCCACCAGACCCGAATTGCAGTGCCGGGGAATCGGCTCAGCATTGATGCGATCGGTGCTCGAGACATGTGATCGAGACCAGATCCCCGCCTACCTCGAGGCCACGAACGAGCGCAATAAGGCCCTATACCTGCGACACGGCTTCGAAGTCACGCGAGAGATCCGGCTTCCCGACGGGCCGAGTTTGTGGCCGATGTGGCGACGGCCAAGATAGGACGAAGCCCCTCAGCCGATGCACGGTGAGGCGTGACGACCGAAGCACCGCGACGCTCCGGAATGCTGTCGCCACGGGGCATCACCGGACGGCCGCGCCGTGGCGAGGGAGCACCATCGCCGCATACGCTCTGCCAATTCGCCTGACCAATCGCCGATACTCGACGTTTGTGTGGCGAACGCGACCGGTATGGCATTGGACCCGGCGGTATGGGCGAGCGCCCGCGCTAGAATCGGGCCGGGGTTATGGGGCGCGTAGGTACGTGCCGTTACCGGGTGCCCCGTCTTTTCGTTCCAAGCGCCGAGTCGTACGCCATGCGTATCCTCAATCGTCAGAGCCGCGTTGGCTCGAATCAGCGGTCAGGTCAGAACGCGCCGATAGAGCGACTCTGGCTCCTATTGGCCAATGCCTGGCGTCACGCTCCGTATGGCTACGAGCAATGCGCCCGCGCTCCACGCTTGGAACGGCGTGCCCTGCGGCGAGCCATCACGCCCGTCCAACCACTCGTGAAAGCCCCAGTGATCGCCGTCCCTTGCCTGGCGGTTTGCGTCGATGAGCCTAACCAGCTGTCGCTTCGCGTCAACTAGAAGCCCAGCTCGAGCGAGGGCCGCGACCAAGAATCCACCAATCATCGGCCACACACCCGCGTTGTGGTAACGGTAAGGGGCGTTGTGCCAACGAGGGTCCTGGAATACCTCTGCTCCGCGATCCCATAGCGAGCGAGCGTCTTCCCCATTGTCGGGTTCTTCCCATGCACGACACGGGTAAGGGCTCATCTCCGCCGCACTCGCCAGGCGGGTCGCGATGGTACTGGCTCTTTCGCCCACGGCAACGCCAAACAGAATCGCCAAGCAGTTCGCGAGGACGTCGAGTCGATCAACGACGTTTCCATAATCGACGTGCGAAAGATAATGCTGGCGCTCTGGATCAACCGCTGCAGCGAGGGCACGGCGCGTCGTGACGTGAGGGAACCTTCGAACCCTTCTGCCTGAAGGCAGTTCGTGAGCGAGACAACCGTCGACGGCATGCGCACTCTCAGGCCAGAAGATCGAGTTGATGCGTTCAACCACGGTGGTCGGGCGTACTGGGCCGAGATCGCCTCCAAGATGCTCTAGTGCACTAAGTGCTTCTGCGTAGAGCACATTTACATAGAACACCTTTCCTCGCCGGTTGAGCGTCGAGTCCATCCACTCGGCCCCAGATGGGGAGTCGATCAAGCCCCAGTTGCTTGCGTCCTGATGGGAAAGCCACGACAGAGCGCGTTCGGCATGCGGCAGGAGCTCTCCGACGACAGTATCGTCGTGCGTAACGTCCCAGTAATTTCGGAGTGCGATTACGAAGAGAGCAGACGAGTCAGTAGAACCGTTTTCTCCCCAGTCCCAATGAGATCGGGCCGGCCATACAGTGTTCGGTATCTGACCAAAACGGCCCTGGTGGCGCGCAAGAGTTCGCAGTGACTCAGCGGCTGCCTGCGTCAGAGACAGATCACGAGCAAGGAGGGCGCCCCAAGAGCTATAGACCGCGTCGCGAGCCCAGACGCCCCCGTAGTGCGAGTCCCCGCTTGCGGCCGCGAATCCGAACGGCGAAGCGCAGGAGTGCAGCAACGTGCACGCTTGGTCGTAGGCGTCCCTGGTGACCGCATCCAATCGCTGCACCTTCATCAGCCTATATCTGTTCAACAAGGACGTTGTCGCCTGCGAACGAGCGGCGAAAGTGCCCCGTTGTCGGAGAGCCGTTCACGGTTACCCCCGCACCGTGATGTCGTGCACTCCCGAGACCACGGCCGCTCGGATGCCCTTCCACCCCAACTCCGATGGGATGTGGACTTGCGGAGGTCGTGTCTGAGAGACCTTAATACTCGTGTCCCTCCACGACGTACTGAGTGAGGTTGACGCGTGATCGAGGATGTCCGCTCAGCGTGCCGTTCTGTCTTGAATGCGGCGTGGGTGCCACACATGGGATATTGCGTCCCGAACCCGCGTACCTATCCCCATCTCTGGCTTTGGGATTCATGCTTTCATAGTCTGGCTTGGATGGGTCAGCGGGATCCAAGGTGTTTGCAGGAACTGAGTGCCATCTTTGTCGCTCAGACCGACTCAGGATTTGTTCCACATATGCGCTACCTTGGTCGTCCGACGTATCGGCGCGGGCCTCGCCGAGACGCGTCGTCGCTAACGCAGCCGCCGGTCTATGGGCTCGTGATAGAGCGTCTCACGGACGCCGGCTGGGAAGTACCGAAGACTGTTACGGACGCAGCGCTAAGAGCGATCAGCTACTTATGGCTACGTCGACGCACAGGCGAAGGCTTGCTGGCCCTCTACCACCCTTGGGAGTCGGGAGCCGACGACTCGCCTCGCTGGGACTCCTGGGTGGGGACCTCAACTTGGAGCCGGTGGCGATTCGCACTTAGCGATCGCTATCTCCTGTATCGGATGGTCTTCGATTCGGAAGAAGCGGCCTGTGGGTCACGATCGTTTGTTTCGTGCCCTGCAGCGTTCAACGCTATCGCCGGATATACAGCTGGATCGCTTGGCCGTGTCACTGGTGACCCCGTAGCCACGCGCATCGCAGATCAACTAGGTGAAAGCATCGATGCCGTTCTCTGGAATGAAGATGAGCGACTGTGGGACGACTTGCCTAAAGTCGGCCGCGGGGAGTCGCAGTCCGCCCCGACACTGGACGGTGTTCTGGGTGCTTTGATCACACGGGATTCTCGGAAGGCGATGAGGGCACTAGATCAGGTTGTAGATCCTGATCGTTTTGGTGCTCCATATGGTGTTCGGTACCTTCCGCGAGGGCATCAGTTGTACGAGCCGGACTTGTATTGGAGAGGCCCGGCATGGCCGCAAATGAATTATCTATTGTGGCTTGCTGCCTATAGATGGAATCGGGATGACGTTATCGAGGCGGTTCAAGACGCGAGCTGGCGGTCGGCGGCTTCCTCCTCTCTGGCGGAATACTGGAATCCGGAAACGGGGAATGGCCGAGGCGCGATCCCGCAGACATGGGCTACCTTGGTTACTGCTGTAGCACAGGACTTCGCACCTCCCAGCGAATTCTCGCCTTGACCTCCGGGTCGTGTCCTGTCGGGATTTGGAAGAAGCGAGGGGCCTCTTTCGTGCGGGTGGCTGAAGACTGAAGTAGTCGTTGCCGTTACCCGGGATCTCCGGGACCGGCGCGGCCGCCAGTGGCCCGACCGCCGGTTGCACCGCACCGGCACGGCCGCCCGGGAACCGGCGGAGCCGGGCGCTTGCAAGGCCCAATAACGCCGGTCGACCATCCTGCTGCAGGGCCCACTGTCAGCCCCATCTGCTGTCGGTGGCACGTCTTACCGCCGGTCCATGCGAGCAGTGGCAAAAGGCCCTTGGCGCACCTCGAAGGTCATGGGGATGAGTTGCTGGAAAATCGGGGAGCACTGAGGGTGTCCCGTGCCCATCGTGTGCCCGTCCCGTGTTGGTCCCCGCCCGACCTGGGCTTTTGTGCCCTTCTTCTGACACTCGATCAGGAGGACCGTCGCTGAAGTAGGCGATGTTCCTCGCCACGGGCAACGAGGCGGAGACAGCCTTCGAGCCACGGCGGTGTCGCGGTCTCCAAAACCGACGACCGGAGGTTCGACTCCTTCCGAGCCTGCTTCCACGCTCCCGGCAAACAGTCGGGACGCCAGCACCTTGACAACAGCAGAGACATCGTCGTCGAGGCCAGCGCCACCTGGCTTCGACATGGGTCGGTCGCGCCATGGGGCGCAGCTGGCTGTAGACCAGCCGTCTTCCGACACAGGGGGTTCGATTCCCTCCCGGCCCACCGCGCGCGTCACGCCTGACAGGTAGGGCACCGGGCTCTTACCCCGGACAAGACTGGGTTCGAGTCCCAGGGCGCGCACCACGCCGCCGTAGCTCAGCCGGCCAGTCCGGTGGCGAGGATGTGAAGCACGCCACGCTCGTGATGCCGGTTCGACTCCGCCGGCCACACCACCAACCAACACGACGAGGAGGGGGATCACATGCCCACCAACATCAACGACAAGCTGATCTCCTGGGCGTCGGATATCGACGACCAGACGATCCGCCAAGCCGAGAAGGCAGCGCGGCTGCCGATCGTCGAGGGCCATGTCGCCCTCATGCCCGACGCTCACGTCGGCATCGGTGCCACCGTGGGCTCGGTGATCCCCACGAAGAACGCGGTGATCCCGTCGGCGGTCGGCGTGGACATCGGTTGCGGGATGATCGCGGCCGAGCTCGATGTGACCGAGGACCAGCTGCCGGATGCGCTCGAGCCACTGCTCGGCCGTATCGAGAAGGCCATCCCGGCCGGCGTGGGCCAGGGTCATGACCGGGTGGCCCGCAACGCCGACCGGTGGCTGGCACAGCACAAGCCGGCGACCGAGCTGGCCGCCGACCGCACGGCAAAGGTGCTCAAGCAGTTCGGCACGCTCGGTTCGGGCAACCACTTCTTCGAGCTGTGCGTGGACGAGCGCCGGCAGGTGTGGGTGGTGCTGCACTCGGGGTCGCGCGGCATCGGCAACCAGCTCGCGCAGGCGCACATCGCCAAGGCGCGCAAGCTGGCCAAGGATCTCGAGCTGCGGCTCGAGGACCCGGACCTCGCGTACTTCCTGGAGGGCACGCCGGAGTTCGCCGCCTACATCGGCGACATGCTGTGGGCCCAGGACTACGCGCTGGCCAACCGCGAGCAGATGATGGACAACGCCATGCGCGAGGTGTTCGCGTTCTTCGGCTTCGGCCGGGAGACGCGGCGCATCAACTGCCACCACAACTTCACCCAGCGCGAGGTACACAACGGTAACGAGCTGTGGATCACCCGCAAGGGTGCGATCAAGGCCGCGGTCGGCGACCTCGGCGTCATCCCCGGCTCGATGGGCACGCGCAGCTACATCGTGGCGGGCAAGGGCAACGAGGCGAGCTGGACGTCGTGCTCGCACGGCGCCGGCCGTCGTCACAGCCGCACCAAGGCCAAGAAGCTCTTCACCACCGCCGACCTCGCCCAGCAGATGCAGGGCAAGGTGTGGCTCGCCGACCGGGCCGGCGCGCTGGTGGACGAGATCCCCTCGGCCTACAAGGACATCGATCAGGTCATGGCCGACCAGCTCGATCTCGTCGAGGTCCTGCACACGCTGCACCAGGTCCTCAACTACAAGGGCACCTGAGGCAGCAATGAGGATGGCCCCGTCCGGACCGAGCCGGGCGGGGCCACTCGTGTAGGCGTGAGGCGCAGAGGCGCGGCAGCGGGCCGTCTACCGGCCGGCCCCGGCGAGGGCCTCCTCGGGACCAAGCCCGATCCATCGCAGCCGGTTGTACATCTCCAGCGCCGCCGGGTCCTCGACTGCGTTCGGTGGAAGGGGGACGAACACCACGGGCATTGCCGGGTCGTGGCCCAGCGGGAATGTGCTCTCCGACGGCCTCGCCCCAACGTAGATGCAGACCCGGTCTGGGCCTGCGATCTCGACCATCTCGCTCAAGGCGAGCAGTCCCTCTCCGGTAGGCGTCTCCGACGCGGCCACGAAGACGTCGAGGCCGGACACCGACGGGTTCTCCTGGGACTGCTCACCAAGAAGCTGCGTGAACAGCTCCCGGGTGACGACCACACCCGAAGCGGGACCGCCGTGCATCCGTTCGGCGCCTTTGACCCAGGTTTCGAGGATCTCGGTAAGGGTCATGCCGCCGTTTGCTCGAGAGGACTGATTGCTGGCCACCTTCCCTCCCGGCGGCACTCGGGACCACGCCGGACTCCAGTTGCCTCCCCTGACCGTACGCAAGTGGGAGCGCTGTCCGGTGTGGCGCTGGACTGCCCTCAATGGTCAATCATCGTTCCAAGCCGGGACCAGCAACAGTCGCTCATCACCTATCCACGATGAGCGGCTTCATACTCGGCCACGATGTGCTGCGGGATGCGACCCCGGTTCCCGAGCTCGGGATAGCCGTTGGCCCTGGCCCACTCACGAATTGCCCTCAGCCGCTCGCGGTCGGAGGTGGGGCCGCGCTCGGCCTTGGCGCTGACGGAGTGGCACGGCGGGAGCGACGCCCGGCGCCCGTCCGAGTGCGCTCGCTCGACCACCCGATCATGGTCTGGACGGTGGCATGGAAGTTCTCGGCGTGAGGGGGGCAAAGGTCGAGGGCGTAGCTGTAGCCGTCGTAGGTGAAGCCGACGCTCTCCTTCACCTCGATATCTTCGCCGGTTTCTGCCCTGCACTGGTCGCAGGTCAGCAGCGTCACCGTCGTCTTGGCCACAGCATCCTCTTTCTCACGGGTCCTGGAACGGAAACGGTAGACGGTAGTGCTTGCGCGGGCAACATCGACCGTAGTACCCGGCATGGCATCGCTGGAGGACAGTCGCCTCCTTCGGGCGTAGGGACACCGCCTTGCAGGTTGATAAGCCTCGATCCACCGAACAACCACGGGTGCAGTAGCCGGTCCCGCCCTCGGCGTCACGGATGTCGTCAGCATCCGCGGACCGTGGGCTTGACTGACTTCGGCAACGCGTTCAAGAGCAATCGGCTGTTCTGAGCGATCCCCAGACTGTGACGACGACCTTACCCTGGGCGTGGCCACCGCCCGGCCTCCAGGTGCCCCATTGATGAGTGAGCGAGGCGTCACCGCCTACGCTGCTGCGTCGAGCTTTCCCACTGCCCTTCTAACGAGCTCCTCGGTGACGGCGGAGTCGAGCTCGCCGCCGCCGTAGGGTCCGGCGTCCACCGCGACGTGGCTGATGCCGGTGAGGGCGTCCCCGTTGCGCACCAGGACGAAGTCGGCAGCAACGGGGAATTCGAGACCGGCGAGCTCGGGGTCGTCAGGTGGCCCAGTCATCGTTCCCTGCAGTCGAGCGGCGAACGTCTCGTCCCCGAGCTCCGGAAAGTTCACGGGGAAGAGGCCGCCGGCGATGACGGTGCCATCTTCCTGGGTGATCTCGATCTCGCCGCACCCGTCGACCGCCTTCCGCGCACGGGCGAGCACGTCCGGCGCCCGACCGTGGTCGAATACGGCGACGAAGTGGGTGGCGAACGGACCCGCCGCGTCTTTCTGGAACTTCGCCTCCGCCGACGCGTCGGCGTCGACGGCGATCTCGCTGCGGTGGAGTCCGGGGCAGAGGCTCGCCCTCTCGTCGTCGGTGTCGCCTCCTCCTGGCCTCGTCGTCCACCCGGCCGGCATGTCGTCGAGCGTCAGCACTGCGGCCTCGACGTCAAGGCCTCCCGCCGGCCGCTCATCGCCCTTCCCTGTGGTGTCGCCAGACTCGCCGCCGCACGCACCGGCGAACAAGGTTAGGAACATCAGGAACAAGACCGACTTCCTCATCGCACTCCTCTCCGGACGCCTGAGGACAACATCATGGTCGGTCGGCACCGCCCGAGGCGTTCGGGTGACGGTGCACGTCTCTTCCTGAAATGGCCGTCGAAGTCCTGGACCGTTCACATGAACGCCGGCGCCGCCGGATGTGAGGTGCAAGGGCCATCGGTGACCGGCGCTGCCATCGCTGTACCGCTGTTTCCCCTCAATCGGACAGGACATAGAGACCGGCCCACCAGCTGGTCATTCGCGCTCCATGGCGTCAGACTCCACTGTCACACGGGGAGACGCTCCGCCATGAGGTTGGCCAGGCGCACACGCTCACCTTCCGGAAAGACCTGACCGCCGGAAGACCAGGTGAAGAGGAAGGCCATCCCCCGTCCTCGACGCACGATCGTCACGACCACCGTGGAGTTCTGCGTCGAGAGAGGACTGCGGCGCTCGGTGCGAAAGGCGATGGACTGGTCGCCGACCGGAGGCTCCCGGACGACCTCGTCGGTCTCCGACTGGTTGAAGGTCTGTGGCCCCCGGTCGCGGATGAGGTTGACCGCTTCAGAGATGCACGCGAAGACGTCGGAGTCGCTCAGAGCGTCAAAGGCGACGATGGTGTCCTCTGCCTTCTCGGCTAGCACGACGGTTGCGCCCACCGTCGTGCCATTCAGGCGGTATGCGGGTGACTGGGCCGCAGCCGTCCTTCCCACGCCGGTGAGACCAAGCAGGGGTTGGCTGGCGAAACACTTGCCGTAGGTCTCGAACGCCACCTCCGGCCCTGAGCCGATCGAGGCACCGGGAAGATCTCCCATCGTCACGACAGCTGCTGCCGCTTGGCGCTGGTCGTCCTCCGCGTCCTGGTTCCCCTCCCCAGTCCCGCCGTTGCGGGCCACCAGCACCCCGCCGGCCGCCGCGAGCAGGACCGCCACCAAGACGGCGATTCCGATCAGGAGCGGGCGGCGTTGGCTCACGACCGCCCCTCCCCCTCAACAAGGGAGCTCAGCAGGCGGATCAACGGCTGGAGGCGCTCGGGCACCGCTCCGTCACTGGCTCGCACTGTGCGGCCGCGGTAGCTCACCTCGTAGACGATGTCGTCGACGACTGCGGAGCCGCGGTAGGCGGACCTGAGTTCGGGAAACCGTGCGTCCTCGGCCGCCTTCCTGACCGCGGCCAGCGTCTCGGACGGCACCTCGAAGTCACCCGGCCCGTTGACGGTGGTACCGAGCCTCGCCCGGCCCGACGACAAGTCGACTGTCAGGACATCGGAGAATCCGGCGATGCCACCCGACCGGCGGTACTCGACGATGGCCGGTGCCTCCGTGGTCGGCACCGGCTCGTGCCGGGCCAAGGCCTCGGTGCTGGCGGCAATACGCACCAGCGTGCTCGGCGTCCGGCCCAGGACCCACACCGCTCCCTCTCCGGCCGCCACCGCAGCCAACGGAGCGCCCACCTTCACCTGGTCCGTGACCGTGTTGGTCACGGGGTCGATTCGAGAAACCAGGCCTTGAGCGTCCTCGCCGATAACCCAGACGCCGCCCTCGCCCACGGCAAGGCTCACCGGCCGGTCTGGCACCTCGATGGTGGTAGCTACCCGATTGGCTCTGGGGTCGTAGCGAGTGATCGTGCCGACGTCGGTGTTGGCGACCCAGACCGATCCCTCTCCCACGGCCACTCCTCGCGGCCCCACGCCGATTTCCACCCGATCGGTGACGGTATTCGTCATCGGGTCCAGGCGGATCAACTCGCCGGCGACCGGGTCACTCGCCCACACTGAGCCATCTCCGACTGCCAGTCCCCCCACGCGGGGCGCCACAGCCTCCGACGCCACCAGGCGTTTCTCTGTCGTGTTGACTCGGGTGAGCCTGGTGTCGCCCAGCACCGCCCACACCGACTCCGAATCGGCAGCCACCATCCGAGCGGACGACTCAGCGGGGATCGTGGCGGTGACCATCCCGCTCTGGGGATCGATCAGGGACAGGCCCGCGCTGCCGCCCGCCCACACCGCGCCGGCGCCAACCGCCAGTCCGCCGAGGCCGGGGACTTCCACGACGGTGGATTGACCGGTACTCGGGTCCAGTCGGGTGACAACGCCGTCGCTTCCGACCCACACCGCGCCGTGGCCCACGGCGACCAAGAAGGCGTTGTCCCGAACCGCCACGGTGGCGCTGATGGCGGGCGCCTTCTCATCGCCGCCGCACGCGGCGACTGACGACACCAGCACCAGCACCGGCACCAGCAATCCAAGGCCGCTGCGCACTCTCATCGCTCGTCGACCCGGGTGAGGAGCCCCTGCTGCCCCGCCACCCAGACCGCCCCAAACCCCACGGAGACGGCGACCGGAGTTTCCTGGAGCTCGATGGCCCGGGTCGGCCGATTGGTGTCCGGGTCCACGCGGGTCAGAGTGTTGTCGGCCACGTTCGTGATCCAGGCCGATCCCAAGCCCACGGCCACGCCCGACGGCAAGGGGTTGTCGGAGAACTCCAATGTCTCAGGGAAGCGCCGGTCCGGATCAGCCCGAGCTGCGAAGTACTCGGCGGCGACCCAGATGCTCCCGGCGCCGATGGCCAACGCGCGGGAGTTGGGAGGGAGGCGGCTGATCGTCTGGGTGAACTGCTCTTCGTCCGGGTCCAGGCGCGACACCGTGCCAACCCGGGTATCGCTGACCCAGACCCCGCCCTCGCCGACGGCCACCTGCCCGGGTTCTTGGGGCAAGGCGAGATCGTCGTCGGGCATGGGTGGGACCTTGAGTGTGGCGGCGACCTCCATGGTCTTGGGGTCCACCCGACTGAGCGTGCCGTTGCCGGCCCTGTTGGCGACCCAGACGGAACCGTCTCCGGCAGCGAGGCCTTGGGGTTCACCCAGCTCGACGGTGCCGGTGACCTCATTGCGGGACGGGTCGATGCGTGAGAGCGCGGAGCCGCCCGTCACCCACACCGCTCCCTCGCCGACGGCCAGGTTCTTCGCCCCGGAGGGCACGGAGATGCGCCCCGCGATGCTGTTGGTCTCCGGGTCCACCCGGACCACCGTCGACTCGCCGTCGGCCACCCATACGGCCTCCTCGCCCGTGGCCACTCCTGAGGAGCTCTGTCCGATGTCGATCGCGGCGCTGACCTCCAACCCCTTGGAGCTGGACCCGCCGTGGCCGCAGGCCGACCACACCAGGGCCACCGCGGTGACCACGACCCGCAGTATGGAGCGACCGCGGCGATTTCCGAACGTCGCCGATCCATCGTTCGTGGTCCAGACCAAACGAGCTTTGGTGCCCCGCGGAGTAGGCGCGTGGCTGCCAGCGCGCCGTGCGCTCCGGTTGCCGCCTTCGCTCACGGAAGCGGACGGGACCGAGACAGGTAGGCGGTCCGCCGAAGGGTGCCGGACTCCAACACGGGTACCCACACGGCCGCCATCGAACGACGTCGTTCGATACACCGAGCCTCCCAGTTGATCGGACACGCCAGGTTCTCCTGCGGGGCAAGGCGCCGCTGGACCGAAGAGAGGAAGAGCTGCCGTTGTGGTTCTCGTCACCGAACACGATGAACGACGCGGTGTCCCGGGCGCCAGTGTCAGATGTCCCGAACAGCACCGGGACTTTTCTGCCCGTTGGGATGGAGGGTCAGATCCAACCCGAGGCGCGGGGCCGGACCGGACTGCTCGGCCACCAGCTCCCCGCTGGTGCGCGGGTCGTACTAGACGTTCTCGACCGTCACGGGCCGGTGCAGGACCATGGCGGGGAATCGAGCGACGACCACCCGGCAATTCCCCGGGTCGTCAAGGGAACGTCGCCCGAGTGCGGTAGTCGGGCACGGCGGGTCCGGGTTCAGGGCGTCCGACACCTGGTTACCAAGCGGTCATCGCTTCGTCGCGACGTGTTCGAGCAGCAGCGGCTCAAAGCGCTCGAGCGTTTGTCGAATGGCGGCGAAATGCTTCTGAAAGCCATCCGCCGCTCTCCAGCGAGCTGCGGCTTCCTTGTCCGGCCACGGCCCGAAGCTGATGAACACGTTCGGCCGCTCGGTGTCCCGCAGGAGCGTTCCGTGGGCACCTGGAAAGGCCCTCACCGTCCAGTCTCCCAGTTCCTCCCATGCCCGTACGAACTCATCCTCGCGTCCTGGGCTCACCGTCCATGTGCCGTGCGTCCAGATCTCGTGCATTCGCGCCATTCTGGACCACGTGAGCCCCGTCGTGCTCGGGTCACGGACACTGGGGGCTCTGTGGGCTCCGCCGCGCGTTCTGGAGCGCCAAGGCCCCGCCGAAGTCGTCGGGCCTGAAACCAACTTCGCGCCAGTAGCGACACGTTGGGCGTGCGGCGCGATGTGGCCGCGGCGTCCCTACCGGCCGGTAGGTGTGAGCGGGTTCACCAGGCCATGTGCGATGGCGAAGCGCGTCGCGTCCGAACGACTCGAGACGGCGCACTTCACGTAGATCCGCTCGATGTGGCTCGACGCGGTCTTCGGCGCGATGCCGAGGACGTAGGCGACCTGCTTCGCTGATGCGCCGGTCGCGATCAGCACCAGGACCTCGACCTCCCGCGGTGTGAGGCCGGCCGGGCCCGATCGCCGGCCCGGCCGGTGGCCGACGGCGCCGAGCACGAGCTCTACCGCACCGGGATCAAGACGGCCAACGCGAGCCTCGGCTCGGAGCTTCTGCGCCGCGCCAGATCGCGAGCAGCGCTTCCCCGACGCTCGAGGAGCCGTCATCGCGTGGTACGCCTCGCCGGCGTCGATGAGCTGGCTGTACGTCGGGGAGAAGTCGACGATCTCACACGGATCGTCACCAACCACCCATGCGTCATGCCCCGGCGGGATGACTGCCGCATCTCCCGTGCGCACCTCCAGGGCGGCCCCGTCCTCCATCACCACGTGCAGCCGCCCGGAGACGATGAACAGCTGGTGCGACGCCCGACAGAGATCAGTGCCGACGATGGGCTTCACGTCGGTCGACCACTTCCACCCCGGCTCCATCACCTCGCGAGTGATCGTCGTGTCGCCCACCGATGCGACCGTCAGCTCTTCCTTTCCGACGCGGCGGGTGTCGGTCGGCGTGTCGAGCGCCTTCGCTTCGAACCGCACCCCCCAATGATGCTTCGGCGATGGGTCCGCCGGCACGCCAGCCGTAGGGAGAACACCCGATGACTTGCCTTCTGCGCCGTCCTACGGTTCAACGGTGAGCTCGTCCGTGCCGGACCTTGAAGGAGGATGCATGAAAACCGAGACCATCGAGGCGACCATCGAAGCCTGGACGACGGACCCGGAAAAGGCGCTGGGCGCTCCGGTCGTGACCGCCCGCGCCGACGAGAGCCAGGCGGTGATCCAGGCGGGGCCGTTCACCTGGCGGGCCGACCTGCCGCCGGCGCTGGGTGGCACCAACGAGGCGCCCAGCCCCACCGCGCTGCTCCTCAGCGCGCTTGCCGGCTGTGCCGTCGTTTTCGTGCGGGACACGCTCGCTCCGCAGCTCGGGGTTCGAGTGGACGCCGTCGAGGCCGCCGTGCGATGTGAGACCGATGGGCGCGGCCTCCTCGGCATCGACGGAGCAGCGCCGGACCTGCGCAACGTCAGCCTCGACGTCACCGTGCAGTCGCCTGACGGCGACACGGGTGTCAAAAAGATCGCCGAAGTGTGGCAGCAACGGTGCCCGATCTATCTGGCGCTCGTGAGGCCCACCGACGTGGCCGTGCAGTTCCGCACCGGCTGAGGAGTTCCTACCACGGTCTCGCCCCCGACCGCTTCATGGGCTCTGCGTGCCGCCCGGTAACCGGCGGAGCCGGGCGCTGGCAAGCCCGATACCACCCGTCGACCATCCTGCTGCATGGCCCACTGTCAGCCCGATCTGCTGTCGGCACGTCGTGCCGCCGTTCGAGGCGAGCAGTAGCGAAGGGCTCTCCGCGCACGTCGAAGGTCATGGGAATGAGCTGGTGGACGGAGAGCGACCGGTTCTGGTGTTCTCGCGATCTGCCGGTTCGGCGCGACGGTAGGGCCCAGGGTGTCGTGTGTGCGGTTCCCGCGCGTTCTGTCGCACGCGTCGCGGGGCGTCGGACGGAGTCCAGCCCTGCCCATCATGCGCCGCCATCGGTCCGCGGCGGTCCTCGCGCCACTGGCGCATCCGCGCCGCCCGCTCCCGGAGTTCACCCGGATTCGTCTCGGTCGTGCCATCGAACTCCATCCTCCCGCAACGAATAGAGCCTCCAAGGAACCCGGGGCGGTTCACCGCCCAATCACAGGCCCGGACGAGCACTGAACTGGTGGACCGGGTTGGACGTACGATCGGCCGGTCACGCCCAAGCCTCAGACGATTCAACGCGGCATCGCGGCAGAAGTGGGCGGGAGGGTTCCCGACGAAGCGCGCGTGTGAGCAGGTGCTCAACCCGCGCTGGAGCGGATCCGCAAGCGCAAGTACGCGGATGCCATGAAGCTGACGGTCGGCCAGTGTCTCCACCGATGGCTCGACTCGGTGGAGCCCCTCCAGTACTGAAGCGAAACGGACCTTGACGACTGGCGGCGTCCCCGGCGGTCCCGTGTCCTCTGCCTTCACGAGGCGTTAGTGGAGAGTGAGTGTCCCGCCATCGTGGCGCGCACAGCTGACATGCCGCGCCCGTCTTACACTCCGCAGTGTGCTCGTGGTTGGATCGGTCGGGGAGGCTCAGCTGGTGAGGAGACGGCCATGATCGAGGTCGCTGGGCGCGTCACGGTCCGCGGGTCGGGCGTGCCGGTGGGGAACGTGGTGGTCGAGGCGTTCGACGTCGCGAAAGCGCGGCGAGGGTCGAGCGCGCTGACCGGCGGCGACATCGGATGGGTTGGCGACGCACCGAGCCTGGGCTCGGCGCTGACCGACGCGGACGGTCGCTTCTCGTGGACCACCGGAGAGGGTGAGGACAACCGCAGCCGCGTCATCGCCGTGGCCGTATTCGCGCCCAGCGGCGGCGGCGGGCGTGCCGGTCGAAGTCTCGAGCTGCTCCACCTCGTGCCCCGGCTGCGGAAGGCGGGCGACGGCGTGCACCGCTACGCCATCGCGATCGACCCCGAGCGGCTCCGGCGGGCTGCGGCCGACGGGTCGGCGGACGCGGCGACCCCGGGCGGCGCCGAGGGGCGCGCGGCGGCGGCGCGCACGCGGGTCGCGGCCAGGGTGACCGAGCGGGAGGCGGCGGCCGCGATCCGCCGGCGGGCCTTGGCGCGCGCCCGCCCGCTGCGCGAGGCGCTCGACGCCGCCGTGCGCGACGCCCTCCGGGAGCGGACGGTCGCACCCGTGCGCCGGGGAAACGGCGACTTGCCCCCCGCCGTCCTGGCCGTTGGCGAGACCGTACGTGCGCACACCCGGCGGCTGCTCGACGAGGCGCTGCGCAACCGGGCGAGCGTGGCGACAGCGAGGGGGCTCGTCGACCTCAGCGACGGCGACACCGCCGTCCTGCTGGACGGGTCGGGCGCGCCGGCGAGCGGGCTGACCGACGACGACGTGCGGCGCGTCCTCTTCGGTGTCGAGCACGAGACGGGGCCGCCCAGCCGGTACCGGCGGGACCTCCTCTCGATCGCGTGCCGCAACCGCACGCCGCCCTACCAGCGCTGCAGCGACGCTGGGGAAGACGAGGACGGGGACGGGGACGGCGACGGGGACGGCGACGGGGACGGCGACGGCGGTGGGGACGGTGATGGCGAGAGCGGCGAGGCGACGGCCGCGCTCATCAAGCGCATGGTCGCCCGCCTGCTCAAGGACCTCGCCGAGTTCCCGGTGGTGGCGGGCGTTGAATCGGCCCGGGCGACGGCCGCGGGCATCGGCCGGCAGCTGCGCGACCTCACCATCGAAGGCGGACCGGCCGACGCCGTCGCCCTCTTCGAGTTCGAACGCCTGTTCCTCGCGTCCGACCTGCTCGTGTCGCCCCGGCCCGATCCGGGTCTGATCAGTGACCTGATCGACTCGGGCCGCAAGCTGTCCGCCCTCGGAGGCGACCTCGACGGGGCGTCACGAGGAGGCGACGTCATCGACGCCATCGCCGCGGAGAGCTCCCTCCTCGCGGCTGAGGACCCGCTCCGGAGCGGGGCGGGATCCGGCTCCAGCAGCGCCCGCTCGCCGGTCTTCTTCGGGCTTCCCAACCCTTTCGACATCCTCGACGACATCGCCGACGCGATCAGCGACGCGCTCACGCCGCGCGACCGGTTCGTTCAGCTGCGAGCGTTCCTCGACGACCTTCGCCGGCTGCGGCGCAGCGACTATCCGTTCACGCCGTTTGCGACCGACGACACCGGTCGCTCGGTCAGCGCCGGCCTCCTCGTGGGCTACCAGCAGCGGTGGGAGCCGCGTGGCTACCAGGCGGGTGAGCTGGTGAAGACTATCCCGCTCGCGCCCAAGGCTTCGATCCGCTACTCAGCCCGGCGCAAGTCCGCCAAGACCTATACCGACCGGCGGGCGGAGGCGTCGGAGTCGCGCTACAGCAGCGAGGCGGCCGACGTGCAGCGGGACGTGGCGAAGATCGTGCGCGACACCAAGCTGTCGACGTCGTTCACGCTGTCGAAGGAGGCAGGGGCCGGGGTGCCGGGCGTCGGGTCGGGCACGACGACGAGCGTGTGGACCGCGGGGGCCGAGCGCACGTCGTCCTCCACAAAGGAGGCGTTTCGGGAGGCGACGCGCAAGCGGGCCGAGGAGCACAAGCGCAGCTCGACCATGGAGGTCACCGTGTCGAGCACCGACGAGGTCGAGGTGACCGAGGCGAGCGAGATCGGCAACCCCAACGAGGAGCTGGTCGTCACGTACCTGTTCTACGAGCTGCAGCGCCGGTTCCTCGTGTCCGAGCGACTGCAGCGGGTGACGCCCGTCGCCGTCGTGGCCCACGAGCTGCCGGCACCCAGCGAGCTCGACGAGTCGTGGGTCGCCCGGCACGACTGGATCCTCCGGCGGGTGCTGCTCGACCCCTCCTTCCAGCCCGCCATCGAGTACGCGGTCTCGGGCAAGCTCGTCGCTGACCTCGGCAAGGCGGAGGAGCTCGAGTCGGCCGTCGACCGCCAGGCCGCGCTCGTCGAGTCGCTCAAGCGCGAGCTGGCCGCCCTGCGCTCCGAGGATCTGCTGCCCGACCCGCGGAACATCTTCGAGCTGTTCAAGGTGCGGATCTACGACGAGAAGTACCCGGGGTGGCGCGAGGACGAGCAGCGCGTGGGAGAGGTTTTCGGGGAGGACGTCGCCAACCGGCTGGCCGAGCGGCGACGGGCCATCGAGCGTGTCGAGGGCGAGATCGGCAAGCAGGCGACCGAGCTGGAACGGACCACGGCTGCGTTCAACGAGGCCTTCATGACGTACGCCACCGAAGCAGTCCAGGTGGAGCGCTTCCTGCTCCACCTGAAGGACAACATCCTCCACTACCAGCACGCGATCTGGGACCACGAGACCAAGGACCAGCGCTACCTCCGGTTGCGCCACGCGCCGGTGCCGGCGGTCGCGGGCTCGGTTGCGTACACGCTCGAGCCGTCGGGGCTCCCGCCCCGTCCGCCCACGTGGCGCGCACCATTGAAGGTGACGGCCCGGGCGAGCCTGCGGGTCGACGACGAGGGGGAGCTGGGCGACGTGGCCGACGTGGCCAACCTGCTCGGCTACGTCGGCAACGCCATGGTGTTCCCGATGATGCGGTGGGACCCCCTGATCGAGTTCCTCATGGCGCCGTTCGCGTCGGCCATCACGGGGGTCGTCGATCCCGACGATACGGCCAACGCGACGATGTCCGAGCTGGAGGAGCTCGTGTGCTGCCTGCAGGAGCGGCTGTCCAACGCCGAGTTCGAGGCGCTCAAGCCTGCCATCGACGCGGCGTGGGAGGGCCGCATCAAGGACCCGCGTCCTGACGCGCAGGATCTCGTCATCCCGACCGGCTCGCTCTTCATCGAGGCGCTGCCCGGCGGTCATCCCGTGCTCGAGGACTTCAAGCTGCTGCACCGCTCCCTCGACGTGCAGCAGGTGGCGAGTGAGCTCGTGTCGGAGCGGCTCGAGCAGCTGCGGTACGCATCGCGGCTCCTGCAAGACGTGCTCGACGACCCTGATGCCGACCGCCAGATCGTCGTGCGGGGCGACATCGCCGGGCTGCTGGTCGACCCAGACGGAGACGGGGACGGCGGCGACGGTGGTGGCGGTGGTGGCGGTGGGTAGCGGGTAGCGGCCCCGTTCGCACCAATGGCCCCGAAGCCACCGCGGGTCCCCGTCACCCGCATCGATCCCGAGACGCAGCGGGCGCTCGAGGAGGCGCGCCGCACCACGGACCGAGCCAACGATCCCGACGACGGCTTGACCCGGGCGGGCGCGACCACCAAGCACAAGGAGGCGGTGGCCGAGTACCACGCTCGCCAACACCTCCGGCAGACGTTCGGCGAGGACCTCGGCGAGGAGATTGTCCTCCCCCGGCGGGGCGCTCGCCGGCGCCGGCAGGGCGAGGGCCCGCCGATCCTGGACGCCGCGTACGAGCTGCGGGACGGCCGCGTGCTCGTGGTCGAGGTGAAGTACGGCAAGTCGAAGCTGGGCCGCACCCGGCGTGAGGTCTTCGCTGCGAGCGAGGAAGGCGACGTCGCGCGGCGCGTGACCCGGCGGGGCACGAGGCAGTTCTCGCCCGACTGGTTCCGCGACCGCCTGAACGAGCTGGCGAGCAAGGGCGGCGACTCGACCCGGATCGCCAACCGGATGCGCGCGGCGTGGACGGAGGGACGCATCGTGGCCCAGGTGATCTACGTCGACCGGGCCGGCAACGTGGAGGTCGACGACCGCACCGAGCAGTGGCGGCGGGCCGGCATGGTGCGGCGGCCATCGCATCCGGCTGGCACGGCCGCACCAGCGGGGCGCGGCACCACGACGGGCAGGGGTGCGCCGGTACCGACGGCGCGCGGCACGACGGCCGGGGGCACGGCCGCACCGATGGGACCCGGCACGACGACGGGCGGGGGCTCGCCCGCACCGCAGCGAGCCCGGTCGGGCTCGGTGGGCGACCGGGCCACGTCGGCGCGCGTCGCCACGCCGGCCGACCCCGCTTCGGTTCCTCGGACAGCGGCCGGCGGTGGCGGCCCCGCGCCGGCGTCGCAGGCCGGACCACGGCTGCGGGCGGGCGGCCTAGGCGGCGCGCGCGGCGCCGGCGGGGTGGCGGACTTGTTGCACACCGCGGCGCGAATGGGGGTGGCCGCGAGTGAAGCGCGCCGGGCGGAGAAGGCGTTCCACGCGATGCTACCCGCGGTCGAGCGCTACCGGAGCGAGGGTTATTGGGTGGCGCTGACGCTCGTCGTCGAGCGGCCGATCCGGACGGACCTGACCGGGTTCGACAACCGCCTGCGGTTCACGTGCTGGCAGCTAGAGTACGGCCGGACCGAGGCCGCGGCCCGCGGGAACAAGCCGGCGACGATCGGTCCAGCGCCGAGCCGCGAAGAGACGAGAGGTCGGCGGTCGAACCCGTGCCAGCCGTCGCGCGCGGACTGGGAGCTCGTGTCGCTCGCACCGATCGTGTTCCCGCCGTACGAGGAGTTCGCGCGCGCCGAAGGGTTTGGCGCGGGCGGGACGTACGAGGTGGTGTCGACTGACTTCGGAGGCGTGCCTGAGCCCGCGATCGTGCGGGCCCGGCGGCTCACGATCATCCGAATCGACCAGGACGCGCCTCCGCGCCTCACTATCCTCGACCTGTCCAGCGGCGAGCGCCTCGGCACCTACGTCATCCGCCAGACCGACCGCATCATCACGGTGCTCATCGGGTCGCCTCGGCGGAGAGCGTCGTCGGAGAGCACCTTCATGCGGCTGGCCTCACCGTCGGGCGACAACCTCGTGCTCGAGATGTTCCGCGGACCGCACACCGGTGGCCGGGCTGGGATCGTGCTGTGGCGCGCCATCCGATGACTAGCCGCGTCCTCGACCGGTTCCGTCGACCTCCCGCCGCTCGAGGTCGACGTCACGTAGCGATCCACCGGCGGAGACCCGAACGACGGTTCGGGCCGTCGAGGAGGCGGCACGAACCGCTCCATAACACCCGCCGCGAATGCGGCACCGACACGGGCCGGAGCCGCACGAGGTGAGATGCCGCTCGGGACGCCAGTGCGGACGCGGGACTATGCCGCTCGTCGGTCGCCAAGAGCACCTATCTCGGAGATTGCCACCGTGGTTGCGTACGGCCACCTCTGCATGGCCGTTCTCGAGGGCCGTGGAGGGGGGATTCAGCCTGTTCGAATATCTACTCCCTGCCGGTCGCCGCGTCGCTCGGCAGTCCGACGTAGGGACCGATCAGCTCGCCCGCATCCTCGAGCGTTGAACCCCGCCGTCATCAACAACATAACGCGAGGGAGGGGTCTTGCCGCAAGCGACCCAAACGTGCTGATCATGAGTCGTCCGCTGAGCCGATGACGACCAGAACGTCCGAAGCCAGGAGTTGTGGAATGCGTGTGTTGCCTTCGGCAGATGGGTCGGCCGGGGGCGCTGAACCGGTCGTGGAGTTGGCGGGGGGGATTCCGGCGAGCGGCGCTGGCGCGCCCCGGCGCAGGGCGAGGTGGCTGTCCCCGTCCGGTGCATCGTTCGCCGGGGAGCGGCGATGACCGAACATGCGGTGGTGATCGCAGGAGGCGGCCCGACGGGGCTGATGTTGGCGGGCGAGCTGGCGTTGGCGAGGATCGACGTCGTCGTCGTCGAACCACGCACCAGTCAGCATCTCGACGGATCACGAGCCGGGGGCCTTCACTCCCGCACCATCGAGGTGCTCGATCAGCGTGGCATCGCGGAACGATTCCTCTCGGCGGGTAAGACGATGCAGGTCCAGGGTTTCTCCGGCATCCCCTTGGACATCAGCGACTTCCCCACCCGCCACAACTACGGACTGGCACTCTGGCAGAGCCACTTCGAGCCCATCCTGGCTGACTGGGTCGATGAGCTCGGCGTTCCGATCCTGCGCGGCTGCGAGGTCGTGGGCTTCGCACAGGATGACAGCGGCGTCGATGTCGAGCTGTCCGGGGACACCTCCCTCCGAGCGGAGTATCTCGTCGGCTGCGACGGAGGACGCAGCCTGGTCCGCAAGGGAGCCGGCATCGACTTCCGCGGGTTGGATCCCTCGACGAGCTGGATGATCGCCGAGGTCGAGATGGACGAGGAGCCGGAGTTCGGCTTCCGTCGCGACAGCGTCGGCACCCACGCCCTGGGTCAGAGGGAAGACGGGAAGTCGGTTCGGGTCGTCCTCACCGAACGACACCTCGACCACACCGGCGACCCCAGCATGGAGGAGCTTCGCGACGCACTGGTCTCCGTGTACGGGACGGACTACGGGCTTCGGCGCGCCAACTGGATCTCCAGGTTCACCGACATGACGCGGCAGGCAGCCTCCTACCGCCGAGGCCGCGTCCTGCTGGCCGGGGACGCCGCACACCTGCATCCGCCCCACGGCGGCCAGGGCCTCAACACCGGCGTGCAGGATGCCGTGAACCTGGGCTGGAAACTGGCCCAGGTCGTCAACAAGACATCACCCGAGAGCCTCCTGGACACCTACCATGCCGAACGGCATCCGGTCGGTGCCCGGGTGCTGCACAACACCATGGCGCAAGTCGCGCTCAGCAGTCCCGACGACCGTCACCAGGCCCTCCGCGACACCATGACGGAACTGCTGGGCATGGATCAGCCGCGCCGGCGCATCGCCGCCATGCTCTCCGGTCTCGACATCCACTACGACCTCGGAGAGGGACACCCGCTGCTCGGGCGGCGCATGCCCGACCTCGACGTGCACACCGCCGACGGTCCCACACGCGTGTTCAGCCTGCTGCACGACGCCCGGCCCGTGCTCCTCAACCTCGGTGAACCCGGCAGCTTCGACATCTCTCCCTGGGCGGATCGAGTCCGGTTGGTCGACGCCAGGCACGATGGTGTGTGGGAGCTCCCGGTCCTGGGCGAGGTCACTGCGCCCCCGGCCGTGGTGATCCGACCCGACGGGCATGTCGCCTGGGCAGGAGAGCTCGCGGACCCAGAGCTGCCCCGAGCACTTGCGACCTGGTTCGGAGAGGCCACTCCGGCTCAGTAGTCGGCGCCCTCGCCTCGCGGCGTCGCCAACCGCCGGGGGGTCCGTCAGGTCAGGTCCCAGAGGAGCCGGTAGTACGAGGTTCGCTCTTCGTCGCCGGCGCCGATCCCGTAGGCGTCGAGCAGGCGACCTTGCCAACCGGAGCCGTAGTTCCAGTCGGCGGACCAGGTGGCGATGGCGAGGTCGGCCCAGCGGTCGGCAACACCGAGCGACCCAAGGTCGACATGTCCGGCGCAGGAGCCGTCGGCGGCGACGAGTGTGTTCGGCGAGCAGGCGTCGCCGTGGCACACCACGAGCCGATCGACAGGAGGTGGCTCGGCCAGCACGCGAAGCGCCTCGTCCGGGGACAGGTGCTGATGCTCGGCATGCCAGCGGTGCGGTTCCTGGTGCCCGGCGGCGGTCCGCCGCTGGGCCTCGGCGACACGAACCTCGACAGACCAGCTGAAGGGGCACTGCTCGACTGGCAGCGCCTCGTGGAAGGAGCGTAGACCTTCGCCGATTGCTGTCACGGCGACCGCTGGGCGGTCACTCCACG
Organism: Actinomycetota bacterium; assembly: GCA_019347915.1. Classification (GTDB taxonomy): domain Bacteria; phylum Actinomycetota; class Acidimicrobiia; order Acidimicrobiales; family CADCSY01; genus JAHWJR01. The sequence goes on from JAHWKL010000001.1 coordinate 45,359, forward strand.
ACGGGTCCACAGCCGACTCTCCGTCGAGCGCGGCGGTTACGAGCCAGTCGCCAGCACCGCTCGAGCCGAAGTCGAGTACCCGTGGAACCGGCGTCCACCGCGCCGCCCACCTGAGACGTGCCGCATCGTCAGCGAGTCGAAGGCCCGAACCGGCCGGCGCCCATTTCACGAACACGGCGTCGGCAGCGCCGCCACATCGGAATGTCAGGCCGTGGAGCTCGTTCTGCCAGACGACCTCGATGCGGCGAGAGCCAGCGACTGTTCTCACCTCGTCGGGGAGGCTCACCTGCCCCGATGGCCGACCCACAAGGCTCACTCGTCGAGCGTGTCACAGCCGGCACGCCTTCGCCCCCACCGCCGGCGCGGATGGGACGACTGAGGCACGGGTAGGGCGCTCGCCATGCCGAAGTACAAGGTCAACGATGACGGCGTGGCTCACGCTCGGAAGCTGATCGATGGGGGGGACGTCGACACCTCGACCGAGTGGTCCGATGCCGCGCCCTCCACCGATGAGGAGAACCGGCAGATCGACAAGCAGGGATACGACGGCTATGGCCAGTGGCACCTCGCTATCGACACCGAGGCCTCGGAGGAGACGAAGAGCCGCTACGGCTTTCCGTATGGCGACTTCTCCAAGGTGAACCGCGCTGCCCTCATCCACGCCAAGCAGCGAGCCGCTCAGAACGATCACGACGACGTGGAGGCGGCGGCCGACGACCTTCTCCAACGTGTCGACGAGCGGGGCAACTGACCGTTCGCGACGAGACCGGCTGAATCAGCGGCAGCTCAGCAGGAGCTGAACACCTTCCAGGCGCCGGCGTGGGCGACTTGGCGGAAGCCGGCGGGGACCGCCGGCGCCGGCCGGTCCTCCGGCGTCAGCCGGGAGCGCAGGACGACGCCGGGAGCCTGCGGCACCCGGTCGGGCTCCACCACGTGCTTGGGGACACCGAGGCGGTAGGCGGCGAGCGGACCGCGCAGCGGTCCCACGTACGCAACGCCGCAGCCGAGCACCGGCCCGGCCCCGCCGGCCTCGTCGAGCGCCCGGGCCAGGTCAGCCTGGAGCGCCCACTGGTGGGCCTGGGCCCTCCGCAGGTCGGCGAGAGAGGCGACGCGCGGCACCGCCGCCGTCACAATGAAGAAGGACATGGCGGCGAGAGCAGCGCCACGCCACCGCGGCAGTCGCCGCCCGGCGACGACGAGCCCGACGGCCCCGCTGGACGCCACCAGGGCGGCACCGGGAAGCGCGTAGCGGGGCTCGCCCGAGAATCCGGCCTGGGCCATGGCGGCAACCAGGGAGATCCACGCCACTCCCACGGCGGCGGGGACCAGGGCGGCCCGCGCCGCCTCTTCCCGGCGGACCGACGCTGCCCACGTCAGCACGCCCACCCCCGTCCAGAAGGGCCACAGCGGTAGCGCCACCCCGGCCCGCAAGGACGCCAGCACGGGGACGTCGGCGAGCGCCGGCTGGCCGGGGTTGGGTACCCGGGCCCGGCCCGCCGAGCGCAGGATCTCGCCGGAGCCGATCAGCTCCGGCACGAACCAGGCGGCGGGCACGACGAAGGCGACGGTGGCGAGCAGCCACCGGTCCTGGGGGCGCCGCCGCCAGGTGACGGCCGCGGCCACGGCCAGGAAGGGCCACGTCTCCACCCGCAGCAGGGCACAGCCCACTGCGGCAGCCAGCGCCCACCGGGGGCGGCCCGCCCTCCATGCCCCGCCGGCGGCGAGGGCCAAGGCCAGCAGCATCCCTTCGGCCACGCCTTGCGAGGCGTACGCCAGGTATCCGCCACACAGCAGGACGCCGGCGGCGGCCAGCCCTCCGGCGATCGCCGAACCGCCGGCCAGACGGCGCGCCAGCCGGAACGCCAGCCACGCTCCCACCGCGGCGGCGGCCCTGGCGATGAACACCCACGCCCAGGGGCCGGCAGCACCCAAGCCGGCCAGGAGGGTGGACGCCGCCACGGGCAGCGGCTTGAACGCCGGGCCCTCCGACGTCGACAGTTCGCCGGACAACGCCTCGGCGCCCCACAGCAGCCACGCCCACGCGTCGTACGAGGCCGCCGGCAGGACGAGGAACATCGACGCTCCGGCCAAGACGAGGCAGAGGACCAGGGGCAGGGGCGGCCGCACGAGGAGACGAGGGTAGCAACCGCGTATTAGGCTGACCTACTGTGCGCCGTTCAGAACGCTTGCTGCTGACACCCGTCCTGGGCGTGCTGGCGGCCGTGGCCCTGGCCGGCTGCGGTCGCACCCAGCTGGTCACCTCGACCCTGCCCGACGGCGCACCCACCGTCCAGTCGGCGCACCACTTCGACGTCGTGCGCATCACCAGCGGGCTGGACCGACCCACGTACGTCGGAGCCGCGCCGGGAGATCCGCATGCCCTGTGGGCACTCGAACAGCCCGGACGCGTCGTACGCCTGGAGGGCGACGAGCACGTCGTCGCCCTGGACATCTCCGACCACGTCAGCGCCGGCACGGAAACGGGGCTCCTCGGGGTCGCCTTCCATCCGGGGTTCGCCACCAACGGGCGCCTGTTCCTGCACTGGTCCGATCTCGCCGGTGACACCCGGGTCGCCGAGTTCGCGGCCCATCCCGACCGGAGGTCGTTCCGCCCGAGCCCGGTGCGGGAGCTGTTGTTCGTCGACCAGCCCGAGGCCAACCACAACGGCGGCCAGCTCGCCTTCGGCCCCGACGGAAGGCTCCACCTCGGCCTCGGTGACGGCGGTGGCGCGTTCGATCCCAACCGCACCGCCCAGGACGCCGCCCAGCACCTGGGAAAGATCCTGGCCGCCGACGTCGACGCCGAGGTGCCCATCTGGGAGCCCGTGGTCGTCGGGCTCCGCAACCCGTGGCGCTTCTGGATCGATCCCGCCCTCGAGGAACTGTGGGTGGCCGACGTCGGCCAGGACCAGGTCGAGGAGGTCAACCGGGTCCGCCTCGAACCGGACGAGCCACCGAAGAACCTCGGGTGGAGCGCCTACGAGGGCACCACGCGCATCACCGACCAGGAGCTCGACCCGGGAGGCGAGCTGGTGCACCCGGTGGCCACCTACGGTCACGACGAGGGCTGCGCGATCATCGGCGGTGTCGTCTACGGCGGGACGCAGTTCCCTGAGCTGGTGCGGCGCTACATCTACGGCGACTTCTGCGCCGGCACCCTGTGGTCGTTGCGGGGCACCCCCGACGGAGGAGGCACCGACGTACGCCCGGAGGTGGCCAAGGTGCCGCAGCTCACCCACATCGGCGAGGACGCCGACGGCGAGCTGGTCTTCGCCTCGGCCAACGGCTCCATCTACCGCGCCGTCCCGGTCGCCGCCGAGCCGCACCGGAGCCCGGGGTGATCCCGGCCCCCGGGCGTTGCTGCGCATGACCGAGGCGCTCCATCCCAACGTCCGCCGAGTGGTGGCGGCCGGGGCCGAGCTCGGATTCGAGGTCCGGCCCCGGGCGTTCGTCGAGCACACCCGCACGGCCGAGGACGCCGCCCGTGCCATCGGGGTGCAGGTGGCCCAGATCGTGAAGTCGCTCGTCTTCCTGGCCGACGGCTCGCCGGTCGTCGCCCTCGTCGGGGGCGACCGCCGGCTCGACGAGCCCAAGCTGGCCACGGCGGCCGGCGCCTCGGACGCCCGGCGGGCCACCGCCGAGCAGGTTCGGGAGTCCACCGGGTACCCCATCGGAGGCATCCCCCCCTTCGGCCATGCCTGCCCCCTGGCGACGTTCGTCGACCAGGAGCTGTTGGCCCACCGCGAGCTGTGGGCGGCGGCCGGGACGCCGAACGTGAACTTCGCCATCGCCCCGGACGAGCTGGTCCGGGTCACCGGGGGGCTCGTGTGCGACCTGGCCCGCCGCTGACCGCCCGCTCTCGCCGCCCGGTCGAGCACATCTAACCTGGCGCCATGTACCGGTGGCGTCGGACGATCGTGATCGTCCTGATGGTCGCGCTGGTGTCGCTGGTGCTGGCCGACGTCATCGTCGGCCTGGCCCGCTAGGACCTCGCCCGCGGAGGAACACGGCCCGCGGTGCGTGCCCCCGGCATGGACAGCGGCGGTGAGGGGAACGCACTACCCGGCCGCGAGACCGCGAGACAAGGAGCTGTGCCATGAGCGGAGGAGACGAGTCCACCGGGCCCGACGCCGGGCCCGACCGCCCGCCCACCGAGGGCGGGAGCGGTACCCACGAGGTCGGCATCACCGAGGAGCTGGCCGACGAGGAGCAGGACAAGGAGGAAGAGGGGTACGCCCAGGGCGGGAAGGGGCCAGGCGGACTGGCCTGACCCCTCACCGAGCAGGCCGCTCCGCCGGCGACCAGGCGGCGTCGCCGGTGAGGCGGCCCATGGCTCACTCGGGGGTCGACGTCTCCTCGGACGCTTCCTCAGCGAGGCGGCTACGGCGCAGGACGAGGATGGCGATGGTCAGGCCGATGACCACGCCGGCCAGGCCGCCCACGGTCACCATGGCGTCGGTGACCGACTGATCGTGGAGGCGGAACGTCGACAGCGACACCATCTCCTTGATGGCGGCCAGGATGCCGACGACGAGGAACGGCTCGGCGACGAGCTGGCGCTCGGTGATGATGGTGCGGACGGCGCTCAGCAGCTCGACGAGGATGAACACGATGAGCAGTGAGCTGACCGAGGACTCGACCGCGGGGATGACGCCGTCGGCAACGCTGGTGGCGAACTTGTAGGCGGCGTGCACCACCACGACCAACGCCCCGCCCACCAGGAGCAGGCCGGTGAGGGCGTAGATGACGTCCTCGGCGACGTGAAGGCCCCGGTCGGTGATCTGGGCGACCACGTCGTGGCGCTGCTCGGCGGCCTCGGCGGCCACCTCGGTGCGTTCCTCGCGGTCCTCGGTGCGGTCGCGACGTTCCTGCGTAGGGTCCTGCGTCTCCCCGGCCATGGTCATGCCCCAGTCTCGCCGCGCCGGCCCGAAAACCACCTCATCGCGGCCTCGTTCAGTTCTCCGGCGGCGTTTGGGGAACGCGGGCCAGCCGGGCTCAGCGCTTCCGGGCGGAGCTGGCCACGACGGCAGCCACGACGGCGAGCACGAGCGCCACGATGAGCAGCCACCGAACCGCCCGCAGGACCAGCCCGGCCACGCTCAGGGCGACGATGATGGCGAGCAGGACTCCGACGATGCGCCACATGTGGGCTCCTTTCCCGGAGGTGCATACTGCCTGCTCGTCGTGCACCCCGCAGACGCGCCGGCGGGCACTCCGGTCGCCGGCCTCTAGCCGCGGTAGGGCATGAGGGCGCCGGGGGGCACGACGCCCAGCCGGCCTGCCTGGAAGTCCTCCACCGCCTGGGCCAGCTCGGCGCGGGTGTTCATCACGAAGGGCCCGTAGGTGGCCACGGGCTCACGCAGAGGCTGCCCGCCGAGCACCAGGACCTCGAGGTCGAGGTGACGGCTGTCCTGGCGGGCGTCGGCGTCGACCGTGAGGTGGTCCCCAGGACCGAACACAGCCAGCTGCCCGGAGCTCACCGGCCGGCCCTCCGCCCCCACCCGGCCCGAGCCGCGCAGGACGTAGACCAGCGCGTTGAAGTCGCGGCGCCACGGCAGGACGAGACGGCCGCCCGGCGACACGGTGGCGTGCACGAGCGTGATCGGCGTGTGGGTCGAGCCCGGCCCGGCGTGGCCGCCGACGTCGCCGGCGATGACGCGGACCAGGGCGCCACCGTCGTCCGAGGCCAGCAGCGTGACCTGGTCGCCCTCGAGGTTCTGGTAGCGGGGGGGGACCATCTTGTCCCTGGCCGGCAGATTGACCCACAGCTGGATGCCGTGGAACTTGCCGCCACTGACCACCAGCGCCTCGGGCGGTGTCTCGATGTGAAGGATGCCCCGCCCCGCCGTCATCCACTGGGTGGCGCCGTCGGTGATGATCCCGCCGCCACCGTGGGAGTCCTGGTGCTGGAAGGTGCCGTCGATCATGTAGGTCACTGTCTCGAAGCCGCGGTGCGGGTGCCACGACGTTCCCCGGGGCTCGTGGGGGCCGTAGTCGACCTCGCCCATCTGGTCCATGTGGACGAACGGGTCGAGATCGGCCCGGTCCACACCGGCGAAGGCCCTGCGCACGGGGAAGCCCTCGCCCTCGTAGCCGCGGGGCGCGGTGGTCACCGAGCGGACGGGCCGGTCGAGGTGGTCCGCGCCGGGCCGGGCCAGGCGCGGCAACTGCAGGGTGTCAGCGGTCACAGCGGGCATGGGGACCTCCGTCAGGCAAATGGTTGCACGTGCAACTACCCCCTGTCCAACGCCTCCCCCCCTCGATCTGTTCCCGCCGCCGAGGACGGGCTCGTCGGCACGGCGTGAAGGGAAGCGGAGCCGCGGGTAGAGGGGCTCCCGTGGCGGCGCAGGGAGACAGGGCGTGAACGAATCCGTACGGCTGGGTCGTATCGCCGGGGTCGACGTCGGCGTGAACTGGACCGTGTTCGTGATCTTCCTGCTGATCACCTTCGGCCTCGCCGCCGGCCGCTTCCCGCAGCAGCACCCCGGTCTCGAGCCCGCCGCCTACGTGGTCGCCGGCGTGGCCGCCGGGCTGGTGTTCCTGGCCTCGATCCTGGCCCACGAGGTCTCCCATGCCCTGGTGGCGCAGCGCAACGGCGTGGAGGTCGACGGGATCGTGCTGTGGCTCTTCGGCGGCGTGGCCCGGCTCCGGGGCGAGCCCGGCGAGCCTGGCGCCGAGATCCGGGTGGCGGGTGTGGGCCCGCTGGTCAGCGTGGGGCTCGGCGCCGCCTTCGGCGCCATCGCTGTGATGCTCGACGGGCTCGGGGCCCCGGGCATCACCGTGGGCGTGTTCGGCTGGCTCGCCGTCATCAACGTCGTGCTCGCCGTGTTCAACCTCGTGCCGGCGGCACCGCTCGACGGGGGGCGGATCCTGCGGGGGCTGCTGTGGAAGCGCCGCGGTGACCGCCTCGGCGCCTCGCTCACCGCCGCCCGCGCCGGGCGGGCCTTCGGCTGGCTCCTGGTCGTCGTGGGGTTGATCGACTTCGTGGGGGGCGCCGGCGGGGGCGGCCTGTGGCTGGTCCTGATCGGCTGGTTCCTCACCAACGCCGCCGGCGCCGAAGAGCACCACGCCCAGGTTCGCCACGCCCTCGGCGACGTCCGAGTCGCCCAGGTCATGACCTCCAACCCCGTGGTGGTGCCATCCGACCTCCCCGTCTCCCGGCTCATCGACGACCACGTCTTCTCCAGCCGCTACTCGAGCTTCCCGCTGGTCGACCGCACGGGCAGGCCTGCCGGGTTGGTCACCCTGAACCGGGTCAAGCAGCTGCCAGCCGACCGGCGGTCCACCACCACCGTGGCCGACATCGCCTGCCCGCTCGACGAGGTCGCCGTCGCCCGGCCCGACGAGTCGCTGGCCGACCTGCTCCCCCGCCTGGCCGGTGGCTCCGACGGGCGGGCCCTGGTGCTCGACGGCGAGCGCCTGCTCGGCATCGTCTCGCCCTCCGACGTGGCCCACCAGCTCGAGGTGGCTGACCTCCGGGACGCTCGTCGGCCCGAGCACGTCTGACGACCCGGGTCCTGGCCGCCCGCCTGTCGGCTACCCCGTCGCAGTGACGGGACGCAGGTCGACCGGCTCCCCCGCTCCTGGGTTGCCCAGCCGTCGAGCGGCGCTCCCTCCCCGGAGGAGGAGCTCGTAGAAGCGCAGCTCTCCCCCCTCGGACCGTCGCCAGCCGCTGCTACCCGGTGCGAAGGACATGTCACCGTGGCGCACGGCGAAGGTGCCGTCGGTGACCGTGGCGACGGCGCACGAGCCGCCCACGCACACCTGCACCTGCTGGCCCACGGCGTACGGCGCCTCGGACCAGGTGGTCTTGAGGTTCCCGTACCCGTCGACGTAGGCCACGGCCCGCTCCGGCGGCGGGGGGATGAGCTCCGGGCGCACCCCGTCGCCCAGGCACTGGCGGTCGCCCCTGGCCAGGGCGGCCACCACCGCAGGGAACAGGTCCCGCGAGCGAAACTGCGAACCGGCGTCGGGGACCGCGACCTCACGAAGCTCGCAGCCCTCCTGCCGCAGGAACGAGAAACAGTGTTGGGCGTTGACCCCGACGACCACCGCGCCGGTGCCGGGCAGGGCAGCGATCAACTGCTCGCCCTGGTTGCCGGGGCGGGGGTCGGGCTGGTCGGCCCGAGGGGCGACGTTGGTGTACACGAGGCGGTCCTCCGGCCCGTCGGTCAACGCCAGTTGGGCGGCGCAGAACCCCGCACTCACCGTGTCGAAGGCGGGCACCGGGGTGACGAAGACCTCGGCCTCGGGGACGAGGCGGGCCAGCCGCTGGCGGACCTCGGCGAACGCCAGGTCCCCGTGGCCATAGTCGGCGATGAGGTGGATCAGCACCAGGTCATTGTCGCCCCTGCGCGACCGAACCCGCGTTTTGGGATCGATCGCACCGAAATGACCATCATCCCTTGTGAATGGCTAGTTTGTAGCAGTACAGTTAGTACAAACAACGGCCGGGTCCTGGAGGCGCTCGTGGAGACCGACGTCACTGCCATCGTGGTGTTCAGTCTCGTGCACCTGGTGCTGCCCAGTTCGCTGGTGCTCCTCCGGGTCTTCCGCTTCCCTCGTGAAGCCCAGCTCGCCCAGTGGGCTCGCACCTACGCACTGGAGCTGACCGACGACAACCGCCCCGTCGTCATCGGCTACCTGCGCACGACGCGCCGCTTTCGTGCCGTCGGTGGCGCCGGCGGTTGGCTCATCGGTGGACTCCCACTGCTCAGCGGTCAGCCGCTGCCGCCCGGTATCGACGGCTTCGCCCTGGCGTTGGCCGGTTACTTCGGAGGTGCGGCCCTGGCCGAGCTCCTCTTCAGCCGCCAGCGGACCGGGCCCACTCCCCGACGGGCGAGTCTCGTGCCCCGGGAGATGGACGACTACCTGGCGCCGTGGGTGTGGCGGATGTCGTGGGCGGCGCTGGCGCTCACCGTCGCGCTCCTGGGCGCGTACGCCGGGCTCGACCGGATCGGCCCAGGCCCACGATCGGCCTCCGACCTCTTGCCGGGCGTGCTCGGTGCGGCGATGGTGGTCGTGGTGGCCACGTGGGCCCAACGGCGGTTGGTGCACCGCCCGCAGCCACTGTCGGCCCCCGACCTGGTGGCTGCCGACGACGCCCTGCGTGCCGCCTCGATGTCCACGGCGGCCGGCGCCGGCATCATCACCGCCCTCCTGGCGCTGTCCAGCGTGCTCTGGAACATTCTGCTGGCGACGGACGCCCCGCCGGTGCGCTGGCTCCTCTACCTGGCCCAGCTGCCCATCTGGTTGCTGATTGTGGCCAGCCTCTTCTCGGTCTTCCACCCGGAGCCCTGGTGGTTCGGGCGGCGCCATTCCGAGCGGACGGCGGCATGATCGTCGAGATCGACCTCGAGTCCCAGGTGCCCCCTTACCGTCAGGTTCGCGACCGGCTGGTCGCCCTGGTGGCCGGCGGCGAGCTCCCCGAGGGCTTCCGCCTCCCACCGGTGCGCCAGCTGGCCGCCGACCTCGGTTTGGCGGCAAACACCGTCGCCCGGGCCTACCGTGAGCTCGAGCAGGAAGGCGTCATCGTCACCCGGGGACGGAGGGGGACCTTCGTACGGGCGTCACCCACCGACGTGCGGCCCGATCCCGGCCCCCGGCTCCACGCCGCCGCCGCCGCCTTCGCCGACCAGGCGCGCATCCTGGGCGTGGACACCCCCACCGCCCTCCGGGCGGCGAGCCACGCCCTGGCCGGACGCCGCCGAGGCGTGGCCACCTGACACAGCGGCCTCAGGCGGCCAGCCGCCGTTGCGCCGGCCGGTCACGCACGCCGCGGGCGCCGGCCAGGCTGGCCACGTCCGCTGCGGTGGGTGAGGACTCGGCGTGGGCCCGCTGGTCCCGCAACCGGTACCACGGGTCGAGCACCTTGCGGCAATAGCCCCAGGCCATGGCCACGACGGCCGTGACGCCCGTCGCCACGAGGACGGGCGCCATCCAGTACGTCCACGACCTCGTCACAGCAAGCACAACCATGTCCATCGCTCCCTCCTTAGTCTTCCTCCTTTCTCTGTCGCTCGTCGGGAAGCGGTCGGCCACCGCGGCCGGCGGGACGGCCGAGCACTTCGGCTCGCCGGCCCGCCGCTCGCCCCACAAGGGATCGGTCAGACGGCGGTGCTGGAGGCCTCGATGGCCTCGCCGCGGCCGCCACCGCTGGAGATGGCCACCTTGCGGGGCTTGGCCTGCTCGGCCACGGGGACGACGACAGTCAGCACGCCGTTGTCGTAGCCCGCCTCGATGTGCTCCGCGTCGAGGCCCTCCCCGAGGAGGAGTTGGCGGGTGAAGCTGCCCTGCGGCCGCTCGGAGACCAGCACCTCGTCGCCCTCGTGGCGCTGCCAGCGTCGCTCGGCACGCACGCTCAGGACGGCCTTCTCGACGGTCAGCTCCAGCGAGTCGGAGTCGATCCCGGGTACGTCGAAGTGGACCACGAAGCGGTCACCCCGGCGGTAGGCGTCGATGGGCATGACCGACGACCGGTTGCCCGCCCACGGCTGGGCGAGGCGATCGAGGTCCCGGAAGGGGTCGAACCGCACCAACATGATCATCACCTCCTGTCGAGCACGTGACTCGGAACGGTGTCGATACCCTGGCGCCGGGGAATGTTCCCCGACGCAGACAAGTTGACACTCCCAGACTCAAGGTTTGTTTTCGGTGCGGGAAGGGCGCCGGCGCCCGAGCTCAGGATCAGGAGAAGGTGCGCATGGCAGTCCACGCCAACCCCGGCGACGCGAGTGCCGAGGCCGTGGTCCCCCTGGCGCCCGACAACGCGGCATGCTCGTACGAGGAGGTCTGAACGAGATGGCAACCCCCTTCGATCCCAACCGCTGGACGATCAAGACCCAGGAGGCCTTCCAGGCGGCGGCGGCGCTGGCTCGCGACCACGACCACCCCGAGGTCACGCCCGACCACCTGCTCGTGTCCCTGCTCGTCCAGCCCGAGGGCGTGGTGCTGCCCGTCCTCGAGCGGGCCGGGCTGGCCCCGCTGTCGGTGCGCAACCGGGTGGCTGACGCCCTGGCCAAGCTGCCCAAGGCCTATGGAGGCGCCGAACCGCAGATGTCGCGCGCCCTGCGCCAGGCCCTGGAGGCGGCTGATGCGGCCCGCAGCGAGCTGGGCGACGAGTACCTGTCCACCGAGCACCTGCTGCTGGCCCTGGCCGAGCGCGTCGGTGCCGACCGTGAGCAGCTGCTGGGCGCCCTCCAGCAGGTCCGGGGCAGCCACCGGGTGACCAGCCAGGACCCCGAGGGCTCCTACCAGGCGCTGGAGAAGTACGGGCGCGACCTGACCGAGGCGGCCCGCTCCGGGGAGCTCGATCCCGTCATCGGCCGTGACGAGGAGATACGGCGGGTGATCCAGGTCCTGTCCCGGCGCACCAAGAACAACCCCGTGCTCATCGGCGAGCCCGGGGTGGGCAAGACCGCCATCGTCGAGGGCCTGGCCCAGCGCATCGTGGCCGGCGACGTCCCCGAGGGCCTGAAGAACAAGCGGGTGGTGGCCCTCGACATCGGCTCCATGGTCGCCGGCTCCAAGTACCGGGGCGAGTTCGAGGAGCGGCTCAAGGCCGTGCTCAAGGAGATCACTGACGCCGAGGGCGAGGTCATCACCTTCGTCGACGAGCTGCACACCATCGTGGGTGCCGGCGGGGCCGAGGGGGCCATGGACGCCGGCAACATGATCAAGCCCCTCCTGGCCCGGGGCCAGCTGCGCATGATCGGCGCCACCACCCTCGACGAGTACCGCAAGCACGTGGAGAAGGACGCCGCCCTCGAGCGCCGGTTCCAGCAGGTGGTGGTGGGCCAGCCCTCGGTGGAGGCCACCATCGCCATCCTGCGGGGGCTCAAGGAGCGCTACGAGGTGCACCACGGCGTGCGCATCCAGGACTCCGCCCTGGTGGCCGCCGCCGTGCTGTCGGACCGCTACGTGACCGGGCGCTTCCTGCCCGACAAGGCCATCGACCTGGTCGACGAGGCCGCCAGCCGGCTGCGCATCGAGATCGACTCCATGCCCACCGAGATCGACGTGGTGGAGCGGCGCATCCGCCAGCTGGAGATCGAACGGGTGGCCCTGGCCAAGGAGACCGACACCGCGTCCAAGGAGCGGCTGGACGCGCTCGACCGTGAGCTGGCCGACCTCGGCGAGCGCTCGGCGGGGATGAAGGCCCACTGGCAGTCCGAGAAGGAGGCCATCTCCCAGATCCGGGCCCTCAAGGAGCAGCTGGAGGCGGCCCGGGGCGAGGCCGACCGCTTCGAGCGCGACGGCGACCTGGCCCGGGCGGCCGAGATCCGCTACGGCCGGGTGCCCGAGCTGCAGCGCCAGGTCGAGGAGGCCAGCGCCCGGCTCGACCAGCTCCAGGGCGAGCAGAAGATGCTGAAGGAGGAGGTCGACGAGGAGGACGTGGCCGAGGTGGTCAGCCGCTGGACCGGCGTGCCGGTGTCGAGGCTGATGGAGGGCGAGGTGCAAAAGCTCGTCCGCATGGAAGAGGCGCTGCACGAGCGGGTGGTGGGCCAGGACGAGGCGGTGCGGGCGGTGGCCAACGCCATCCGCCGCAGCCGCTCGGGGCTGTCCGATCCCGACCGCCCCATCGGCTCGTTCCTGTTCCTGGGCCCCACCGGCGTGGGCAAGACCGAGCTGGCCCGCACCCTGGCCGAGTTCCTCTTCGACGACGCCCGGGCCATGGTGCGCATCGACATGAGCGAGTACATGGAGAAGTACTCGGTGTCGCGCCTGGTGGGCGCTCCCCCGGGCTACGTCGGCTACGAGGAGGGCGGCCAGCTCACCGAGACGGTGCGGCGCCGTCCCTACTCGGTGGTGCTGCTCGACGAGATCGAAAAGGCCCACCCCGACGTGTTCAACATCTTGCTGCAGGTGCTCGACGACGGCCGGCTCACCGACGGCCAGGGACGCACGGTCAACTTCACCAACGCCGTGCTGATCATGACCTCGAACCTGCCCGGTGAACCCCGTGAGTTCTTCAAGCCCGAGTTCATGAACCGCATCGACGAGATCATCCGGTTCCGGGCCCTCACCCGCGACGACATGGCCGCCATCGTCGACATCCAGCTGCGCCACCTCGAGCACCGGCTGGCCGAGCGGCGGCTCACCCTCGAGGTCACCGACGAGGCCAAGGCGTGGCTGGCCAACACCGGCTACGACGAGGCCTACGGCGCCCGCCCGCTCAAGCGCCTCATCCAGCGGGAGATCGGCGACCGCTTGGCCCTGGCCCTGCTCGAGGGTCGCTACGGCGAGCAGCACACCGTGGTGAAGGTCGACCTGGAGGACGGCGGGATCGTGCTGCGCTGACGTCACCGCCTCGCCGGCGGCCGTGCCCGGTCCGGCCGGGTCCACGGCCGCCGGTAGCCTCCGCCGCGGTGAGCGCACGGCGACGGAGCGGGCTTCTCGCCGTGGTCCTCGCCGTGGTCGTGCTGGTGGCGGGAGGGTGCCGGATCGAGGTCGACGTCGGTGTGGACGTCGACGAGGACGGCTCCGGCGCGGTGCGGGTGGCGGTGGCCTTCGACGAGGAGGCGCTCCGGCGGGTCGAGGACCTGTCGGAACAGCTCGTCCTCGACGACCTGGAGGCGGCGGGATGGACCGTGGAGCCACCTACCGAGCAGCCTGACGGCGGAACGGTGGTGGCGGCCGAGAAGCCCTTCACCACCGCCACCGAGCTGGCTCAGGTGATGGAGGAGCTGGCGGGTGCCGGCGGGCCGTTCCGCAACTTCACCGTCGCCCGAGAGACCGGCGTCCTCACCACCACCTACACCCTCGAGGGGGAGGTCGACCTCACCGCCGGCGTCGAGGGGTTCGGCGACGATGACCTGCACCAGCGCCTGCAGGGCAGCGGCTTCGGCCTCGACCGCGCCTCACTGGAGCGGGAGACGGGCACTCCCCTGGAACAGCTCTTCGACGTGCGGATGATAGCGGACCTGCCGGGCGGCGGCGCCGAGTTCCGGGCGCCGGTGGGCGAGCGCACCGTCGTGGAGGCCACCTCCCGCCAGCTGCACGCCGAGCGTGTCGCCTGGTTCTCGGTGGCGGCGGTCGCCACCCTCGCCCTGGTGGTGATCGTCGCCCGCCGAGCCCTCGCCCGGCGGGCGTGAACGCCGGCGGATCATCGCCGGCGATGTCATAGAGCCTTCGTAGCATCGCCGGCATGGCCAAGACGAAGCTCGTCCACCGCTGCGCCGACTGCGGGGGATCGAGTCCCACGTGGCTGGGGCGCTGCCCGGGGTGTGGAGCGTGGAACACGCTGGTGGAGGAGATGGCCGAGGACCTGGCCCGCCCATGGGGCCCGCCGGCCCACCGGCCGTCCACCGCCGTACCCATCGCCGAGGTCGACCTCGATCAAGGGCGGGTGCGACCCACGGGGATCGGTGAGCTCGACCGGGTCCTCGGCGGCGGCCTGGTCCCCGGCTCGGTCACCCTGCTCGGAGGCGAGCCCGGGATCGGCAAGTCGAGCCTGTTGCTGCAGGCCCTGGGCGCCACCCCCGCCGGCACCCGGTCGCTGCTGGTCACCGCCGAGGAGTCACCCCAGCAGGTCCGGCTCCGGGCCGAGCGTCTCGGTGCCCTCGCTCCCGGGCTCCACCTGGTGGCCGACCCGGCGGTCCCTTCCATCGTCGCCCACATGGTCGAGCTGAGGCCGGAGATCGTCGTGGTCGACTCCATCCAGACCATCTTCGACCCCCAGCTGGGGTCGCCTCCCGGCTCGGTCACCCAGGTCCGAGAATGTGCCCACCGCCTGGTCGGCGCGGCCAAGGAGCACGGGATCAGCGTGGTGCTGGTCGGCCACGTCACCAAGGACGGCGCGCTGGCCGGTCCCCGCGCCCTCGAGCACGTGGTCGACACCGTCCTCAGCTTCGAGGGCGATCGCCACCATGCCCTGCGGCTCCTCCGGGCGGTCAAGCACCGCTTCGGGTCCACCCAGGAGCTGGGCCTGTTCGAGATGACCGACCGGGGACTGGTCGGCGTTCCCGACCCCAGCGGGTTGTTCCTGTCCGACCGGGCCTCGGGCATCGCCGGCTCGGTGGTCGTGCCCACCGTCGAGGGGCACCGGCCGCTGCTGGTGGAGGTGCAGGCCCTGGTGTCGCCCACCAAGCTGCCGCAGCCCCGGCGGTCGGCACAGGGCCTCGACGCCGGGCGGTTGTCCCTGCTGCTGGCGGTGCTCGAGCGCCGGCTGCAGCTGCCCCTCAGCCAGTCCGACGTGCACGCCTCGGCGGTCGGTGGCGTCCGGGTGGTCGAGCCGGCAGCCGACCTGGCCCTGGCCCTGGCCCTGGTGTCCTCGCGGGGCGACCGACCGGCGCCCGACGACATGGTCGCCTGCGGCGAGGTGGGGCTCGGCGGCGAGCTGCGCCAGGTGGCCCAGACCGGGCGCCGGCTGGCCGAGGCCGCCCGCCTCGGGTTCCGCCTCGCCGTGGTCCCGGCCTCGGCCCCCGACCCGCCGCCGGGCATCCGGCTGCTGCGGGCCTCCACGCTCGCCGAGGCCATCCAGGTCGCGCTGGTCGACACCAGTCGGTGAGCGTGCCGAACGTTCCGGGGGGTCAGCCGGCCGAGGGCCCCGCCCGCGACGGGAGCACGGGTGCATCGCGGCCGGTTGACGCACCGGCGGCATCGGCGATCTCGTGGTAGGCCCCCTCCACGTTGACCTTCCAGATGTCGTGGGAGGCGCCGAGGATGTTCTCCACGGTGAGCATGGCCGTGTACATCGAGTGGTCCTGGTTGTTGTACTTGTGCATCCCGTTGCGCCCCACCGGGTGCACGTTGGGCACGTTGGCGTCGAGCCACCGGCGCAGGACCTCGACATTGGCCTTGTAGGTGTCGTCGTAGACCGGGTACGCCTTGGGCATGCGGACGACGTAGCCCTCCTGCACCACGGCGGGGTCGACGAGACCCAAGGTGGCCAGCTCGGCCTTGCCCAGCTCGACCAGGGCCTCGTCGGGCATCTCCCACAGGTCGTCGCCCTCGAAAACGAAGTACTCCAGGCCCAGGCAGGTGCGCCCGTCCTTGACCAGGTACGGCGACCACGATCCGAAGTTCTGGATGCGCCCGAGGCGGACACCGGGCTCATGGACGTAGATCCAGTTGTCGGGGAAACCCGCCGACTCCGGCACGACCAGGGCCACGGTGAGAAAGTCCCGGTGGTGCAGGTCGGCCGCGGCCTGGCGCACCTCGTCCGGCACGGGGGGGTCCATGGCGGCGAGGAGCGACCCGATGGGCATCGACGAGATGAGGTGTGAGACGGGGTACTCGCTCTCACCACCGTCGGTCCGAGCCACCACCGAGACCGCCTTCCCGGCATGGTGGCGCACCTTGGTCACCTTGGTGTTCATGAGCACCTTGGTGCCGCCGGCCTCGACCTCGTCCCGGGCCCGCTGCCACATCATGCCCGGGCCATACTTGGGATACTGGAACTCCTCGATCAGGCTGGCGATCTCCTTCTGGTTCCGCTTGGGCAGCACGGCGTTGAGCACGGCTTTCGACAACGAGAGGTTCTTGATCCGCTGCGCTGCCCAGTCGGCGGAGATCTCGGTGGCGGGAACGCCCCACACCTTCTCGGTGTAGGTCTTGAAGAAGATGCCGTAGAGGCGCCAACCGAAGCGGGCGGCCACCCATCCCTCGAAGTTGCTCTGGTCGGCGGGAGGCCGTACCCGGGCCCAGGCGTAGGAGGCGACGCAGCGCACCGACTCCAACAGGCCGAGGTTGCGCAAGGCGTTGCTGGCCTTGAGGGGATAGTCGAAGAACTTGCCGTCGTAGAAGATCCGGCTCATCCTCGGCCGCAGCAGGAAGTCGCCCTCGTCGAGGATCTCGTGCCACAGGTCCTCGACGGCAGGGACCTTGGTGAAGAAGCGGTGGCCGCCGATGTCGAAACGCCAGCCGTCGGCCTCCACGGTGCGACTGATGCCACCCACCACGCTGTCGCTCTCGAGGACGGTCGAGCGGGCCCCGTGCCGGAGCAGCTCGTAGGCGGAGGTGAGACCGGCAGGGCCGGCGCCGACAATGACGATGTCGTCGAGCTCCGCTTCGGAGCTCTTCTGCTGTGTCGGCTCCACGCCCCGGTCCCACCCCTTCCGACGTCGGCAACCACCTGCGCCAGTGGAATTCAGGGTAGGTGACGCGCCCTGTCTCCGTGAACTGCGGAGGAATGTGGTCGTGGCCAGCGCCAGATCGGGGCAGACTGGGCAGACGATGCGGGACCGGGTCAGCACTAGGATTTCCGACGTGGCACTCCGCCGCAGCAGCATGCTCCTCGAGGCGCTGGCCTCGGTGGCGCCCGGGAAGCCGCTGCGTGAGGGCCTCGATCGCATCCTCCAAGCCGAGATGGGCGCCCTGATCGTGGTCGGGGACGATCCCGAGGTGCTCAACATCTGCTCTGGAGGCTTCCTGCTCGACGCCGCCTTCAGCCCCCAGCGGCTGTCCGAGCTGGCCAAGATGGACGGCGCCATCATCCTCGCCTCCGACGCCAGCCGCATCGCCCGGGCCAACGTCCATCTCGTGCCCAACCCCAACGTGGCCACCTCCGAGACCGGCACCCGTCACCGCACCGCCGAGCGGGTGGCCCGCTCCATCGCCGTCCCGGTGATCTCGGTGTCCGAGGACCAGTCGGTCATCGCCGTCTACGTGGGCAACGAGAAGCACCCCCTCGAACCCATTCCCCGGTTGCTGGCCCGGGCCAACCAGGCCCTGTCCACGCTCGAGCGGTACAAGAACCGCCTCGACACGGTGTCGGCCTCGCTGTCGGCGCTCGAGATCGAGGACCTGGTCACCCTGCGCGACGTCGTCACCGTGCTCCAGCGAATGGAGATGGTGCGCCGCATCGCCGAGGAGATCGAGCGTCACATCATCGAGCTCGGCGTCGACGGCCGGCTGGTGCGGCTCCAGCTCGAGGAGCTCATGGGGGGCGTCGAGGACGATCGCCGCCTGCTGATCCGCGACTACTTCCACGAGGATGCCGGATGGCACCTGTCCGAGGTGCTCGACGGCTTGGCCAACCTGGGCACGGAGGACCTCCTCGATCTCAAGACGGTGGCCGCCATGCTGCACCTGCCCGGAGGCACGCCGGATCTCGACCTGAGCCTCTCGCCGCGGGGCTTCCGGCTCCTCTCCAAGGTGCCCCGGCTGCCCCCGCCGGTCATCGAGCTCATCGTCGAGCGGTTCGGGAGCCTGCAGAAGATCATGCGGGCGACCATCGCCGACCTCGACGACGTCAAGGAGGTGGGCGAGGCCCGGGCCCGCAGCATCAAGGAGGGCCTGTCCCGGCTGGCCGAGACCAGCATCCTCGACCGCTACAACTGAGGACTGGCCTCGCCGGCCGGCGACATCCGCGGCCGGCTCGCCCGCTCGTACAGTGACCGGCGTGGCAGGGGTGTGGACGGTGGTCGTGGCCGCGGGCCGGGGCACGCGCTTCGGCGGCGCCAAGCAGTACGAGGTGGTGGCCGGCCGGCGCGTTCTCGACTGGGCGTTGGCGGCAGCCCGGACGGTGAGCGACGGGCTGGTGACGGTGGTGAGTGCCGAGCATGCCGGCCAGCCCGAGCCCCTCGCCGACCGGGTGGTGGCCGGTGGGGCGACCCGCTCTGCGTCCGTGCGGGCCGGGCTCACCGCCGTCCCCGAGGACGCCGACGTGGTCGTGGTCCACGACGCCGCCCGGCCGTGCGCCACCCCCGACCTGTTCGCCGCGGTGGTCGCGGCCGTGCGTGCCGGGGCCGCCGCCGCCGTCCCCGGCCTCCCCGTCGTCGACACGGTCAAGCGCGTCGACGCCGGCGGCGTGGTGATGGAGACCCTCGACCGGACGGGGCTGGTGACGGTGCAGACCCCGCAAGCGTTCGCCGCCTCCGCCCTGCGAAGCGCCCATGGCGGAGACCCCGAGGCCACCGACGACGCCGCCCTGGTGGAGCGGGCCGGCGGTCGGGTCGTGGTAGTCCCCGGCGAGCCGGCCAATGCCAAGGTGACCGGGCCCGCCGACCTGGTCGCCGTCGACAAGGCGCTGACGGCGACGGTGGACCGGTGAGCGTCGCCGCCTCCACCCGGGTGGGCTTGGGCTTCGACGTCCACCCTTACAGTGACGACCCGGGCCGCTCCCTGGTGCTGGGTGGTGTGGTGTTCGCCGGTGAACGTGGCCTTGCCGGCCACAGCGACGCCGACGTGGTGGGCCACGCCGCCGCCGACGCCCTCCTGGGCGCCGGCCGGCTCGGCGACCTGGGCAGTCACTTCCCCGACACCGATCCTGCCTGGGAGGGCGCCGACAGCCTGGAGCTGCTGGCCGCCGTGCGACAGCGGTTGGACGAGGCGGGATGGGAGCCGGTCAACGTGGACTGCGCCGTGGTGCTCGACGTTCCCCGCCTGGCACCCCGGCGGGAGGAGATGGAGGCAGCCCTCAGCCGGGCGGCCGGGGCCGAGGTGAGCGTGAAGGGGCGCCGGACCGAGGGTCTCGGAGCCCTGGGCCGGGGTGAGGGCATCGCCTGTTGGGCGGTGGCACTGGTGCAGCGGCGGGACCGGTGAGCGCCGGCCGCCGTGGCTCGCAGCGCCCCGGGCCGCCCCGGG
The DNA here is from genome assembly GCA_019347915.1 of Actinomycetota bacterium. GTDB lineage: Bacteria > Actinomycetota > Acidimicrobiia > Acidimicrobiales > CADCSY01 > JAHWJR01. Next base: position 64,886 of record JAHWKL010000001.1, read on the forward strand.
GTCCCGGCCGCGGCCCCGCTCCACGGGGCCGGGGGCGCCCTGCGTCGTCGAGCGGGCGCCCCCGCCAGCCCGGGCGGCCGGCGAGGTCGTCGGGGCCCCGGGGCCTCGGCGGCGAGCAGGTGGAGGGCCGCCACGCCGTCAGGGAACTGCTGGTGGCCGGCCGGCGCCGGGTGCGGGACGTGTGGCTGGCCGACGACGTGGGCGACGCCCCCATCCTCGGCGACATCGTCCAGCTGGCCGAGGAGGCCCGGGTGCGGGTCAGGCGGGTGCCGGCGGGGGCGCTGCGCGACGAAGCCCGCTCGGAGGCTCCCCAGGGCGTGCTGGCCCATGCCGACCCCCTGCCCGAGGCCGACCTGGACGAGCTGCTCACCCGAGGACGAGGCGACGAGGCCCCCTTCGTGGCGTGCCTCGACGGCATCACCGATCCTCAGAACCTGGGCGCCCTGCTGCGGTCGGCCGAGTGCGCCGGCGTGTCGGGCGTGGTCCTTCCTCGCCACCGGGCGGCCCATGTGACCCCGACGGTGGCCAAGGCGGCCGCCGGCGCCGTCGAGCACCTGCCCATCGCCGTGGTCCCGGGATTGCCCGCCGCCCTCGCCCGGGCGCGGGAGCTGGGCGTGTGGGCCGTGGGGCTGGACATGGCCGGGAGCACGAGCCTGTTCGAGCTGACCCTCGCCGGCGAGCCGCTGGCGCTGGTGCTCGGCGCCGAGGGCCGGGGGCTCAGCCGCCTGGTGCGGGACCGCTGCGACGTACTCGCCTCCATCCCGCTCAGAGGAGCGTTGCCGTCACTCAACGTGGCCAGCGCTGGTGCGCTGGCGTTCTTCGAGGTAGCCCGCCGGCGCCTCGGCTGAGCCGGGCACTGACCCGGGCGCGGAGCCCAGGAACCGATAATTCGTCACGGTCTTGTCACAGGGCTGCCCTTGGACCTGCCGGCCAGGGCAATTACTCTCGGCATCTATTGTCGCGGCCTCTAGGCCGATAGTGGGTAGGTCGATAAGAGACGGACACATCTCGCATCACACCAATATCGGGAGCCCCATTGTCTCCTCATCTTGCAACGGCTGCGCTGCACGAACTCAGCGACGACGATCTGGTCGTCCTTGCCCGGCACGGGGACGACCTGGCACAGCAGGCGCTGATCCAGCGCTATCGCCGCTTCGCCTGCTCAAAGGGTCGGGGCTACTTCATCGCCGGTGGCGACGACGACGACATCACCCAGGAAGCGCTGATCGGCCTGTACAAAGCCGTTCGCGACTACCGGCTCGACCGGCCGGCGTCGTTCCGAGCCTTCGCCGAGCTGTGCATCACCCGCCAGCTCCTCACCGCCATCAAGGTCGCCCGCCGCCAGAAGCACTGGCCCCTCAACCAGTACGTCTCCATCTCGGCGGACCACGACGACGAGCCCGGCGACCCGGCGATCGAGCAGATGCTCACCGACGCCGGCGCCGTCGATCCTGCCGAGCACGTGGTGGGCGACGAGAACGCCCAGGCCACCGGCCGGGCGGTGGCGGCCATGCTGTCGGGTCTCGAGGTCGAAGTGCTCAGGTTGTTCGTCGAGGGCAAGAGCTACGAGGAGATCGGGGCCCAGGTCGGCCGGCGGGCCAAGTCGGTCGACAACGCCCTCCGGCGCATCAAGCGCAAGGTCCAGGGCCGGCGGCCCGAGCAACTGGCCGAGCACCGGGTGGCGGTGCCCTGACCTGCCGCCGGCCGGATGGCGGCCGACGACGAACGGCTACTTCTTGGCCGGCTCGTAGTAGGGATTGGCGCCGCTGGCGTGGTCGGTCACGTCGACGACGCTGGTGATCTCGGGAACCGACTCACGGATGGCGACCTCGATGCCCTGGCTGAGGGTCACGGTGGCCATGCCGCAGCCCTGGCAGCCGCCCGACAGGCGCAGGTAGGCGGTGGTGTCCTCCACCGCCACCAACTCGGCCTGGCCGCCGTGGCTGGCGATGCTGGGGTTGATCTGGGCGTCGAGCACCTGCATCACCCGCTGGGCCACGTCGCCGCTCAGGTCGGCCGGGGGCCGGGCACTGATGGCCGGGCTGGCCGGAGCCGGCGGGACGTTCGGGTTGGTGATGGTCATGCCCGGGTTCAGCAGATCGCGGCTGACGCCCAGCGTGGCCCCGCGCAGCCGGTCGACGCTGGCGGCGGGCACGACGACGGGCAGGTCGTCGTGGCGCTGGACGACGTCGTCGTCGCCGGCCTTGTCGAGCGTGTCGAAGTACATGTCGTAGGTGAACTGCGCTCCTGCAGCGCCGGTCACCTCCACCCACAGGGCCAGCTGGTCGGCGTTGGGCTCGCCCTCGCGCAGCGTCAGCACCTTCTTGCGGGCCTGGTCGGTCACGGTGAGCACGGGTTGCTGGTCGGCCATGCCTCCATGATAGGAGCGTGCCCCGAGTCGTCCTGCTGCTCCCCACGGGGACGTACCGCGCCCCTGACTTCGTGGCGGCCGCCTCGGCCCTGGGCATCGAGGTGGTGGTGGCGTCCGAGCACCGCCAGGCCATGGCCCGGGCCATGGAGCACCGGGCCCTGGTGGTGGCCCTCGACCGTCCGGAGGCCGCCGCCGGCGCCATCGTCGAGCTGGCCCGCCGCACGCCGGTGGACGGCGTCGTGGCCGTCGACGAGCAGGGCGTCCTGGCCGCCGCCCTGGCCAGCCAGCGGCTGGGCCTGGCCCACAATCCTCCGGAGGCAGTGGCGGCCACCCGTGACAAGGTCGCCCTGCGCGGGGTTCTGTCTGCCGGCGGGCTGCGGCAGCCGGAGTTCCGGGTGGCCGAAGATGGCGCCGACCTGGCCTGCCTCGCCGCCGAGGTGGGCCTGCCCTGCGTGGTCAAGCCCCGGTCGCTCTCGGGCAGCCGAGGGGTCATCCGCGCCGACGACCCGGCGGGGGCGGTGGCGGCCGGCGAGCGGGTCCGGACCATCCTCTCCCAGGCCGGCGAGTCCCCCGGGTCGCCCATCCTCGTGGAGGCCTTCGTGGCCGGTCCCGAGGTGGCGGTGGAGGGGCTCCTGCGGGCCGGCGCGCTGGAGGTGCTGGCCATCTTCGACAAGCCCGACCCGCTGGAGGGCCCCTACTTCGAGGAGACCATCTACGTCACGCCCTCCCGGCTCCCGGCCGCGGTGCAGGACGACGTGACCGGCGTGGTCGCCGCCGGCGTCGCCGCCCTGGGGCTGGTCGAGGGGCCCATCCACGCCGAGGTGCGGCTCGGGGCGCTGGGCCCCGTGCTGCTGGAGGTGGCGGCCCGTTCCATCGGCGGGCTGTGCTCGCGGGCCCTGCGCTTCGGCGCCGGCATCTCCCTGGAGGAGGTGATCCTGCGCCACGCCGTGGGCCTCGAGCTCGACCACCTCCACCGGGAGGCGCGGGCGGCGGGGGTGATGATGGTGCCGATCCCCCGGTCGGGAGTGCTCGAGGAGGTGCGGGGGGTCGAACGGGCGCGGGCCGTGCCCGGCGTGGAGGGCGTGGAGGTCACCATCCCGAGGGGCCACCGGGTGCAGGCCCTGCCCGAGGGCGACCGCTACCTCGGCTTCGTGTTCGCTCGTGCCGGCTCCCCCCAGGCCGTCGAGGAGTCCCTGCGCACCGCCTTCGGCTGCCTCGGCGTGGTCGTCACCGACTCGGGGACCGGCCCCCAGCGCCCCTAGGGTGGGCCGAGGTGCGCGTGCTCCTTGTCTCCACCTACGAGCTGGGTCACCAGCCGGTGCACGTGGCCTCCCCTGCCGCCGCCCTGCGCCAGCGGGGCCACGACGTCCGCTGCCTCGACCTGTCGGTGCAGCACTGGGACCCGCAGGCGGTGTCCGAGGCCCAGGCCCTGGCCTTCTCGGTGCCCATGCACACCGCCATGCGCCTGGCCCTGGCCGCCAGCGAGGCCGTCCGCCGGTCCCGGCCCGACCTGCCCATCTGCTTCTACGGGCTCTACGCCGCCGTCAGCTCCGACCTCACCCTGCGCCGGGTGGCCGACCGGGTGATCGCCGGCGAGTACGAGCCGGCGCTGGTCGATTGGGTCGACAACCTCGACGCCCACGGTCCCGCCTCTCGGGCTGGTGGGCTAAGCGCCGATGCGCCAGAGCGCGTCGTCGCCCTGGGCCACACCACCTTCCCGCTGCCGGCACGGGACCTGTTGCCCCCGCTCGAGCGCTACGCCCACCTGGCCGTCGACGGCGAGGAGCGGCTGGTGGGGTGCGTGGAGGCGAGCCACGGATGTGCCTCCCGGTGCCGGCACTGCCCGGTGCCGAGCGTCTACGACGGGCGCATCCGGGTCGTGGGCCCCGACGTGGTCCTGGCCGACATCGAGCAGCTCGTCGACCAGGGCGCCCGCCACATCACCTTTGGCGACCCCGACTTCCTCAACGGCGTTCACCACTCGCTGCGGGTCGTGCGCTCGATGCACGAGCGCTTCCCCGACCTCACCTTCGACTGCACCACCAAGGTCGAGCTCATCCTGCGCCATGGCCACGTCTGGGACGAGCTGGCCGCCGCCGGCTGCCTGTTCGTTGTCTCGGCCCTGGAATGCGTCAACGACGACATCCTCGAGATCCTCGACAAGGGCCACACCACCGCCGACGCCGCCGGGGCCGTGGCCGTCCTGCGGGCGTCGGGCATCGAGATCCGGCCCTCGTTCCTGCCCTTCACCCCGTGGACGTCGCTGTCCGACATGGTGGAGCTGGTGGACTTCGTGGCCGCCCACGACCTGGTGGCCAACGTCGACCCGGTCCACTACACCATCCGCCTGCTCGTGCCCGAAGGGTCCCTGCTGCTCGACCATCCCGCCCTGGCCCCGTACCTGGGCGACTACGACCCCGAGCGGCTGAGCTACCGGTGGACCTCGGCCGACCCCCGTGTCGACCGGCTGCAGACCGAGCTGGCCGAGCTGGTGGAGCGGGGGATCGCCGCCGGTGAGCCCGCCGGCTCGTTGTACCTGACCGTGAGCCGGGCGGTGCGCAAGGCGGCGGGCGAGCCCCCCGCCGGCGGCGGCGAGCTCATCGCCGCCGGGTCGGTGGAGGGCAGACCACGGCTCACCGAGCCGTGGTTCTGTTGAGCGGAACCCACCGAGGGCCAGTTCGGCCCTCTCCCACCCGCCTGACCGCCCGACTTGTGACCGCCCGGTCAGCCGGCGGCGCCGGCCTCCCCGCTCCGTCGGTACGGTTGGCCGGTGGACGAGCCCATCACGGCTGCGCCTACGGCTCGGGAAGTCCTCCTCGCCCTCGCTGACCTCACCCCCTCGGCCGAGCAGCGCTCGACGGGCCTGGCCATACCCACGGAATGGTTCCGGTGGCTGCCCGTCCAGTCCGTCCTCTTGTTCGGGGCGAGCGACCCTCGGCTCGAGGGCACGCGCCAGCACCAGGCCGTGAGGATGGCCGCCGTCGACCGCCGGTTCGGTGAGCGTCTGGCCGCCGTCGACCAGATCCGCCCCGAGCGCCGGTCGCTGCGGGTGGGCTGGCTCTTCGTCGCCGGCCGCGTGGTCACCGGCGAGGGCCGCAGCCGGCGGGTCTTCCACCCCTTGGTCACCATCCCCGTGCGGGTCGAGCGGCCGCCGGCGGTCGGTGACGCCCGCCTCGTCCCCGCCGGCGACGTGGAGATCACCGAGCTGGTCGACGACAGCGAGACTCGGGAGCAGCTCGAGATGTCGCTGGAGGTCGGTGGAGGCGCCCTCGACGGCATGACCGGCGTGGCCGTGCCCGCCGCCCTCCTGGGCCGGCTGCACCGGCTCCGGGGGTTCGCCGGCGACCTGGCCTCGGCCGCCGGGCTGCCCACGACCGAGATCGTCCCCGTCGAGCGGGGCCCCGACGATCTGGCCCGCTCGACGCAGCTCGTGGTCGTCGCCGGCGTCGGGGTCTATGCCGTGCACGAGACGGGCGGCTCGGGCCGCGCCGGATCGCTGCGCTCCTGGGCGGAAGGGCCGCTGCACGAGTGGACGGCGTTCCACTCGCTCTACCTCGACGAGGGTGACGGTCGGCCGCCGGCGGCGGGGGACCCGGTGGGCGACCACCTCGAGTCGCCCTATCGGCTGACGCCGGTGCAGCGGGAGGCCGTGGTCCGCAGCCGCCACCATCCCGTCACGCTGGTCTCCGGCGCCCCGGGAACGGGCAAGTCCCACGGAATCGCCGCCATCGCCCTGGACGCCCTGGCCCGGGGAGAGCGGGTGCTCCTCGCCGCCAAGTCGCAGGCGACGGTCGACGCCCTGGTGGAGTTGCTAGAGCGGGCGCCGGGCCCTGATCCCGTGGTGTTCGGCTCCCACGAGCGGCGAGAGGCGCTGGCGACCCGGCTGGCCGGCGGGCAGCTCCGACCGGTCGGAGACACCACCGTCAGCGCCGCCCGCCGGCGGATGGAGGAGGCCGTCCGCCGCCGGGACACCCTGCGGGAGGCCATGGCCGGGCGGCTCCACGCCGAGTCGCTGCTGGCCGGCACCGGCGACGAGGTCGACCATGCCCGCCTGGTGGCGCCGGCGCTGTTCGACACCGTGACCGACCTCGCCGAGGTCGGTGCGCTCCTGGAGCGGGCGGCGGCCGGCGGACCGGGGTGGTGGGCGCGGCGCCGGCGGCGAGCAGCCCGCCGGATGCTGGACGAGCCGGCCCGGGCGAGGCCGGAGACCCCGCTGTCCGACCTGTCGGCCGCTCTCGGCGTGGCCCGGGCGTGGCGGACGGCGGGTGATCTGGTGGCCGAGGGCGGCCTGGAGCTCGGCCGGCAGTGGCTGCGCCTGGCCGGCCTCGACGACGAGGTCCGCGCCTCCGTGGCGAGGTGGGTGGCGGCCGAGAGCCGCTCCGACGAGCGTCTCAACCGCCGGACGCTGCCCGCCGTCGCCGCCCTCGCCACCGCCCTGCGCAGCCGGCGGGCGGCCCGGCGGGCCCAGCTCCGCCGCCTCGACGACGCCACCCTCACCCGGGCGCTGCCCCTGTGGGTCGGCACGCTGCCCGACATCGACGACCTGCTGCCTCCGCTGTCCTGCCTGTTCGACCTGGCCGTGCTCGACGAGGCCTCGTCCGTCGACCAGCCCCTGGCGGCGCCGGCGCTGCTCCGTGCCAAGCGGGCGGTGATCGTGGGCGACCCGCGCCAGCTCCGCCACGTGTCGTTCCTTCCCGATGACGCCATCGGTGCGGTCGTCGCCGAGTACGGCCTCGACCGGTTCCCGCTCCTGGCTGCCCGCCTCGACGTGCGCCGGAACAGCAGCTTCGACGTCGCCGCCGGCGTGACGCCGGTGCTCGCCCTGGACGAGCACTTCCGTTCCCATCCCCACCTCGTGGAGTTCGTGTCACGGCGCATCTACGCCGGTGAGGTCCACGTGGCCACCCGGTCGCCCAGCACCGAGTCCAGGGACTGCGTCCACGTCGTTCGCCTCGACGGCCGGCGCGACGAGACCAAGGTGCTCCGGGAGGAGGTGGGCGAGGTGGTCCGACAGCTGCGCCGGCTGCGACGGGACCGGGCCACCAGCGTCGGGGTCATCACGCCGTTCCGGGCCCAGGCCGACGCCCTGGAGGAGGCGGTGCTGGAGGCGTTCACGGCGGACGATCTCCAGGCCCTCGACCTGCGGGTCGGCACGGTCCACGCCTTCCAGGGCAACGAGCGCGACGTGGTCATCGCTTCCGTCGGGCTGGGCCCCGACGACGGGCCGGCGTCGTGGCGGTTCGTCGAGGACCCGCACCTGTTCACCGTCTTGGTCACCCGGGCGAGGCGGCGCCTGGTCCTGCTCGTGTCCGCCGATCCACCGGCCGGCGGCTTGGTCGCCGACTACCTCGCCCAGGCCGACGCACCCCCGGGCCGCCCGGCCCCCGTGGAGGACGTCGGCGAATGGGCGGGTGCCGTAGCTGAGCGCCTGTGCTCGGCCGGCGTGCCGGTCACCACCGGCTACCCCACCGGCCGCCACGTGCTCGACGTGTGCCTGGAGGACAACCGCCACGACGTGGCCGTCGAGTGCCGGGTGCATCCGGAGGGGGCGGGCCGCCACATCGAGCGTCACCTCGCCCTGCGGAGCGCCGGATGGACCGTGCTGGAGGCCTACCGATCGAAGTGGGGCGAGCGACCGGCGGAGCTGACCCTCGAGCTGCTGCGGCGCCTCGAGGCCCCTGGGCCCTAGCGGGAGAGCAGCTGGCCGATGGGGCTGTCGTCGAGGTGGGCCAGCAGGTCGGCCGGGTCGTCGTAGACCGCCACCGCCCCCGCCTCTTCCAGCTCGTGCCGCGTGTTCCCGCCGGTGAGCACGCCGACCACCTGCAGTCCGCACTGCTCCGCCGCCTCCACGTCCCAGACCGTGTCACCCACGACGATGGCCTGCTCGGGCTCCAACCCGGCGCCCTCCAGCGCGGCGCGGAAGATGTCCGGCGCCGGCTTGCTGTCCTCGACGTCTTCTTTGTTGGTGATGTGGTCGATGACCCCGTCGGGCACGGCCAGCTCCTCGAGCATGGCGTCGAGCTGGTCCTCGCTGGCCGACGTGGCCAGCACGACCTTGGCCCCGCGGCGGTGCACCTCCTCCAGGAGGTCCTTGGCGCTCGGGAAGGCCTGGATCTCGGCCATGAGCTTCTCGAAGTGGCGGCTGTGCCCGTCCGAGGTTTCCTCGCTCGGGTGGCCGAGGAGCTTCTCGACCAGCTGGTCGCTGCCCATCCCGATGAGCCGGTGGATGCGGTACATGGGCGCGACCTCGCCGGCATCCCGCACCGCTCGGGCCCACGCCACCGTGTGCAGGTAGTTGGTGTCGACGAGCGTGCCGTCGACGTCGAAGATCACGCCGTGAGTTGAGATGGCCATTGCCTAGCACGGCGGCTGCGGCGGGATGGAATCGAAGCGTGTCGGAGGGTGGTGACGCTTGCTCGGCGGTCTGTCTCAGGTTGCCGGGTGTGGGCCGAGCGTTCGGGGTGGACGCAGGGGCGGCCTCCATTTCCGGGCACGCCCGGTCACCGTGGCTCTCCGATCGCTCCCGAGCAGCTGGCGCCGGCCTCGGGGCTTTGCGGCCCCCGCTGGAACGCGCTGACGAAGGCGTCGATGCGCTCGTCGTCGGCAGAATCGACCCGAAGTTGTCGGCCCCAGGCGGAGAGCACCACAGGATCACCGAGCCCTTCGAACGGGGTGACGAGCACGTGGGTCTCCCCTTGCGCCCGTTCCTCCAGCGCTTGAATCGCCTCGTCGTCCAGGTCCGGCCGGTAGGTGATCCACACCGCCCCGTGCTCGAGGGAGTGCACGGCGTTCTCCTCGCGCGCGGGTTCGCGGTAGACACCGCAGTTCTGCCACGCCGGATCGTGGTCTCCACCCACCGGCGGCGTCTGGGGATACTCCACGTCCTCAGAGACGTGGTTCGCCGTGCCCACCTCGAACTCCTCGGTCCCGTCCGGAGGTGCCGCTGGACCTCCGCCGTTGCGGCGTTACCGTGGTAGACGCTTCGGTACAAGTCCAGTCGTTCGACGCCGACATCGACACTCGGTGTGCGTCGATGTCGAGCGAGAGGTCGAAGACCAGCTCCACGGCGGCCTCGATGCGCGTCTCGTGCTCGAAGCGAACGGTCATCGGTCGACCTGCTAGCGATGCTCTTGGCGGACTCGACGTAGACGGGTCGGGGTCGGCGGGCCTCGGCGCGCACGTTCATGTCGCACCGCCGACTTCGAGCAGTGCGTCACCAGCCACGCCGCGGTGTCGTCGAAGGCGTAGGTGTGACCGGCGCCATGGCGGGCCCACGGCCCATGGGCGGCGACCACGCCGGGTTCGGCGCAGCGCACCCGCGGCTAGTCCGCCTCGAGGAACGTCTGGACCGTGCCCAGATCCAGTGCCCGCCACCGCCGCCATCCCTCCCCTGGTTAGGCGGGATCATCATCGGTCGCTTCTTCGGCTCCGATGCGGGACAGACACCTCGGCCAGGTCAAGTCAAAGGTGCCGGCCAGTCCTTGACCGCCTGGCTCGTGAAGGCTGCCGCTACGAGGGCTTGTGGCCCGGCGGTTCAGTCCCACCAGAAGTACCAGAGGCGAGATCGCGCTTGGGTGGCCGCGAGCGAGCCGATCGTCCCCAGCCCCTGCCAGACGATGTCCGGACAGTAGGCGAACTGCTCACGGGCCACGACGAGGGCGTCGTCCTTTACGGCCGGCGGACGTTCGACAAGGAGCTCGACGGTGTCGAAGCCGAGGCTCAGGAGGTCTGCCCCGTAACGGTGGCCCCACCGCCGGAGGACGGCGAGATGCTGGGCGCCCGACAGGTCGTAGTTGGTGGCCCCGGGCCATGCCAGGCGGGCGGGTACCTCCCAGCCGTGGGCCGCCTCGATGAGCGCCAGCCGGTGAGGCTGGTCGCGCTGGAGGCGGCTCTCGACATCGTCGAGAACGGCGGGCGAGACCGCTCGGGCCTCCTCGTCGTAGGTCGATTCGTCAAGCTCGCCCTTGAAGTCTCCCGCGTCGTCGTCTTCGTCGGCACCGGCGGCCATGGCGGCCATCTCCCGCAGGACGTCGTCAGAGTTGAGCGCCTCACCTCGCGCCAACTCGTCCAAGTCGGCTTCACGGGCCGCGAAATGCACAAGGTCGGGAAGCATGTCGGCTTTGGCGGTGAGGAGGAACGGCCAGAGGCCAGTGTGCTGATGGACGCTTCGCACCATGTGCCACAGCTCGACGGCTCCCGATCGAGCAGCCTCGGCGACCCACACGTCCTGGCCGGCGGCCGTGGTTGTCAGCTTCCGGAGCGGAGGGATGTCCACGCCCCAGCGCGCCAGCTCTGGGCCTGGCGAGTCATCTGGCTCCGAGGCCCCGCCATTGTGGTACCTGGCCTCATCCTCCCGCCGACGCCGAAAGAGTGGCACCCTTGGACCGTACCGGCCCTCTCACCCGGGATGCACGAGTGCGTGATCAAGTTGTGTTCTGACGCCAGGCGGCCGACCCTCTGCCGTCGCAAGAGGTTACCGGGAGTGGAGTCCGAACTTGAGGTTCATGTCGCTCGGTGACTCCAAATCTTCCAGGTAAGGAACACAATGAGAGCCAGCAGTCCGGCGAGCGAGGCCCACTGCAGCGGGAGGTACCACCACGACGTCGGAGCGCTGCCCCCCGTCCCCATGCCAGGAGGCTCTGCGTCCGTCCACGCGTAGGTGATGCTGAACATCACCGCCGCCCACAACAGAAGCACAGCCGGCCCGAACACCAGGAAGAACGCCAGGGCCAGCAGTGCGCGCAGCCAGGAAGGGCGCGCTCTCTTCACCGACAATGGGCCTTCAGTGGGGGGTCGACAAGGGTCCGCTTGCGGTGCTTGCACCCTGGCCAGTAGCAAGGCCGACGCTGGCCTTCCTCCAGCTCCTCCGCGGTCCGTCGGAGGCGACGTTCCCGGGTCACTGCCTGCTTGGCGTCCTGGAGCCAGCAGATGAGCTCGTTACGTGCCAGAGGCGTGATGTCCTTCCAGGCATCGAGCGCCGTTGCGTTGGCGACCAGCGCCTTGCGTAGGTCTCCTGGAAGCTTGTGCACGACCCCACCGGGTAGTCGCGGGCCGCTCACAGCGCAACGGTAGCCCGGCTCAGGGTGCCGACTCGCGGCGTCCCAACGTCACGCCGATCGGGTAATCGCGAGCGGCCGAGCAGCGCCGGAGCCTTGACGCGGCGTTGCTCTCGGACGCCGCATGATCGGCAGCCGCACAGATCGACGCCGGCGCCAGATCGCCCTGACCGGCGAGAGTCGCGGCCCCCACGTAGCGCCGCGAGTGAGTCTCGCGGCCGGCGCGAAGTTCGCCTAATACACGGAGCGGCGCCGTGTCTGGGACGCTCGCGACGTGCTGCGGCGTGTCTGGATCGACGACTAGCAGATGCTGTGTTGCGGAGATCCGGCCTCCGAACCGATGCCGCCGGGTCTTCCGCGCCGACATCCCTCCTACTTGGTGATCGCGAGCGGCCTGAGGACTGAGGACTTCCCGGTCGGCAATGACGGCCCGCGGGTGACCGGCACTTCTCCTGGCCTCCGTCTGCCATCCTTGGTCCATGGCGACCAAGTGGCGTGTCCAAGCCCACTGGACGATGAACGGTGAAGCTCACTCGTACAAGCCTGTCTGGTGCGACTCGGAAGCTGACGCCGAGCGAATGCGCTCCGACATGCTGGAGACACTGAGCCACTTCGTCGGAGTGCACATCGGAATCGCTGAGGACACGAACTCTCCTGCGGACTCGCGGGCCACCGACGACCCGGCAGGCTTACCTACCGTTCACGCCTTCGGGCCGACGGGCGACCCTTTGTGCGGTGCCTCGGTGGACTCCATGAACGCCGTCATCAACGCCGCTTGGTTCGGCTCGGAGGTCGAAGCCGAGCGCCGATGCTCTGCATGCGAAGCGGGGACGTGCGGGGATAGGGCAACTGCTTTCGCACCGGCAATGCGGCGACCAAGTTCGTCTCCATGGACCGCTACTCGGCGTGGCGGCTGAAGCGCTTGCTGATCAAGAAGCGTGGCCGCAACCTGCGTGCCGGCCAGGCGGATCGCTGGAGTCGCACCTGGTTCCACGACCAGGGCCTGCACCAGCTCATGGGCACCATCCGCTACCCGAAGGCTGCGTAACCATGTCCAGACGACCGTCGGTAAGCCGTGTGGGGGAGAACCGCACGCACGGATTGAAAGGGGGATGGGGAAACAGGACCCCTCCGCGCACCTGCGCCCCTGACTCCAATGCCGGGTCGCGCCAGACGCGGGCCAGCGCGAGCGAATGTTCGGTACTCCTCGATGCCGCCGACGCCGCCCCGGCTCCCGCGGTCCCTCCCCCCACGCCGACCGGCAGGGTAAGGGCGGTCTAGCCGAGGCTGATTATGAAGCCTTGTCCTGCGGCTGCCGCCTCGGCGAATCGGTCCCGGATCTCTTCATTAGCCGCCCACGACGAATTCAACGAGTTGATCGACGGCCGGGTCGCGATCCCAGATCTGCGGGTAGATGTCCAGCTCGGCCATGGCTCCGAAGTTCAGCCGAGTTGCGAACTGGTGAGGTTCCGTACCCCTCCGGGATTCCTCCGACTGGCAAGTGCAGCCTGTGGCGTGAGCACTTGGAGCGCCGACGTCACCATCACCTCGACTCCCCAGGTGTACTCCCGCTCATCGCTGGCGGGCCACCTTGTAGCCCACGAGCAAGGCCACGTTGGCGAAGAAGAACCACAGCCCGAGCAGCACCACGGCCGCCAGCGTGTCTGGGGCGTATCGCTGCTCGAAGTCGGTGCCCAGCCGCAGGTAGGCGACATAGGCCACCGACAGCAGCGAGATGGCGCTGGCCGCTACCCCCGTTCCCCGGAGGGTTGACGGCCAGTCGGGCGCATTCTTGGGCAACACCTTGTAGATCATGATGACGGCGGCGGCGGTGGTGGCGAAGCCGAAGACGACGGCAAGGGCGAGCCCGATCGCCGTCTCGACCGGGCTGTCCCCGAGAACGGCGGCGCCGGCGAAGGTCGCGAGCAGGCCGGCGAGCACGAGCACCGGGACGACGCCGACCAGGGCCAGGGCCAGGCCCCGCCC
>JAHWKL010000200.1 GCA_019347915.1 Actinomycetota bacterium
GTCGCCGTCCAACTTGGCGGAGCCGTAGCCGTCGAGCACCACGTTGACCTCGACGCCGGCGTCGGCTCGTTCGATCAGCGCGTCGCTGAAGCGGTCAGCGATGTCCCCGGGCCAGTAGATGTAGGAGGAGAGGTCGATGGTGGCCTTCGCCGAGGAGATGGCCTCCAGCATGGCGCCCAGAGTGGTGCCGTTCCGCATGATGACGACCCGGTTGCCGGGACGGAGGGGCGCCCGGGCCATGGCGGAGACGAGGCGGGCGAACTCGGGGCTGCCGGGCGGCGGCGGGTCGGGCAGGTCGAACCGCCGCTGTGCGCCCGTCTTGTACGTCGCCACCTGGTAGGCGAGGAGCCCGGCCGCCCCCAGGCCGGCACCGGCGACAGTCGGGCGAACGCGGAACGGCGACACTTCGGCCTCTCTCTACCGGCGGGGCGCCCGCCCTCGGAATCGACTGGGGATCGTACCGCTGGCGCCGGCCGCACGCCGATCATGCCGGCGCCAGCGCGAGAGTGGCGTGAACGAAGACTTGGACGGCACCACGGCGCCCAGTGCGAAGAAGGTGTCGAGATCAAGCTCGGGGCTGGCCAGGTGAGCACGCTCGCCCAGCCCGGTCAGCGAGGGGGTGAAGACCCTCGTGACCAGCAGAACGCAGCGGGGGGCGCACCTTTTGCGCCAGCCATGGGCGCCCGACCACGGCCCCTGGCGACGCCGAAGGTAGGCACCTCACCGTTCCTCTCCTCCCGCGCAGCTGCAGCTACCTGTTCGGCCCCCAGGCCACTATCTTCCCCTGGAGTGCCTCTTCCCGGTGCCCTGGCCCGGCTGAACCGGCGCTTCGTCAACCCCGTCCTGATGTGCCGGGTGTCGGGGCGCATCCCACCACTGGCGACCGTGGTCCACAACGGTCGACGCAGCGGGCGCACCCACCGGACTCCCGTCCTGGCCTTCGCCGGTGGCGACGGCTGGGTGTTCGCCCTCTTCTACGGAGCGAACCGGGACTGGGTCGCGAACGTGATGGCCGCCGGTCAGTTCCACATTGAGCGGAGAGGCGACACGATAAGGCTCGACCATCCCAGGCGCATCGACGGCGATGCCGGTCTCCGGTTGTTGCCCTGGTTGTTACGGCCCCCGCTCCAGGTACTCCGCGTCGAGCAGTTCCTCACCGCCGTCGAGGCCCCGCATCCCCGCTGATCCTGTACGCCCAAGGCATCGCCTCCTGTGCTCGTGGTAGCAGGACACTTTTCCAGAGGCGTCCAACGTGACAGCATCGAAGTCAAACCGCTGGAGGTGGCGGGATGGCAAGTGACGGAGCAAGGCGTCAACTGGACAAGGTTGAAGAAGGTTGGTCACAGTTCCGGGCAGCGGTGGCACGGCTGACACCTTCTGAGATCGAACGCGAGACACTGGCCGGTTGGACCGTCAAAGAAATGCTTGCGCACGTCGCATTCTGGGAGGAGACGGTCAAACCCGTCTTCGTCGGTTGGTTTCGGGGCGAGCCCGATGATGCCTTCGAGGGCTGGTATGGGGTGACGACCTCGGCCTGAGCCGGGACGATCCCTGGCCCGTCTCAGACGTACACAATGCGCGCGAAGCGGCATGGGCTCGCACCAAGGAAACGGAGGACGTGCTCGAACGGCTTGACAGCGCCCATCGCCAACTCTTAGACGTGGTGGGGTCGCTCTCGGACGAGGAGGCCGCGAACAAGCGCTACAGCGAGAAGATCGCGGATGCCACGTGGCGCCACTATGCGAAGCACCTCCCGGAACTTGAGGCCTTCACGGGCTCCAGCAGCGCCTGATGCGCCCCTTGCACGTTGACGCCAAGCGACTCCAGTGGCACCGCTTGCACCCCAACCATCTGGCCGAACGACTCAGTGGGGGTCTTTCGTTTCCGCTGCCGGTGCCGGCTTGCAGGACTCAGCTCCGCGTGCCGCGCTCATCGGTCTTCACGCCCGAGTGAACGGGCGTCCACAGCGGTGACTGGCACGACCCCTCCCTGGTTCAGACGTGGGCCCCTCGGGGTGCGGTCTTCGTTGTGCCCCGATCCGACTTGGGAGTGTTCGCTCGAGGCATCGTGCCCCGAGATCCGGAGTTGCGGCGACCGCTCGCGGAGCTGATGGTCAAGGCGCGTCAGTCCACCACAGCGCCTCGGCGCAAGGGCAAGGAGGCGGAGGTACTTGGAGCGGTCGATACAGCGATCAGCGCGAGGATGCCTCGTGGCCCTCTCCCGCGGCTCCTGTTCGCTATGGCTGGGATCCAGATCCGTTGGGACGCCCGCATGACAGTTGTTGTGCCAAGTCCCGAACCCGATGTCGACGACGAGGACGCCCGACGAGAACTGCTCCGCCGGTTCCTCCGCTCACTCGGACCCGCTGGACCGCGCGAGTTCGTCCGATGGGCCGCGGTCGGCGACGACGACGCCCGAAAGACGTTCAGAGCGATCCGACGGGAGCTCGTCGAAGTGTCCTGGCCGGGTGGCGAGGGTTGCCTGCTCCGAGCTGACGCCGACCACCTCTCGATCACAACACCGGTCCGCGGAGTGAGATTCATCGCCTTCGGCGGCGACCCCGTTCTCCAGCCCGGGAATGACATGGTCGCTCCTCACCCTTGTGGCGGCGCGAGGCGCTTCCCCGTTGGGCCTCGCTGGGCCTTGTGCTCCGGGATGGGGTGCCCGTTGCTTCTTGGGGCCGCAATGGCACACGCTGGACCCTCCATCAGCTCCGACCACTCGACAGCAGTGACAAAGCAGAGGTGGAACGAGAGGCGCTCGCTATCCCCGTTCCCGGGACGCACCGAGAGGTCCTGTGGCGGTCGTCAGTGGACGGGCGCGCCGGGTGGCCCACGCGCTGACCACCCCCCTCGCCGACCATGGTCGGCAACGAGGTGGTACACGCCGGCACCGGCAGCGGAACGGGCGGGCGGCCCGGCTAACGGGAACGAACAACGGCTGCTTTAGTCCCCTATGCGGCGAATATGGGTCTAATCGCCATCGCGCCGGCGAGTGCGCCGGGTTGAGGGCTCGCAAAGGGGCGCCTGCGAAGAATGCAACCTCTTGACGGGATCGTCGGCGGTGGTAGATTCCGAGCATCGTGGCGAAGGCCGGCGAGGATGGGGCGGCGGTACCGAGGAGAATCTGGCGCCGCTTTCCGGTTCTGGCCGCGGCTTTTCTCGTACTGCTGGCGTTGGCGACCTGCTCCGACGACGACAACGAATCGGCATCACCCGCGCCGGAGTTGACGGCGCACGAGAAGGTGCTTGGCGAGATGCCCGTCCCTGTCGGCAACCCGCAGACGCAAGAGAAGGTCGAGCTCGGGAAGATGCTCTTTTTCGATCCTCGTCTGTCGGGTG
>JAHWKL010000201.1 GCA_019347915.1 Actinomycetota bacterium
TGCCGGTACCGCGATCGCCGATGCCATCCGCTTCAGGATCGACCGTGCGCGCCGCCGCCGCGCTCTGCGCTGACGCCGGCGCCGGTGGGCTCCATCGCCTCTTGCGTCACCGCCGGCTGACGCCGAGGCTCGACCCGCACCGCTCATCTGTAGAACCTCGATCCCGAGGTCCTCGACCATGACCCGTCCAGCCCCAGCATCTGTTCCACGCTGAGCCTCGGTGTCTCCGAGGCCCGGACCGCCGAAGTCTCAGACGTCATGGCGGAGGCGGCACTCCTCCCGCTCGATGTCGCCAAGTTGCTCGATGCGGGACTGGTGCCGGCCGCCCTCGAAGGGCGTGGTGAGGAAGATGTCGACGATGCGGAGGGCGAAGGCGTCAGCGAGGATGCGGGCCCCGAGGGACAGCACGTTGGCGTCGTTGTGCTCGCGGGCCAGCCGGGCGGTGAGCTCATCGAGACAGAGGCCCGCTCGCACGCCATGGACCTTGTTGGCGGCGATGGCTTCACCTTGGCCGCTGCCACCGATGACGACCCCCCGGTCGGCTCGACCGGCGCTCACCTCCCGACCCACGGCGGCGCACAAGCCGGGGTAGTCGACCGGTTCGTCGGAGTGGGTGCCGAGGTCGTCCACATCGTGGCCGTCGTCGCGCAGCACCTCGGCCACCACCCCCTTGAGCCGGTACCCGGCGTGGTCAGCGGCGATGGCGATCCGCATCAGGTCGTCACCGTCCACACACCCCGATCATGGCAACGAGCGAACACCTGCGCACGTGCGGCCGAACCGCCGGCGCTCAGGCACAGCATGACGTGGGCATGTGGTTGCGGTACAGCCCGGCGGCGATGCGCAGGCTCTCCGCAATGGTGAGGTAAGGCGCCCAGGTATCGGCGATGTCGTCGACGGTCATGCCGGCTCGTAGGGCGTAGGTGACGGCGAGCATCATCTCTCCGGCTCCCTCGGCGACAGCGTGGGCACCGAGAAGCTTGCCGGTGTCGGCGTCAGCCACCAGCTTCACCGCGCCCCGAGTGTCGTGGTTGGCCAGCGCCCGGGGGACCTCCGCAAGGGCGAGCACCTTGCACTCGCAGCGGGCCCCGGCCTGGAGCGCCTCAACTTCGGTCAGGCCGGCAGAGGCGAGCTGAGGACGGGTGAAGATCACCGAAGGCAGGCCCGTGTAGTCCACCCGCGCCGGCTGGTCGTTCCCGACCCCGAGAGCGTTGAGGGCGGCGACCCGGCCTGCGGCAGCGGCCACGTAGACGAACTGTGGAGCGCCGGAGACGTCACCAGCGGCGAACACGCGGGGGTTGGAGCTGCGTTGCGTGTCGTCGACGGTGATGAAGCCAGCGGCGTCGTATTCGATGCCGGCGACCGCCAGGTCGAGCGAGGCGGTCCTCGGCTGGCGGCCAGTGGCGACCAGCAGCCGCTCCCCGGTGGCGTGCTTGCCGGAGCTGGTGGTCACCAGTGAGCCACCGCGGTGGCGTTCGACGGTGGCGGCGTGCTCCTCGATGACGGTGATGCCGTCGCCGGCGAAGACGTGCCGCAGCACCTCGGCCAGCTCCGGCTCGGCGCGGGGCGCCAGCCGGCCCACGAGGGTGACCTCGGTACCGAGGTGAGCGAACAGCTGGGCCTGTTCCATGCCGACGTAGCCGGCCCCGATGACCACCAGCGACTCCGGCAGCTCTTTTTGCTCCATCGCCGTGGTCGACGTGAGGACGTCGGCGCCGTCGAGCCCGGGCAGTGCCGGACGGGCCGGCTCGGCCCCGGTGGCGACCACGTAGGCCCGAGCCCGCAGTGGCTCGCCATCGACCACCAACGTCTCGCGGTCGGCGAAGCGAGCCTCTCCCCGGCGGATCTCGAAGCCATGAGCGGCGGCGACATCGACGTACTTGGTGTCCCGGAGCAGCCCCACCAGGTCGTCTTTCTGGCGGACCAGAGCGGCGAAGTCGACACCGTCTGCCGCAGTCGGCGCCCCGCCGAACGGGTTCGTGTGGGCTCCGTGGCGGGCGCCGGCGGCGGCCAGCAGGGTCTTCGAGGGCACACAGCCCACGTTCACGCAGGTGCCGCCGACGACGCTCCTCTCGATCAGCAGCACGGAGGCGCCATGTTGGCGAGCGGCGACCCCCGCCGCCATCGCCGCTCCGCCCGAACCGATGACGGCGAGATCGACGTCAACGGGCGTGCCCATGTGGTTCCCTTCGTTGGCGGTCATGCCCACTCGGGCCCGATGCGCTCGCACGCCAGGAGGTGGTCGAGCCGGCCCTGCGCCAACTCCATCCCCCGGCGCAGCACCTGGCCCACCTCTGGGTCGGTGATCGAGTAGATGACCTTGCGCCCGGCGCGCTCGGTGGTGACGAGCTCGCACCAGCGCAGGCAGGCCAGATGCGTGGAGACCCGGCTCTGGCGAGCCCCTGTCGCCTCGACCAGTTCGGACACGCTGTGCGGACGCTGCAGCAACAGCTGGAGGATGGCCACTCGGGTCGGGTCACCGAGAACTCGGAAGAAGCGGGCCGCCGCCAGCGCAACAGGGACGGGTGTCGTCGTGGTCGCCACGACGCCACACTATTCATCCGGTTACCCGGATACAACAAGCGGTCTTCCTCCGGCATACCCCTCTTGTTCCGGCAGGGCGGTGTCCAACCGCTGTCTGCGGCCGCCAAGGGACCTGTTGGAGCAAGCGTCGTCACGGATGGGGTTCCGGCGCCGTGCCGACGTGGTTCTTCGGTCTCGCTGCGGTCCGCCGGTGTTCGAGCGTCACGTCGGCGGTCACCTCCGCCAACTCTCGGCCGCCGATCGTTCGGGCTGAGGATGGGTACGGAACGGCCCTGCCCTCTCCGCGGGAGCCCGGAATGCTCACCGCCTGCGAGAGGGTTTCCGAGGTGACTCAACAGGAGGTCCGATGTTCCGACGATCCACATCCCGAACCGACACCGCCGTCGTCCCGCCTGAGGTGGACATCGCCACGGTCACCGATGCGACCTTCCTCCAGGAAACCGCCGGTGAGGTGGCACTGATCGACTTCTGGGCCCCTTGGTGCGCTCCGTGCCGGGCCTTCGCTCCGATCTTTCACGGCGTCGCTGCCCAGCGGAGCCGCACCGGCTTTTGCTTCGGCTCGTGCAACGTCGACGACAACCCGGAGACAGCGGCACTGCTCGGCATCCAGACCATCCCGACAGTGGTGGCGTTCGACGCAGCCGGGAACGAGATGGCGCGCATCGTGGGTGTCCCGTCGCGGCACGATCTCGACGCACTCGTCGAGAAGGCGGAGGCGGCACGGTGACGGTTCGCGCCACGTGGAATGGCACGGTGCTCGCCGAGAGCGATGACACCGTCGTC
>JAHWKL010000202.1 GCA_019347915.1 Actinomycetota bacterium
CTCTCCCATCGTCGTCCGCCTCGACGGCACCAACGCCGCCGAGGGCAGGGCCATCCTGGCCGCCCACGAGTCCGACCGCCTGGTGTCCCGCGCCACCATGGTCGACGCTGCCCGTACCGCCGTGGCCCTGGCCGGGGGGTCCTGATGCGAGTGGTACAAGGACCGGCCACGCTCGAAGCGGCCGGGCGGGAAGGAGTCCCGCCGGTGACAGGACCCGTCCGGCGGGCACGCGGGTGGCGCCGGTGACAGGACCCGCTCGGCGGACGTGGGGTCGGCGGGCCCCGTGACCATCTTCGTCGACGAGACGACGCGCGTGGTCTACCAGGGCCTCACCGGCAGCCAGGGCCGCTTCTACGGGCTGCGCAACCGGGCCTACGGCACGTTGGTTGTGGCCGGCACCAACCCCAAGAAGGCGGGCAGCGACGTCGAGGGCGTGCCCGTCTACGCCACCGTGGGCGAGGCCGTGGCGGCCACCGGCGCCACCGCCTCGTGCATCTTCGTTCCCGCCCCGGCGGTGATGGCGGCGGTCCTGGAGGCGGCCGAGGGCGGGGTCGAGCTGGTCGTGGTCATCACCGAGGGCGTGCCCACCCACGACCAGGCCCTCCTGCGCTCGAGGCTGGCCCGCCACTTCCCCGAGGTGCGCCTGCTCGGGCCCAACTGCCCCGGCGTCATCAGTCCCGGCAGGTGCAACATCGGCATCACCGCCGGCGAGATCGCCATGGGCGGTGGCCCGGTCGGCATCGTCAGCCGCTCGGGGACGCTCACCTACCAGGCGCTGCACGAGCTGACCCGGGCCGGCATCGGCCAGACCACCTGCGTGGGCATCGGCGGTGACCCCGTGCCCGGCACCACCTTCGTCGACTGCCTGGCTGCGTTCGAGGCCGATCCCGACACCACCGCCGTCCTGCTGATCGGCGAGATCGGGGGTTCGGCGGAGGAAGAGGCGGCCGAGTTCGTGGCCGACGGGATGACCACCCCGGTGGTGGCCTACGTGGCCGGGCAGACGGCGCCACCGGGCCGGCGGATGGGGCACGCCGGCGCCATCGTCTCCGGGAACCGGGGCACGGCCCAGGCCAAGATCGGGGCCCTGAAGCAGGCGGGCGTGGCCGTGGGCGGCAACCCCAGCGAGGCCGCCGCCCTGGTCGCCTCGCTCGTCGCCGGGCGCTGACGCCCACACCCGCACCCGCACCCACACCCTCGCCGAGGGCAACCGGAAAAGAACGAGGGGGGGCGGTACCTGGCGCGCCGGTCCTACCCCGGAGCCGCCAGCATGGGCAGGTGCGAGGGCGGATCCTGGCCCTGACGGCGGCGGCGCTGCTGGGGGTCGCCGGCTGTTCCCAGAGCGAGGAGCCCCCCCTCTCGCGCGCCTCCGCCGGGAGGTCGGCGCCGGCCCCGGTGCCGGCGCCGGCCCCGCCGGCGCCGCTGCCCCCGCTCCCGCCGGCAGAGCCCGGTGACGAGGTCAAGGCGCTGGTCACGGGGACCGGCGTGGTGGTCCCGGTGCTGGCCCGCCAGGGCGAGGGCTTCCTGGTGCGCACCCCCTGCGCCCGGGAGACCGTGGTCGCCGGCGGCACCCCGCTGTTCGGGGCCACGGTCGTGCTCGACCCCGGCCACGGCGGCGTGGAGACGGGAGCGGTGGGGAGCAACGGGCTCACCGAGGCCGCCCTCAACCTGGCCGTCACCGAGCGGACCCGGGACCTGCTGGAGGCGGCCGGGGCCACGGTGGTGCTCACCCGTACCGCCGACTACCGCATGGCCCTGGGGCCTCGGGCCGAGATCGCCACCAACCTGCAGCCCCGGGCCTTCGTCTCCATCCACCACAACGGCGAGGCGGACGGGCCCTCCCCCCGTCCGGGGACGGAGACCTACTTCCAGATCGCCTCCCCCGACTCGCGGCGCCTGGCGGGCCTGCTCTACGAGGAGCTGGTGGCCACGTTCTCCCGGTTCGAGGGTGTGCCGTGGGAGGCCGATCTCGACGCCGGCGCCAAGTACCGGCCCAATGCCGCCGGCGGTGACTACTACGGCATCCTTCGGCGTTCGGCCGGGGTGCCGGCGGTGCTGTCCGAGGCCCTGTTCCTCTCCAACCCGGCCGAGGCGGCGCTGCTGGCCCGTCCCGACGTGCAGCAGGCCGAGGCCGAGGGCATCGCCCGGGCGGTCGCCCGCTTCCTGACCGGCGACGACCCGGGCTCGGGCTTCGTGGAGCCCTACCCCCGCACCGAGCCCGCCGGCCCGGGCGGCGGCACCTCGAGTTGCCAGGACCCGCCTCTGGAGTGAGGGGACTACGGTCGGGCCGGTGCGCACCGCCGTCCTCGCCTCCGGCAGCGGGACCATCCTGGAGGCCATCCTCGACGAGGACATCGACGTCGTCGTCGTGGTCGTCGACCGGCCCTGCCGGGCCACCTCGGTGGCGGCGCTGGCCGGCGTCGAGGCGGTGCTGGTCGAGCGGTCCAGCTTCGGGCCCGACTTCGACCGCCGGGCCTACACCCACCGGGTGGTGGACGTGCTCGCCGACCGCGGCGTGGAGCTGGTGGCCATGGCCGGGTTCGGCACGGTGCTCGACGAGCCCATCCACGACGCCTATCCCAGGCGGATCCTCAACACGCACCCGGCCCTGCTGCCCGCCTTCCCCGGATGGCACGCCGTCGAGAAGGCGCTGGAGGCGGGGGTGAAGGTCACCGGGTGCACCGTGCACCTGGCCACCCTCGAGGTCGACGCCGGCCCCATCCTGGCCCAGCAGGCGGTGCCGGTCCTGCCCGGTGACACCGTCGATCGCCTGCACGAGCGCATCAAGGAGACCGAGCGCATGCTCTATCCCCGCACCATCCGTGAGTTCATCCAGGCCCAGGGCACCGTCTCCGCCGGGGCCGGCGACCTCACGGCGAGGCCCGGAGAGCGACGCTCGGGGGGCGAGGAGCGACGGTGAGGGCACTGCTGTCGGTCTACGACAAGACCGGCCTGGCCACCCTCGGCGCCGGCCTGGTCGAGCTGGGCTGGGAGCTGGTCTCCAGCGGCGGGACCGCCCGGGCCCTGTCCGAGGCCGGCCTGCCGGTGCAGGGCGTCGAGGAGGTGACCGGGTGGCCGGAGATGCTGGACCACCGCGTCGTGACGCTGCACCCGGCGGTGCACGGGGGCATCCTCGCCGATCGCTCCTCGCCCGAGCACGCCGCCGACCTCGAGCGCCACCGGATCTCGCCGGTCGACCTGGTGGTGGCCAACCTCTACCCCTTCCGGTCCGACCCCTCGATCGAGATGATCGACATCGGCGGGCCCGCCATGGTCCGGGCCGCGGCCA
>JAHWKL010000203.1 GCA_019347915.1 Actinomycetota bacterium
GACCTGGTGGAGGACAGCGCCGCCATGGCTCCCGACCAGCAGGTCTTCGATTCCATGCTGCCGGCCCAGGTGACCGAGCTGTTGTCGAGGCTCGATTTCCGCGAGCGGGAGGTCCTCTACCTTCGCTACGGGCTGGACCGGGGCAGGCCCCGAACCCTGGAGGAGGTCTCCCGGCGCTTCGGGCTCACCAAGGAAGGCATCCGCCACATCGAGGCCAGGGCCATGCTGAAGCTGCGCCGGAAGTGCACCCACGGCGAGCGGGAGCTCGTCGGCGCCTGAGCGACCCGACCGACCGTGCGGCCTTACGGCCGGGCGGCGCCAGACGCGGCGGGGTGGTCGTCCACCAGACGGAGCCCGTCGCCGCCCACCGGCTCGGTGGCAGAGGGCGAGCAGCGTTGGCGGCGGAGCTCGTCCACCCGGACGAGGGGCCGTTCGAGCGCCCGGCGGCGAGTGCCCGCCAGCTCCTGGTAGGCCCGCTCCACGCTCTCGACGGCCCGCCCGACCTTGTCGAGCGACTCGCAGAACCGCTCCCACTGGGCACTGAAACTGCCCAGCACGTCAAGGATCTCACCCGACGTGCGCTCGACCGAGAACGCCTCGACGGCCTCCCGCACCACCGCCAGCACGGCGAAGAGGGTCAGCGGTGAGCACAGGACCACCTTGTGGGCGAGCGCCAGGTCGACCAGCCCGGGATCGTGCTCGTGGACGAAGGCGTAGACGCTCTCGTTGGGGATGAACAGCAACAGGTAGCCCACCGTGCCGTTGGCGGTGTCGACGTACCCCCGCCCGGTGAGCTCTCTGACCCGGGCCCGCACGTCTTTCAGGAAGGCCTCGCGGTACTGGGCACGCTCGTGGTCGCCGCCGGACTCGAGGCAGCGGGCGTAGTTGGCCACGGGGAACTTGACGTCCATGTGCAGCACCAGGCCCCGGGGCAGCAGAAAGGTGAAGTCGGGAACGGTTCCGGCGGCGATGTGACGCTGCTTGACGTAGTTGACCCCTTCGACCATCCCGGCGAGCCGCAGCACGTCCTCGGCCATGCGCTCTCCCCACTGGCCCCGGGCCTTGGGACTGGCGAGCACCTCCCGCAGCGCGCCGGCGGTGGAGGTCAGGGTCGCCGTCTGCTCGACCGTGGCCTCGAGCTGGGCCTTGAGCTCGCCGTGCTGGACGGAGCGCTCGCGCTCCAGGCGGGTCACGGTGGCGGTCACCCGTTCGAGCTCGCCGTGCAGCGCCCGGAGCTGCCCGTCGATCTGATGGCGGGTGGCGCCGAGGCGCTCGTCGGCCACGGCGACCACGGTGTCGACCACGTCACCCCCCGCCGTCCTCGGACGGCGCAGGGCCAGGCCGGCGGCCAGCCCCACGGCGGCGGCCAGGGCGAGCAGCACGAGGGCGGGGAGCACGGCGGAGAGGTCCATGTCGGGGACCCTAAGGAGGAGGTGTGACAGTTTGATTTTCGCCGGCGATAATCCGCCGGCGCCCGTTGCACGGAGCTGGACGAGCTGCGTCTGCTGCTCCGCCTGGCGGACTGCGCAGCGCTACCGCCGGCGATAATCCGCCGGCGCCCGTTGCACGGAGCTGGACAGGCTTGCGTCGCTGCTCCGCCTGGCGGACTGCGCAGCGTCACCCCGGCGATGATCCGCCGGCGCCCGTCCAGCCGCCGGCGCAGCCGGCTTGGCCGGACGGAGCGGAGATGCGCGCCGCCGGAGGCGGCACCGAGCCTTCTCCCGAGCGAAGCGAGCTGTGCGGACTGCGCAGCGCTACTGGCGGGTGGCGAGGTCGTAGACCCGCCGGCGGGGGACCCCGTAGACCGACGCCACCTCGGCCACCGCGTCGCGGGTGGACAGCCCGTCGGCCCGCAGGCGGTGCAGGGCCACTGACAGCTCGTCGTCGGTGGCGTCCGCCGGCGCCGGCGCCCCGTCGACCACGATCACGTACTCGCCCCGGGGCTCCACCTCCTCGCTCCGGCGCACGGCGTCCTCGAGCGCGCCCCGCCACGTCTCCTCGTGGAGCTTGGTGAGCTCGCGGCACACGGCGACCCGCCGGCGGGGGCCGAGGGCGGAGGCAAGGTCGGACAGCGTGCGGCTCACCCGGTGCGGGGCCTCGTAGAGCACGATGGTGCGGCGCTCGCCGGCCAGGGCGGTCAGCCGCTCGTCGCGGCCCGAGCCCCGGCGGGGCAGGAAGCCCTCGAACACGAAGCGCCCGGTGGCCATCCCGCTGACCACCAGGGCGGCCAGGGCGGCCGAGGGCCCGGGGACCACCCGCACCTCGAACCCCTCGCTCGCCGCTGCCCGCACCAGCCGCTCGCCGGGATCGGAGATGCCCGGCAACCCGGCGTCGCTGGTGAGCGCCACCGTGGCCCCCGCACGGAGGCGCTCCAGGACCTTGGTCACCTGTCCGGCCTCGGTGTGGTCGTTGGCCACCAGCATCGGGCGGGGGGGCACGCCGGCGGCCGAGAACAGCTTGAGCGCCCGCCTGGTGTCCTCGCACACCACCAGGTCGGCGCCGGCCAGCGCCTCCACCGCCCGGGGCGTGAGGTCGTCGAGGTTGCCGATGGGCGTGCCCACCACCACGAGGACGCCGGCCGAGCTCATCACGGCACCGCTCCGCCTCGTTCTCTGTCGGATTCCCCACCGCCACGGTGGTCGAACCGACAAAGAACGGGGGCGGGGGCGAACCGGCGCCACGCCATCACCGCACCTCCAGCTGGTCCCCGGGACGCAGGCGCCACCGGTCGAAGGCGCCGGCCTCGGCCTCCAGCACGCACCGGGCCTGCCAGCGAGGCAGCCCCAGGCGCCACCGGCGCATGGTCACGGTGTCGAGCACGACCATCCCGGCGTCGCAGAAGGCCACGTCGAGGTCGAAGCGCATGCCCAGCGTGTGCACCGACCGGCCCGGTCGCAGCAGCAGGGCGCCCTCGATCCCCTCGCGCCCGAGGAGACCCCGGCTGCGATCGGCCATTGAGGTGGCCACCTCCAACGAGGCCAGCACCTCGTCGTCGCGCAGCAGCCACGGCACCGGAGGTCACCGGCTCTCAGACGTTGAAGCGGAACTCGAGCACGTCGCCGTCAGCGACCTCGTAGTCCTTGCCCTCGATCCGCAACTTGCCGACCTCCCGCGCCTTGGCCCACGAACCCAGCTCGAGCAGCTCGTCCCAACGGATGCACTCCGCCTTGATGAAGCCGCGCTCGAAGTCGCCGTGGATCACCCCGGCGCACTGCGGCGCCTT
>JAHWKL010000204.1 GCA_019347915.1 Actinomycetota bacterium
CGGTGATCCAGCCCGGTTCGCGACCAAGGAGAAGTTCGCCTCCTACAACGGGACTGCTCCGATCGAAGCGTCGTCGGGTCCGAAGGCTCGGCATCGGTTGAACCCGCGCGGGAACCGCAAGCTGAACCACGCCATGCACCTCATCGCCGTCACCCAGATCGGCCACGCCGGCACCCCCGGCCGTGCCTTCTACGAACGCAAGCTCGCCGAGGGCAAGACCCCCAAAGAGGCCGTGCGCGCGTTGAAGCGGCGAGTGGCCGAGACGAGGAGCCGGGCGCTCGGATCGAGGTGTGGCTTTTGGCGAGGACAGCGTCGGGAGGCACAGTGTGAAGCTGCCGACTTACATGGAGCGTTGAACGCATGGCGACCGGTCTCCTCCTACCGATCGGCCAGGGGCATCTCGAAGCAGCGGAAGCTGCGGGCATGACGACGGTGGTCTTCGGTACCAATGCCTGGGAGTTCATGCGGAGTTTCGTTCAAGACGTTGGCACTGGCGGTCCGGTGCTGTTCTACGAGTCGTGGGGGCCAAGGTTGCCCCAGGCCGCCTGGGGCGCGACGTTCGGCGAGTACGTCGAGTCGGGCACGGGTTTCCCGCCGCGGAAGTGGTCTCATCTAAGAGAACCCGTGGCGGCTGAGGAAGACGCTGACGACCAGCGTCACGGTCCTGGCTTCTTCGGCGGCTTCTACCGAGTGGATGAGTTGCATCGGCTGTTCCCGCCGAAGCCGTTCAGCGAACTGCGGGCGCATGTCACCGGTCGACCACTCAAGAAGAACTTCGTGCCACACGGTCCGCTGCTCGTGGTGTGGTGACCGCTTCACTGGCAGAAGAGGGCTTCTCACGTGGGGAACTGGGTGTTCCAGGCAAATCCAAAGAGGTTCCCAGGCTTGGTCACCTGCTCGACGGCCGAACCGAGATCGCATGGTCGGTGACGCATCATCCGTTAACCCCGATCATTCACCGGCCCGGGCGATACGCGGGAATGGGCGGCCAGGAGCTGGACTGGCAGGTCGAGAGCGGCCTCGGCGTCGTGACGGCCTCGGTGCGAGGGTGATCGGCCCCGGTTCGACCAACTCCATCGGGTGGAAGGACGCGCTGAAGCGAGCCGTCGCCGGTCGTTCCGAGCTCGACGAGTGGGCGGCCGCCAACAACGTCGAGTTGGCCTACGTCCCGTTCCACGCCAGCTGGCTCAACCGCATCGAGGCTCAGTTCACCGCCCTGCGCTATTTCGCCCTCGACGGCACCGACCACGAGAGCCACCAGGCAAAGGCGCGGATGATCCGGCGCTACATCGCCTGGCGGAATCGCAACGCGCACAACCAGGCACTACGTGAACTTGTGAAGCGCGCAAACGTTGCCTGACGCGGCACTAGGTCTAGGGCTGCCCTGGCGGCGCTGGTGGGCGGACTGGTGAGCGAACCAGTGGCTGACGAGGTGTTCGGCTTCTGCCACTGGGCCGGCCGACCGGGCGATCTCGTTGCCCTCGACAGCTTCTACATCGGCAAGCTCAAAGGCGTCGGGAAGGTGTACCAGCTCACCGCCGTGGACACCGCCACCCGCTGGGCCATCATCCAGATCGTCCTCGGCCCCCCCACCGCCGAGCACACCCGCCGGTTCATCACCCACGTCCAGCGCCACTTCCGACGGTTGGGCTGGCCGGTGCGGGCCGTGTTGAGCGACAACGGTCCCGAATACGTGGCTACCCGGTTCCGGGACCACCTCGGCGACCTCGGCGTGGCCCACCACCGCCGCCCTCCAGGTCTCGGCGGTAGGCGGCCACGGTGTTGGCCGCCGGCTTGGTCGTGCCCAGCTGATGGAGCCAGGCGTCGACCAGCTCGGCGAAGCGGGACGAGGGCGAGAGGCGGGCGGCTCTGGCCACGGGCCCCACCATAGTCCCCATAATACGGGATATGGGGAATCGAGCAGCCGTTGTTCGTTCCCGTTAGACGGCCTGACCTGAGGTGCTATTCGCCGATAGGCCGCTCCACCATCGCCCTGCCGGGGGCATTGGGGTGGGCCTAGAGGTGAGCAGGGGCGACCGCTGCAGCTGTTTCGCGCTACCCGCCGACGATGAGGTCGGCGCGTAGGCTTGCTTCATGGGAGCCCGCTCGGGTGTGTGGCGAGGCGCGGGTGAGAACAGTCTCGAGGGCGCCCGCCAGGCCGCTGCGGACCGACGCTGGCTTGACGCCTACGAGGCGCTGAACGAGCTGGACCGTCGGTCTGCGCTGGCGGTGGATGATCTGGAGTTGTTGGCGACGGCGGCGTTCCTGTGTGGCCGCGGCCACGACTGCCGACAGGCCCGGCTGCGGGCTTATCAGCTGCACCTTCACCGAGGAGATGTCCACCAGGCGGCACGTTGTGCCGCTCGGATCGGGCTCGAGAAGTTAAGCGCGGGGGAAGTCGCTGAGGCAGCGGGATGTCTGCCGGTTTCGATGAGCGCCTGCTCGGCGTGGGTTGCTCAGGCAAAAGCTCTGGTGGAACACGAGGACCAGGGGGCTGAGGCCGGGCATCTGCTGATCCCGGTGGCGTACGAACAATTGGTCATGCAAGACGATCCCGCAGGCGCCGCGGACATTGCGGCGCAGGCGGTCGTCGTCGGCCGTCGGTTCGGCGATGCGGACGTGCTCGCCATGGCGCTCACCGTCCAAGGGCGCGCCTTGGTGAGGTCTCACCGAGTGCCTGAGGGCATGGCGCTGCTGGACGAGTCGGTGACGCTGGTCGTCGCCGGGGAGGTCTGGCCTCCCGTGGCCGGGCTGGCCCTCACCGGTGCGGTGGATACCAGCGACGAGGCCTTCGAGCTCGACCGCTGCGACGCATGGACCCGCGCGCTGGCCCGATGGTGTGACCAGCAGGAGGGGATGGTGGCCTTCCGGTCCCGGTCGCTGTCACAACTGGCGGCGCTGGAACAGCGCCATGGCAGATGGGACGCGGCGCTGGAGATGGCCGAGCAAGCCTGTGAGCCGCCCATCGACGAAGTAGACCCAATGGCGGCCGCCGCCGCGAGATACCGGCAGGGCGAGGTGCTGCGCCTGCGAGGCGCGCTGCGGGGCGCCGACGCGGCCTACCGGCAGGCCAGCGAACGGGGGTTCGATCCACAGCCGGGAATGGCACTCCTCCGCCTAGCGGAAGGTGACACCGCTGCTGCCTCGGCGTCGCTCCTCCGCGCGCTTCGTGAGACCCAGAGCGGTCTGGATCGGGCCAGGACGCT
>JAHWKL010000205.1 GCA_019347915.1 Actinomycetota bacterium
CCAGCGCTCGGCGCTCAAGTTCTTCCTCTACACCCTGGCCGGGTCGCTGGCCATGCTCCTGGCCATCCTCGGCCTGTACCTGTCGTCGGATCCCCGCACCTTCGACATGGCCGAGCTCATCCGCCAACAGCCCCTGGGGGCCAACGGGGTGCGCAGCGTGCTGGTGTTCCTCGGCTTCGCCGTGGGCCTCGGAGTGAAGACGCCCATCGTGCCCTTCCACACCTGGCTCCCGCCGGCCCACGTGGACGCCCCGGCGCCGGCGTCGACCATCCTCGCCGGGGTCCTGCTGAAGATGGGGACCTACGGCTTCGTCCGCATCGTGCTGTCGATGATGCCGGACACCTTCGAGCGCTTCTCGACGGTGGTGGGCGTGGTGGCGGTGGTGAGCATCGTCTACGGGGCGCTGGTGGCCCTGGCCCAGACCGACCTCAAGCGGATGATCGCCTACTCCAGCGTGAACCACATGGGCTACGTGATGCTGGGGGTGGCCGCCGCCGCGGCCGCCGGCTCGGGTGACGCCGGCGCCCGATCCCTCGCCCTCAGCGGCGCCACCCTCGAGATGGTCGCCCACGGCCTCATCACCGGCGCCCTGTTCCTGCTCGCCGGGTCGGTGTGGGCCCGGGGCGAGACCTACGACATGGACTCCTTCGGTGGCCTCGCCGCCCGGGCCCCGGCCATGACCGGCGCCGCCACGTTGATGGCCTTCGCCAGCCTGGGCCTGCCCGGCCTGGCCGGCTTCGTCGCCGAGTTCCAGATCTTCGCCGGCACCTTCGCCGTCCAGCCGGCGCTCGCCGCCGTCGGGCTGCTCGGCATCGTGCTCACCGCCGCGTTCTTCCTGCGCATGCTGCAGCGGGTGTTCCTCGGCCCGCTGCCCGAGCGGTGGACGTCGTGGCCCGACCTCAGCCGCACCGAGGTGCTGGCCCTGGTGCCCCTCCTGGCCCTCACCGTGGGCATCGGCGTGGCGCCGGCGTGGGTGCTCGACGTGATCGAGGCCACCGCCTCGGCCCTGGTGGGCTCGTGAGCGGCGTGGACGGCATGGACGGCATGGGGGGCATGTCGATGCCCGTGGGCGACGTCACGCCCGAGATCGTGCTGGTGATCGGCGCCGTGGTCGTGCTCGTCGTCGCCCTGTTCGCTCCCCGCTCGGCCCAGCGATGGTGCGCCGGGCTGGCCGTGGCCACCGTCGGCGTCGCCGGGGTCGCCTCGGTGGCCATGCTCGGCGGCAGCCAGACCACCACGTTCTTCGACACCTACGCCGCGGACGACACCGCGGTGTGGGCCAAGCTCGTGGTGCTCGCCGTCACCGCCGTGGTCGTGGTGCTGTCGGTGGAGTGGTTCGCCACCGACGCCCGTGGGGGGGAGTACCACACCCTGCTGCTGCTGTCGGCGCTGGGCGCGGTGGTGCTCGCCGGCGCCGCCGACCTCATGGCCCTGCTGCTGGGCGTCCTCCTGTCGTCGGCCACCGGGTACGTCCTGGCCGCCTTCCACCGCAGCGACGCCCGCTCCGGCGAGGCCGGGATCAAGTACTACCTGCTCGGGGCCTTGACCAACGGCGCCATGGTCTACGGGGCGGTGCTGCTCTTCGGCCTCGGGGCCACCACCACGTTGCCGGGCTTGCGAGAGGCGCTACCCGGCGCCGACCCGGTGGCCCTGGTCGCCGCCACCGGCCTGGTGGT
Organism: Actinomycetota bacterium; assembly: GCA_019347915.1. Classification (GTDB taxonomy): domain Bacteria; phylum Actinomycetota; class Acidimicrobiia; order Acidimicrobiales; family CADCSY01; genus JAHWJR01. The sequence goes on from JAHWKL010000205.1 coordinate 1,677, forward strand.
GCTGGGGCTGGCCTTCAAGCTCGGCGCCGTGCCCGCCCACGCCTGGGTGGCCGACGTGGCCGACGGCGCCCCTGCTCCCTCGGCTGCCTTCCTCACCGTGACCCCCAAGGTGGGCGCCCTGGTCGCCCTGGCCCGGCTCGCCGGCACGCTGCCCGAAGCGGCGGTGGGCTGGCGGCCGCTGGTGGCCGTCCTGGCCGCCGCCACCATGACACTGGGCAACCTCGCCGCCCTCGGCCAGGACGACGTGCGCCGGCTCCTCGGCTGGTCGGCGGTGTCGCAATCGGGCTACGGGCTCATGGCCGTGGTGGCCCTGGGCCGCAGCGAGCTGGCCGTGCCCTCCCTGGTGTTCTTCCTCGCCGCCTACGCCGCCGCCAACCTCGCCGCCTTCGGCGTGGTGGTCGAGCTGCGGGGCCGGCGGGACCGGGCGTCCTACGCCGGGCTGGCCACCGCCCGGCCGGTCCTGGCCGCCGTCCTGGTGCTGGCGCTGCTGTCCCTGGTGGGCATCCCTCCCCTGGCCGGCTTCGCCGCCAAGGTGGCCCTGTTCGGCGCCGCCGTCGACGCCGGCTACACCTGGCTGGCCGTGCTCGCCGTGGCCAACACGGTGGTGTCGCTGGCCTACTACCTCCGGGTCATCGCCCCCGCCTACCTCGAGCCGCTGCCGGCGCCGGTGCCGGTGCTCGGGCGCTGGGCCTACGCCGGGACCCTGGTGGCCGCCGTCGCCGTGGTGGCCCTCGGCATCGCCGCCGAGCCCCTGCTCGGCGGTGCCGGCGGCGCTCGCCTGCTCCCCGGGTAGCGGTCCCTCGCCGGCGGCCACCGCCGGCGGCGTTCCTCAGGACGCCACCTGCCCCCTCGCGGCCAGCACCCGCTCGCGGGTGGGCACCCGGAACGCGACATACGAGGCGCCGACCAGCCCGAGGGCGATCACCAGGGCCCCCACGACGGCATGATCGATGGCCAATAGCCCGCTGGCACCGGCCGCCACCAGGATCATGGCCACCGCCAGCACCTTGGCCCGGCGGGGCATCCCCAGCCCCGCCCGGTGGTCGCGGACCAGGGGACCGATGCGGGGCAGATCGAGGACCCATCGCTCGAAGCGCGGGTTGCAGCGGGCGAAGCAGGCAGCGGCCACGATGAAGAACACGGTGGTGGGCAGACCGGGCACGACGATGCCGATGCCGCCCAGGGCGACCGAGAGCGAGCCGGCGGCGAACCACAGCCAGCCGACCGGTCCCCGCCGGCGACCGAGGGGCGGAGTGCCGGGGTGCCGGTCCGCTGCCGTCATGCTCAGCGAGAAGACGCCAGCCGGCGCCGGCGCCGTGACGACGGATCCATCGCCGAGATGCTACGCCGTGGCGCGCCCTGCCAGCGTGGTGTCAGGCAGCGTGGTGTCAGGTCCCGGTGCGGTAGCGGTTCAGCATCCCCCGCACGGTGCGGAGGAGACTGGCCAGGGCGGGCATGGACGCCTCCAGCAGCTGCTCTCCCGACTC
>JAHWKL010000206.1 GCA_019347915.1 Actinomycetota bacterium
CCCCACGGCCAGATCGCCCTCGACACCCAGTAGGGCCTTCGTCCTCGCCCGGCGAACTCGACCCGCGACGCCTACTCGTCGCGTGGACCGATGACCGTCAGGCCGGGACGCGCTCGGGGACGACGCGGGCGATGGCGGCGACCGCCTTGTAGGCCGCCTCGGCAGGACCGAGCTCGTCGGGTCGCAGCAGGTTGGCCATGATCCGCAACACCCACTCCATGAGGCTGCGCGACTGCACGCCCACGCGCGTCAGCTGCTGCATCAGCGCCGGTTGGCCGATCACCACCGCGAAGGCGCGGGCCACCCGGAAGTACAGCCCGTACTCCGCCTCGAGCAGCTGTGGGTAGCGGGCCAGCGGCATGGCGGAGTCGGTCTCGAGCGCCTCGTCGATGAGACCGGCCGCCATGCGGCCCGTCTCGTAGGCGTAGTCGATGCCCTCGCCGTTGAACGGGTTCACCGAGCCGGCGGCGTCGCCCACCACCAGGAAGGTGGGGCCTGCCTTGGGCCCGACCGAGCCGGCCATGGGCAGCCGCCCTCCCGTGGGCCTGCCCAGCTGGGTCTCCGGGCTGATGCCCCACGACGACGGGGCGGTGGCGGCGAACTCGTCCATGAGGTGCGACGTGTTCACCTTCTTCCAGTCCCGGAAGGTCGACAGAAGGCCGATGCCGACGTTGATGGTCCCGTCCCCCAGCGGGAAGACCCACCCGTAGCCGGGCAGCGACCGCCCCGCCCGGTCGCGCACGTCGAGCGAGCTCTCGATCCAGGGGTCGTCGTGGCGGTCGCTGCGCCAGTAGCCGCGGATGGCCATGCCCTGCGGGTACGAGCGGTCGCGGACCGTCCCCAGCGCCCGGCCGAAGCGGGAGTTGGCGCCGTCGGCCACCACGACGTAGGGCGCCCGCACCTCCTCGGTGGCCGTCGAGCCGGCCCGGCGCACCACGGCGCCGGCGACGAGCCCCCGCTCGACGATCGGCGCCACCGCCTCGGTCCCCTGCCACAGGGTGGCGCCGGCCTTGACCGCGTGCTCGGCGACCATCTCGTCGAGATGGCGCCGGCGCACGACGTAGCCGTACGGCGGGAACGTCGGGTGATCGGGCCACGGCAGCTCCAGCGTCACCCCGTGGGCCACCGCCCGCAGGCCGTCGAAGCGATGGTGGTCGGCGGCCAAGCGGTCCTCGAGGCCCATGTCGGCCAGCTGGCGCACGGCACGCGGCGTGAGGCCGTCACCGCAGGTCTTGTCCCGGGGAAAGGTCTTGCGCTCGACGACGAGGACGTCGTGGCCGGCCTCGGCCAGCCAGTAGGCGGTGGCCGCCCCCGCGGGCCCGCCGCCCACGACCAGGACCTGGGGCCGGGGCGGTGCCACGGGGCCGGTCAGCTGTCGCCGGCGGGCTCGCCGCCCCCGGACTCGGCGCCGCCCTCGCTGGCGCCGCCTCCCTCGCTCCCGATGTCGCCGCCCTCGGCCTCGGCCTCGCCGCCGGAGGACGAGCCCCCCTCAGCGGCCAGGGCCGAGCCCTCCTCCTGGCTGAGGACCTCGCGCTCGTAGCGGACCACGGCGATGATCTCCTCCTCGGAGAGCTGCTCGCCGAAGCCGGGCATGCCGCCCTGGGAGATCTGCTGGCCGCCGGACCGGTCAGGGCTGCCGTAGGGCGTCCCGCCGCCGGGCGACCCTTCGGTGACCCACTCGATGTGGTCCTGGGGATCGGGGAAGGTCAGGAGGACCTCGCCGCCGTTGAGAGGCGGCCCGGTGCCGCCCTCCCCGCCGCCGCCGTGGCAGCCGGCGCAGGAGCTGTAGACCTCCTCGCCCTGGGCCAGCACGGGGTCGGTGATGGCCTGCTCGGGCACGTCGAGGACGCCGGCGTAGACGATGGCCCAGATCGGGAGGAAGGCGAGGACGGGTACCGCCCACCGGGGGATGTTGGGGCGGCTCTGGGCGGCGGTCACGTAGGGCGGCGGGGGAGGGGGAGGCGCAGGCGGCTCCGCCGGCGCCGGCGGGGCGGCCGGTGCCTTCGCTGCCGGCGCCTTCTCCGGCGCCGCGTCGGCGTCCTGGTTCGCCTGCGAGGGGGCGGCGGCATCCGTGTCGCCCTGGTCGCCGCCTCCCAGCCCGAGCGCGGCCCGTCGCTCGCGCGACCGGGCCAGCAGGTGCTCGGGAATCTCGGTCAACACCCACCTCCACCAGCTCGGCCACCGCTGCCTGCGGGCCTCACACTACGTTCGCCCACCGGGCAAGGGCCAAGTCATCCCCCGAACGGCGGCGACCGGGTTGCGGCCCGACGATGTGCCACCCCGCGGCGGCGGTGGTAGACCAGGGAAGGCCCGGAAGGCGGGTGGTGGGTAGCTTCCATGGGGTCACCCGCGTACGATGTGAGAACTTTCACGAGTCGGTCCACGACCAGGAGGGAGGAGGTCGTCGGTGGTCGCCTTCGCTGTGACGTTCCTGGTGACCGTGGCCTCCATCGCCGGGGCCATGGCCTACATGAAGCGCCGGCCGGCTGACGCCTCCCTCACCTGGGGCGAGGCCATGGCGGCGGCGACGTTCGCCTTCTTCGTGTTCTTCCTCGCCTACGGGGTCGTGCCCCACCAGTGGCTGACGTGGGCCGAGAACGAGCTCAACTGGCGGTCCGACCAGCTGCTGGCCGGCCCCGGCGAGATCTTCACCACGGTGCTGCCCTTCGAGCTGACCTACCTGGTGCTGAAGGACGCGGTGGCCACCGTCATCTACGGGGTCTTCCTCGCCGCCCACCTCGCGGTGTGGGCGATGTGGCAGGACCGCGGCAAGCCCAAGCGCAAGGACCGTCCCGAGCTCGAGACCTCTCCGTTCGGCCGTCCCCTCGTCAAGCTGACCAGGAAGGCGTGATCCCATGGCCAAGACCGATGCCAACCCCCCGATGCCCACCTTCTCGGGCGACTACGTCCTCAAGGAGGTAGAGCCCGGAGATCTCTCCAAGGCGGTGAAGCCCAAGCAGTTCCTGCACATCGACCAGTCCGAGTGCATCATGTGCGAGGGCTGTGTCGACATCTGCCCGTGGAAGTGCATCCACATGCTCTCGACCGAGGCGGTGGCCGAGGGCGACAACACGCCGGCTCCGGGCATCGACCCCGACGACCACGTCATCTTCGTGGTCGACGAGGACATCTGCACCCGTTGTGCCCTGTGCGTCGACC
>JAHWKL010000207.1 GCA_019347915.1 Actinomycetota bacterium
CGTCGTCGACCACCACGCCGATCTCGACTCGGCCATCCATCTCGTTGATCGAGCTGGACAGGAAGTCGCCGACATCGGCCTCCACCTCGGCCCGGATCTCGGCCAGCTCGGCGGCGCTGACCGGCGCCTCGCTCACGCAGAGGGGCCCGCCCCAGATCTCGCCGATGGCCGCCTCGTGCGCCTCGAGGTCGTCCGTGAAGCTGACGTTCAGGATGGACCTGGTCGGGTCGTTCGTCCTCGACTCGTCGATGGGATCCTCGTCGAACACCGGGTTGATCGACTGGTCCATCCACACGCCCCAGACCGTGGGTTGGGATCGGGCGTACTCGATGGCGGCCTGCATGGCCTGCTCCGAGGCCGTCGATTCATCGACCACCTTCCACCCGGCCTCGGGCTCGGGGCACGGCGTCGAGAACCGAGGCTGGTCCCTGTCTCTCGAGTCGGGCGGTTCCGGCGATGCCGCCGGCTCGGTCAGTGAGAGCCTCGCCGTCCCACGTGCCGACGACGGTGTAGGTGCCCCACGTCGTGCCGTTGGCTGACTCCTCGCCCTGGACGACGTCCCAGTCCCAGCCGATGACGTCCGGACCGCCGCACTGGGGCGGGTAGGACTCCTGCACCCCGCCCAGGCACAGCTGGGGGCCGTGGTCCGGGGACTCCAGCACCGTGGTGGTGGCGGTGTAGCGGGTGTTCGTAGCGTCTGCCGACGGGGCGTCGGATGGTCGTCCCTTGCCAGAGCTGGTGACCGAGGTGGGGCGTTCACCGCCGCAGGCGGCGCCGGCCAGGAGGACGGACACGACGATGGGCAGAAGGCGCATGCTCCTCCTGACGACCGTAGGAGCTCATCGGTTCCAGGGTGCGGCGGCCGCCGCGTCGAGGTTCAGGCATCCACCGGCAACCGGGGGTTGCCGTCAGCGACGCGATGGGTCATCAAGGCGTCCAGGGCTTCGGCCGACATCGGACGGGCGAAGTAGTAGCCCTGACAGGCCTCGCAGCCCAGCTCCTCGACCTCCTCGTGCTGCTGCACAGTCTCGACTCCTTCGGCGACCACGGTGAGCCCCAGGGCGTGGGCGAGGTCGACAACCGACGACACAATGGCACGGGTGGCGTGATCCTTCCCGAGGTCGGCGACGAAGCCTCTGTCGATCTTGACGACGTCGACGGGAAATCGCTTGAGGTAGCTGAGCGAGGAATAGCCGGTTCCGAAGTCATCCAGGGCCAGGGTCACCCCCAGGCGCTTGAGGTCCCTGAGGACGACGAGGGCACGCTGGCTGTCCTGGAGAAACACGCTCTCGGTCACCTCCAGGGTGACCAGCCCGGGGTCGGTGTCGGTGCTGAGCAGCACGTCCTCGACCGTGGCGGCGAAGTTGGGCGACATCAACTGGTATGCCGACACGTTGGCAGACACTGGGAGCGCGCCGGCTGGCGCCGAGGTGCTCCCGGCCTGGCACGCCTGTTCGAGGACCCACCGGCCGATGGCGGTGATGGTGCCGGACTGTTCGGCGAGCGGTACCAGCGTTGCCGGCGACACCAATCCGCGGGACGGGTGCAACCAGCGCACGAGAGCCTCGACGCCGATGATGCGTCGGTCGACCGTACCGACGATCGGCTGGTACTCCAGCAGTAGCTCGTCCCTTGCACACGCTTGGCGCAGGTCCCGCTGGAGGCTCACCCGCTCGTCCACCAGGCGTTGTTCACCCATGTCGATGATCTGGTGACGGGCGCCGCCCTTGCGCTTGGCCTGGTGCATCGCCAGCTCAGCGCTGTGCAGGAGATCCTCGGGGAGATGGTGGGACTCGTCCGCAACGGCGATACCGATGCTGGCGGTCGTGTCCACCTGGCCCATCGACAGGACGAACGGTTCGCCGAGGGCGGCACAGATGCGAGCAGCGATGGCGTCCACCTCTGCTGTTTGGACGAGGTCCTCACACAGGATGGCGAACTCGTCACCGGACAGGCGCGCCAGAGTGTCGGCGGGCCGCAGTTGTCTCCCCAGTCGTTCGGCTACGGCCACCAACAGCTCGTCACCGACCCGGTGGCCGTGCGTGTCGTTGACAAGGGTGAACTCGTCGAGGTTGGCGAAGAGAACCGCCGCCATGGTCCCGGACCGGCGGCCTCGAAGCAGAGCATGCTCGAGACGTTCGAGCAGGAGGATCCGGTTGGGCAAGCCGGTCAGCGGGTCGTGGAGCAGACTTGCGCGGGATCGGTCGGAAGAGTCCTGCAGATCGGCGCGGGCCTGGGCGTTGAGGAGGTAGGCGGCGGCCACGTCGGCCAGTGTCTGCGCTGCGGTCATGGCGGCGAGGTCCAACAAGCCCGGCGCATCCCGGTACAGGTCGAGTGTGCCCAGCTGCGCATCACCGTTGCGCAGCGGGAACGTGAAGACCGCCACCACCCCGGCGTCGAGGGCCAGAGGCCCGAATGTCGAGAAGTCGTGCTGCGCTCGTAGATCGGGCACGACGACAGCTGTGCCTGTCTCCTGGGCCACCAGGGACGGTCCCTCGTCCAGTTCCGACTGCAACTTCTCGAAGTGCAGTGCCGACCGGTCCGAGGCGGCGACGTAGCCGGGATCGATTCCCGGCCCGGTGAGCCTCACCCCGGCGGCGGTGACCGGCAGGACCTCGACGATGCCCTGCACCAACTGGTCGAGGATGCCCTGGATGGGGAAGTCGGTTCCCATGGTGCGGGCAAAGTCGCTCAGCACGTCCGAGAGGAGTCGCACTTCTCTGGGCACTTGATTTTCCTCCACGTCAACCTGTTTCGAAGAGTGCTGCGAGTGCTGACGGGATTCAGTTCATATGATCATCTCGCCAAACTGAATAATGTGGTTAGCGATTTGCGTCCGACTCTTGGAGTCGTTGAAGCATTCCGCCAAGTGATGACGACCGTATCCGCTGACGTGTTAGCTGTCCATACAGTTACAGATGGCGACTCTGCTATAAGCGAACGTTGGGTCGGGAATGGCTTGTGCCTATGACGACGCCGATGAAATGGATAAGGCGCTTTCCGATGTCTTCGGGCGGAGGGAGCGGTGTCCGGTTTCAGGAGATCCCGGATCCCTGTCGCGAGACATAGCGGACATGACCATGGAGGACCATGCGCATGGATCTGGCTGGCTATGTCATCAACGCCGTGCTGGTCGAGGGCCGCAGCGTCGAG
>JAHWKL010000208.1 GCA_019347915.1 Actinomycetota bacterium
GGACCGGGGCGTGGCCCTGGCCCCGGGAGCGTACGAGGCGCTGTTCCCCAGCCTGGCCCACACCCGGGACGACATCGAGCGCACCGCCGACCTCGCCGCCGCCGCCGCCCGCCAGGTGGCCCAGCGGTCCTAGCCACCCGAACGGGTCCGCGACCGGCGGGTGCCGGTAGGGTCCCGACGCATGCCGACCGAGGGAGCACCGTGATCACCCGACAGCGGCTGGGGCCCGTCGCCACGGCGGCGGACGCCGCCGTGCAGCAGTTGTCCGACGCCGACGCGGTCGCTCGCATGTGGGCCGGCGACCACACGCTCTGGCAGGACGACCCGACCGAGGTGGCCGACCGCCTGGGCTGGCTGCCGGTGGTGGCCGAGATGCGCCCGCGGGTCGGCGAGCTCGAGGCCATGGCCTCGGAGGCGGTCGCCGACGGCCTGCGCCGGGCCGTGCTGCTGGGCATGGGGGGGTCCAGCCTGTTCCCCGAGGTCCTGTGGCGCACGTTCGGGCGGGGCGCCGGCGGGTTGGAGCTGCACGTGCTCGACACCACCGACCCCGCCGCCATCGCCCGGGTGACGTCGGGGGCCGACCTCGACGATTGCCTGTTCGTGGCCGCCTCCAAGTCGGGCGCCACCATCGAGACGAGGAGCCAGCTCGCCCACTTCTGGGACCTGACCGGCGGCGACGGCGCCCGGTTCCTCGCCATCACCGATCACGGGACGGAGCTGGCCACGCTGGCCCGCGAGCGCGGCTTCCGCCGGGTGTACGAGAACCGGCCCGACATCGGCGGCCGCTACTCCGCCCTGTCCCACTTCGGGCTGGTCCCGGGTGCGCTGATCGGCGCCGACGTCGCCGGCCTGCTCGACCGGGCCGCAGCGGCGGCCGAGGTCGCCGGTCCGGCCACCGCCGCCGCCGACCACCCGGCGGTGCGGCTGGGTGCCGCCATGGCCGCCGCCGCCCGTCAGGGGCGGGACAAGCTCACGTTGGTGCTGCCCCACGAGATCGGCAGCTTCGGGTTGTGGCTCGAGCAGCTCGTCGCCGAGTCCACGGGCAAGGCCGGCACCGGCGTCGTCCCGGTCGCCGACGAGCCCCTGGGGCGGGTGCAGTCCTACGGCGACGACCGGCTGTTCGTGTCCACCGGTTACCGCCCGGGGCTCGACGACCTGGTGGAGGCCGGTCACCCGGTGGTGGAGCTGGGCTACCGGGAACCTCTCGACCTCGGGGCCCTGGTGCTGCTCTGGGAGCAGGCGGTCGCTCTCGCCGGGGTGGTGCTGGGCATCAACCCCTTCGACCAGCCCGACGTCGCCTCGGCCAAGGTGGCGACCGAACGGGTGCTGGAGGACGGTTTTCCCGACATCGAGCCGGTGCCGCTCGCCTCGCTGCTCGACCAGGTCCGGCCGGGTGACTACATCGCCCTCCAGGCCTTCGTCGACCCGGGCGACGCCGAGCTCGTCACCTGCCTGCAGAAGGCCCGCGTGATGCTGCGCGACCGCCTGCGGGTGGCCACCACGTGGGGGGTCGGGCCCCGCTTCCTGCACTCCACCGGACAGCTGCACAAGGGCGGCCCCCCCAGTGGGGTGTTCGTGCAGGTCCTCGGCGCCGACGGGCAGGACGTGCCCATCCCGGGCCGTCCCTACGGCTTCTCCACGCTCAAGCAGGCCCAGGCGGCCGGCGACCTGCTGGCCCTGGGTGCGCGTGGTCTCCGAGCGGGCAGGGTGACGCTCGACGAGGTGCTGCACGTGGGCGGATGACGCCGCCCGGCCGCCGCCGGAACCGACGCAGGAGGAAGCCATGAAGCTGGGGATGATCGGGTTGGGTCGCATGGGCCGCAACATGTCGAGCCGCCTCGAGGGGGCCGGCCACGAGGTGATCGGCTACGACCGTGACCCGGGCGTCAGCCAGGTGGCGAGCCTGGCCGCCCTGGTGGAGTCGCTCGATGGTCGGCCACGTGTGGTGTGGAGCATGGTGCCCGCCGGCGACCCCACCGAGTCGACCATCGCCGAGGTCGCCGACCTCCTCGGTGAGGGTGACGTCGTGGTCGACGGCGGCAACTCCAACTACCACGACTCCATCCGTCGAGGAGAGACCCTGGCGGCCAAGGGCATCGGCTTCGTCGACGCCGGCGTCAGCGGCGGCGTCTGGGGCCTGGAGGGGGGTTACTGCCTCATGGTGGGCGGCAGCGACGAGCACGTGGCCGCCGTCCGGCCGGCGTTCGACGCCCTGCGCCCGGAGGAGGGTGGCTACGCCCACGTCGGCCCCGTGGGCGCCGGCCACTTCACCAAGATGGTGCACAACGGCATCGAGTACGGGCTCATGCACGCCTACGCCGAGGGCTACGAGCTGTTGCACGCGGCGGACATCGATGTCGACGTCGACGCCGCCGTGGAGGCCTGGCGGCACGGCAGCGTCGTACGGTCGTGGCTGCTCGACCTGCTGTGCCTGGCCGTGGAAGCCGACCCGGGGCTGGGCTCCATCGCCGGCCGTGCCCACGACTCCGGTGAGGGGCGGTGGACGGTCAACGAGGCGGTGCGGCTGTCGGTTCCCCTCCCGGTGATCTCGGCGGCCCTGTTCGCCCGCTTCTCGTCCCGCCAGCTCGACTCCCCGGCCATGAAGGTGGTGGCCGCCCTACGCGAGCAGTTCGGGGGGCACACCACCGAGTCGATCGAGCAGCGCCCGTCGGAGGCGGGCGGGGAGGCCCGGGTGCACGGGGCATGACGTGCACGACGTCGCTCCCGCCCCGGAGCGAAGCCCGGCAGACCCGCTCGGACGCCCTGGTCCTCTTCGGCGCCAGCGGCGACCTCGCCCGCAAGAAGCTCCTCCCCGCCGTCTACCGGCTGGAGGCCAACGGCGTCCTCGGCGAGGTGCCGGTCGTGGGCGTGGCCTCGTCGCCGTGGGACGACGACGAGCTGCGGGCCTACGCCCGCGACTCGATCCAGCGCTGGGGCCGGGGCTTCGACGACGAGGTGTTCGCCACCCTCGCCCGCCGGCTGTGCTACGTGCAGGGCGACTACCGCCACGACGAGGTGTACGACCAGCTGGCGGCGCGGCTGTCCGGGCACCACTGCCCCCTCGTCTACCTGGCCATCCCTCCAGAGCTGTTCGACGACGTGATCTGCGGGCTG
>JAHWKL010000209.1 GCA_019347915.1 Actinomycetota bacterium
ATCGAGGTGACCATGGCCAACGCCGACGGTGACGACGTGGGCACGGTCACCCTGGTCCCGGAGGTGGGCAAGGTCCGCGTCGAGGCCGTGCTGGAAGGCCTCGAGCCGGGCTTTCACGGCTTCCTCGTGCACGACACCGGCCGGTGCGAGCCCGAGGCACCCGAGGGTCCCTTCACCACCGCCGGCGGCCACCTCGCCGGCGGTGGCGACGTCCACGGCGGGCACGCCGGCGACATGCCCAGCCTCTACGTGACCGAGGACGGGACGGCGTCGCTCAACGTCCTCCTCGACCGCTTCGCCCCCAGGGAACTTCTGGCCGACGACGGCACCGCCATCATCGTCCACGGCGACCCCGACAACTTCGCCCACGTGCCCGACCGCTACACGTCCTCCGAGGCGGAGGAGCCGGGGGCCGACGAGGACACCCGCAAGACCGGTGACGCCGGAGCACGAGTGGCCTGCGGCGTCATCGGCACGGGGACCTGACGCCGTTCGTCCCACTCGTCCCGACCCCCAACCCGTTCTTTGTCGGATGAACCACCGCCACGGTGGCGAACCCGACAAAGAACCGTGGGGGGCATCGCTACGGGGAGATGCCGGCGCCGGCCAAGGCCGCCTCGGCATGCGGGAACACCCGGGTCAGGGCGGCCTCCACGTCACCGGGGTGGACCACGCCGAAGGCGTGGACGGCCACCAAGAGGCGCAGCGCGCAATCGACCCGATCGGGGTCGCCGAGGGCGGCCAACGCCTGGGCGGGCTGCACGTAGACCCCCCGGTAGTAACTGTCCTGGTGCGTCTCCCAGTAGGTCATGGGCTCGCCGGCCCGGCCCCGGGCCGGCGCCGGCATCCCTGTGGCGGACAGCTCCGCCAGGCTGTCCTCGAAGCGGGCCTCGGCCCACGTGGCCAGGCCCTCGTCGATCCACGGGTCCCGCCCCTGGTTGTTGCCCACCAGCGAGTAGAACCACAGGTGCCCCACCTCGTGGGACGTGGTGCGCCCGATCGTGCCCGGCCCTTGCATGACGTGGCCCGGGTACTCGAGGCCACCGGACAGGCCCGGGGTCAGAGCCAGCGTGTGCGCCGGATAGGGATAGGCGCCGAACCGGCGGGAGAAGTCCTCCATGGAGCGCACCACCCGAGCGAGGTAGGCAGCGGGATCGTCGTCCAGCCCCTCGTGCACCCCCACCGTCACCGTCACCGGCCAGGGGGCGTGGGCCACGCCTTCCACCGTGCGGAAGCGCCCCACCGACACGGCGACGTCCCGAACGGCGACGGCCTCCCACCGCCCTCCCTCGGGCACGCCCGAGGCCAGCACCGAGAGGCCCTCGGGCACGGTGACCGAGTACGAGAAGTCGGCCACCGGGGCGGTGGACGCCTCACCGAAGAGCGAGGTGGCGGGGTCCAGGGCCCAGCCCACCCCCGGCTCCCACGCCAGGATGGGGAAGAACGAGCCCAGGCGCACGGCGCCGTCCTCCATGGCGAGACGGTCGTTGGACGGGCCGGGCAGGGTCAACCGCCACGGCACGGTCGCCTCCACGGCGTCGCCCGGCCGCAGCGGGGGGTCGAGGGGCACGACCAGGGTGGTGGGGTCGGGCTGCGACGTGGCCACCGGGGCGCTCGACCCCAGGAAGACGGGGCCGGCGTCCAGGTGGGCGCCGGCGGCGGCCGGGCGGGGCCCGTTGGGCCACAGCCGGAACACCAGGCGGTCGGTGGGCAGGTCAGGGGTGAACCGCACGGTGAGGCGCCCGTCGACCACCCCCTCGTCGGGCAGCACCCGCACGTCCATGACGTACCGGGGGCGCTCCGGGTCGGGGCGGGCCTGGGCGGGCACCGCCGGGCAGTCGCCCGAGGGCGGAAGGGGGCCGGCCTGGGGCAGGCCGGCCGTCGTCGTGGTGGAGGGCTCTTCCGGCGACGTCGACGCCGGCGAGGAACCGCCGGTCCCGCCCGCAGACCCGTCCCCGGCCCGATCGCCACCCGGGCCGCCGGCGCACGCCGCCGCCACCACAGCCAGGACGGCGAAGAGGGCGAGGCGGAGGCGGCGCACGGGGCGTCATCCTCGCAGGAGCTCCGGCCGCCCGGGCCGCGGCCGTGGGGCGTCTACCGTCGGTCCGGTGGAGGAGCGAGTGGCGGCGTGCGTGTGGCGGAGTCGGCCCGAGGTGGTGGTCGAGCTCGACCAGCGGTTCGGCGAGCCGGTCGACGCCTACGTGAACGGGTCGCAGGTGTGGCTGCTCGACAATGGTCCCGGTGGCGCCACGCTGGAGTGGCGGCTCCATCCCGTGGCTGGCTTCCGGCGGCCTCGGGGCCTGACGACCCATGACCTGTTCCCCACCGTGGCCCTGGCCCTGGCCAACGGAGAGGAGCCCCCGGCACCACCCGAGGAGCTGTGGGGCGGCCTGGAGGCGTTCAGCGCCTACGGCGACGAGCTGGAGCCGGCGCCGCTGGCCGCCGCCGCCGGCGCCGCCCTGGGCCTGCCCCCCGAGGCCAGCGGGCTGGTGGACCACGCCGCCGTCGGCGACCGCTGGGAGGCCACCGGCGGGCAGTTCTGCATCGTCACCGCCCTGCTGGAGCAGCTGGCCGAGAGCCCCTGACCCGCCGGCTCAGGGGCGGGGCGCGTCGAAGAGCACGTCGACCGGCTCGCCGCGGATGGCGGCGAAGGCGGTGGGGCCCCACCGGGCGGCGCCGGCCAGCGGCGACGGCAGGTCGTCCTCGGAGAACCACCCCACGTCGGCGCATTCCAGCGGATGGGCGGCCAGCTCGCCCCCCACCATCCGGCAGTGGAACACCAACGAGTACAGCGGCACCTGGGAGAACCCCAGCCGGAGCCCGTCGAGCACGGCGATGAGCCGCTCGGGCCGGCAGTCGATGCCGGTCTCCTCCCGCACCTCCTTGACCGCCACCTCGGAGGGTGAGTAGCCGACGTCGGCCCAGCCGGTGGGGTAGAGCCACACCCCCGAATCGGCTCGCTGCACCAGCAGGATCTCACCCCGCTCGTTGCCCACCACCGCTCCCACCGCCGCCTTGGGGGTGACGTAAC
>JAHWKL010000020.1 GCA_019347915.1 Actinomycetota bacterium
CCTGCCGCTCCTCCCGCCACGACCTGCACTATCGCTCGCCGGCGGGCGACCGCTCCACCCGGAGCCGTCCGGCGGTGCGGGCCACCCGGCGGCCACCGCCGATCTCGGTGGCCCGCCACGTTCCCCGGGCCACCTCCAGGATGCGGGCCACGGTGGCCTGGTCGGGAGGATGGGGCGGGGACTCGGCCACCAGCCACCGGCGTACGGCCCGGCGGGCCAGCGGCGGCGGGGCGGTGGCCAGGGCGTCGGCGTCGGTGGGGTCCACGCCGGCGGCCAGACGCCGCAGCAGGGCGGCGTCGTCCCCGAGCAGGGCGGCGGTGCGGGCGACCAGGGCGGCCACGTCGCGCCGGGCCACGTCGTCGAGCAGGGGGAGGACCTCGTGGCGCACCCGGTTGCGGCGCATGCGGGGATCGGCGTTGGTGGGGTCGTGCACCGGGTCGATCCCCAGCGAGGCGCACAGGGCGTGCGTCTCCGTCCGGCGCAGGGCGAGCAGGGGCTTGGCCGGGCCCGGCCGCATCCCGGCCAGGCCGTCGAGGCCCGTGCCCCGCACCAGGTTGAGCACCACCGTCTCGGCCTGGTCGTCGGCGGTGTGCCCGGTCATGGCGTCGGGCGGCAACACCGAGCGGCGGGCGGCCCGGGCCCGGGCCTCGAGGTTGGGACCGGCGGCCACGGTCACCCGGCGGGCTTCGAAGCGGGCCCCGAGCCGGCGGGCCAGCGCCGCCACCGCCTCGGCCTCGGCCTCGCCGCCGGGGCGCAACCCGTGATCGACGTGCACGGCGGTGACGTCACAGCCGGCCTCGACGGCCAGCGCCAGCAGGGCGCTCGAGTCGGCCCCGCCCGACACCGCCGCCGTGACCACCGTCCCCGCCGGGGGAAAGGTGCAGCGGGGCAGGAGCTCAGCCGGCCGCAGTGGCGCCTCGGGGGACCACACCGTCGACCCGCTCGACCCACGACGCCGGCCGGCGGATCTCGGCCATGGTGGGCAACCACTCCGGCCCGTCCCACGCCCGGGCCAGCAGTTGCGGCCCGCCCACGGCCTCGACCTCGGCGATGAAGCGCTCGCCCTGCTCGTACTGCTTGAGCTTGGCCTCGAGCCCGATCAGCTTCTGCACCACCTGCGCCGGCTTGGAGGCCTGCGCCCGGCGCTCCCGCAGCACACGGGAGAACCGGTCGGCCGAGGGGATGCGATCGGCGCCGGCGCGGTCCATGGTCACGTCGCCGTGGCCCTCGAGCAGGCTCATCATCCCCCCGATGCGGGCCAGCAGCTCCTTCTGGTCGGGAGTGGCGAACAGCGTCACCAGGCCGCCCTCGTCGAGTGGGTTGCGCCCGGCCCGCACCTCGTCGACCGCCCGCCGCAGGGCTTCGACGAAGCGCTTCGGGTCGGGGTCGACGCTGCCGAGGCTGGCGTCGACCAGGGACAAGAAGTGCTCCCGGAGCCAGGGGATCCCGGTGAACTGGGCCCGGTGGGTCACCTCGTGCAGCGCCAGCCACAGCCGGAACTCCCGGGGGGGAAAGGCGAACCGCTTCTCCAGGGCCAGGACGTTGGGGCCCACGTAGTAGACGATGTCCTGCTCGGAGGCGGTCTCGTCGTCGATGATGAGCAGGTCGTACTGGCCCAGCACCCGGGTCGACATCCAGCCCAGCAGGGTGCCCACCTCGACCCCGGTCACGGCCCTGGTGGCGGACTGGGCCACGGTGTTGGCCTTCATCTTCTCCCCCAGCCGCTCGGTGAGCGGCGCCAGCATGCGCCGGAACGACGCCACATTGGCCCGGACCCAGCCGGCCCGGTCGGTGACCCGCGCCCGGGCCGGGCCCGCCAGCGAGACCAGCCCGGTGGCCTCGGCGACCAGGGACTCGGCCTCGGCGGTGAGCTCGTCGAAGTCAGAGGCCAGGGAGTCGGCGTGGTAGGAGTCGGCGAAGGTGTCCCGCCCGGCGATGCGGACCGCGACCTTCTCGGCGATGTCCCAGCCGACGGGCTCAGGCATCACTGTCCCGTGGGTACCGCGGCGACTGAACCTTGCGCAGGTAGCCCACCACCATGACCAGCGCGTACAGGACGCCACCGATGGCGAGGGGGACGCCGATCCAATAGGTCCAGGTGGGGTTGGCGAGCACCGGGACGACGAGCACAGGGTCCATACGGCCATGGTAGGCCGCCACCGCCCGGTTCTTCCCCTCGGGGAAGGGGTGCTCAGAGGTCGTCGGCGACCTCTCGGAGCAGCGAGGCGATGCGGTCCCGCAGGCCCTGGGGCAGCTCCTTCTCCTTGCACGAGGTGGAGACGACCACACGGAGCTCGGCCTCGAAGTCGTAGGCGCCGAGGCACGGCCGGCACCGCTCGAGGTGGATCTGGACCACCGTCCGGCGCTCGGCGCCCAGCTCGCCGTCGAGGAACTGGTGGACCTCGGCCAGGTACTCGCGGCACTCCTCGCCGACGGCCAGGTCGCCGGCGTCGACCGCCGGCGGCTCACTGGTCATGCCCTGGTCATCCACGGGTGGCCGGCTCCTCGTGCTTGTCGTCGTCGGACGGCGCCGGCGCCGGCTCGGCGCTGGTCAGTCTCCGGTCCCTGGCGAAGTCGTACAACCGCTTCTGCAGCGCTTTTCTTCCGCGGTGCAGCCGGCTCATCACCGTGCCGACGGGCACGTCGACGATCTCGGCGATCTCCTTGTAGGAGAAGCCCTCGACGTCGGCCAGCAGCACGGCCAGGCGGAACTGCTCGGGCAGCGACTCGAGGGCGTCCTTGACCTCGGACTCACCGAAGAGCTCCAGCAGCTCGTCCTCGGCGCTCCGCCCGGCGCGGGCCCCCTCCAGGCCACCGAGCCGGCGGTAGAGGAAGAAGTCCTCGACGTCGTCGAGGCTGCTCTCGTCCGGCCGCCGCTGCTGCTGGCGGTAGCGGTTGATGTAGGCGTTGGTGAGGATGCGGTAGAGCCACGCCTTGAGGTTGGTCCCCTCCCGGAACCCGCCGAAGCCCCGGTACGCCCGCAGGTAGGTCTCCTGGACCAGGTCCTCGGCGTCGGCCGGGTTGCGGGTCATGCGCAGAGCGGCGGAGTACAGCGAGGGCATGTGCTCCATCGCCTGGTCGGCGAAGCGGGTGGGGTCGGCCATGGAAGGGACCGACCCTACCCCTCACCCCGCACCGCTCACCCGGTGTTGCGCAGGCCGCTGGCGACGCCGTTGATGGTGAGCAGCAGGGCGCGGCGCAACAGCGGGTCCTCGTCGGTCCCCTTCCGCACCCGGGCCAGCAGCGAGACCTGGAGGTAGCTGATGGGGTCGAGGTAGGCGTCGCGGACGTCGAGGGTGCGCTGCAGCTGGGGGTGGCGGTCGAGGAGGCGGCGCTCGCCGGTCAGCCACAGGATCTGGGCGACGGTGCGGTCGTACTCCTCGACGATGAGGTCGAACAGGTAGTGCAGCGACGGGTCGACGAGTCGCTGCACGTAACGGCGGGCGATGTCGAGATCGGTCTTGAACAGGACCATCTCGATGTTGGACACGAAGGTGCGGAAGAAGTGCCATTCCTCCAACATCCCGACCAGGCGTTCGGACCACCCCCCCGCCCGGGCGTGCTCGAGCCCGCTGCCCACACCGAACCAACCGGGCACGATCTGGCGGGACTGGGTCCAGCCGAAGACCCAGGGGATGGCCCGCAGGTCGTCCAGGCCCGTTGCCGAGCCCGCCCCCCGCCGGGCCGGCCGCGAGCCGATGTTGAGCGCCGCCAGCTCCTCGACGGGCGTCGACGACTGGAAGTACGCCACCAGGCCCGGGTCGTCGGCCAGGCGCCGGTAGGCGGCGTGGGCGGCCTGGGAGACCACGTCCATCACCTCGTCCCACTGGTCGATGACCTCCAGGGGCTGGCGGGACTCCCGGTGCAGCAGCGAGGCCTCGAGCGTGGCCGAGAGGGTGACCTCGAGGTTGCGCCGGGCCAGCGAGGGCAGGGCGTACTTGTCGGAGACGACCTCGCCCTGCTCGGTGATCTTGATGGGGCCGTCGAGTGTCCCGTAGGGCTGGGCCAGGATGGCCTCGCCGCTGGGCCCTCCGCCGCGACCCACCGTGCCGCCGCGACCGTGGAACAACCGCAGCACCACCTTGTGGCGGTGGGCGACGTCGCGCAGGGCCCGCTGGGCCCGGTGGATCTCCCACAGCGACGTGGTGATGCCGGCGTCCTTGTTGGAGTCGGAGTATCCGAGCATGACCTCCTGCACGTTGCCCCGCAGCGACACCAGGCGCCGGTAGGCCGGGTCGCTCAGCAGCTCTTCGAGGATCGCTCCCGACGCCCGCAGCTCGGTGATGGTCTCGAGCAGGGGCACGAAGCCGATGCGGGCCACCCCGTGCGTCAGGTCGACCAGGCCCGCCTCACGGGCCAGCACGGCGGCGGCCAGCACGTCGTCCGACCCCCGTGTCATGGAGATGATGTAGCTCTCGATCACCGTCTCGCCGAACAGGTCGAGCGCCGCCCGGACGGTCGTGAACAGGCGCCGGGTGGCCATGGCCCCGTCGTCGAGGCGGACGGCCGGCGAGGACAGCGGCCGCGGACCGCCCAGCTCCTCCGAGAGCAGGCGCCGGCGCTCGTCGCGGGAGAGGTCCCGATAGGGCACGGGCAACGTCCCCAGATGGTCGAACAGCTCGCTCAGCGCCTGGTGGTGGCGCTCGGCGTGCTCGCGGATGTCCATGGTCGCCAGCGACAGCCCGAAGGTGGTCACCAACCGCAGCACCCGGTCGAGGGGGCCTCGGGCCACGAGCTCGCCCTGGTTCTCCATCAGGGACGACCGCATCACCTCCAGGTCGTCCAGCAGCTGGGGGGCGCTCCCGTAGTCGAGGCCCGGCCGGTGCGGCGTGCCGTCGGCCAGACGCTGGCGGGTGTTGGTCAGGCGCCGGTGGACGTAGGAGCACTTCAGGCGGTAGGGCTCCTCGGCGTTCATCTTGTGGTAGCGGCGGTGGACCTCCGGGAGCACCTCCCGGTCGGCGGCCAGGCTCTTCTCCAGCTCGGGGGAGACGTCGACCACGCACGTTGAGTTGCTCAGGTCGGTCACCAGCTCCTCCACCGCCCCGATGAGCTTCCGCAGGGCCAGGTCGTGTTGGACCCGCAGCACCTCGAGGGTGACCTCCGGGGTCACACCGGGGTTGCCGTCGCGGTCGCCACCCACCCAGGTCCCGAACCGCAGGGGCCGGGCCCGGGGCGGCAGGTCGATGCCCAGCCCGGCCAGCAGGGTGACGAGGTCGTCGAGCAGCTCGGGGACGACCTCGGTGAAGAGCTGGTCGAGATAGAACAGGGCCGAGCTCGCCTCTTCGAGGGGCGTGGGCCGCGTCCGGCGCAGCTCGTCGGTCTGCCAGATGAGGTCGATGAGCTGGGGGATCCGCCGCTCGGCCCGGCGGGAGTCGTCCTCGGAGGCCCGGGGATCGGACCGCTGCTCGAGGAGCTCGGCGATACGCCGGCGCTTGGTCAGGATGGAGCGCCGGACCGACTCGGTGGGGTGGGCGGTGAGCACGGGGCGAAGCTCGAGGCGGCTCAGCACCGCGTGGAGCTCCTCCCTCGGGATGCCGGCCGCCTCCACGCCGGCGATGGCCGCCCGCAGGCGACCGCCGGCGCCGGCGCGCACCGCCCGCTCGTCGGCCCGGTGGCTCTGCTCGGCGATGTTGGCCAGGTGGAAGTAGGCGGAGAAGGCTCGCACCAGCAGGGTGGCGGTGGGCAGGTCGAGCCCGGAGAGCAGCTCGTCGAGCTCGGCGGCGGTGGTGGGGGACGCCGACTGGCGGGCCGCCTTGGTCAGCCCGCGGACACGCTCGACCAGCTCGAGCAGCTCGGGGCCCTCCTGGCGCAGGAGGGACTCGCCCAGGAGCCGGCCGAGGAAGCGGATGTCGGCCCGGAGGGCGGCGTCGCGTACCGGAAGGTCGGTCCCCGCCCCCGGAGCACCAACCGGGAGCTCCTCGTCCATCTGGCGGGACACTACCGGGTGGGGCCGGGGGCTCTCTTCGCCAGGCTCAGGGCGCCGCCGCCAGGAGGAGCTGGAGCGCGTGGGCAGTCACTGCCCGGTGGTCGGCGTGCGGATCAAGAGCCACGTGCACGGCGATGCCGTCGGCCATGGCCACCAGCAGCGACGCCATGACCGGGGGCTGCACCCAGGCGGGAAGAGCGCCTCTGGCCTGGAACTGTTCGATGTCGGCGGCGAGCAGCCCGTGCAACTCGGACCGGAGATCGCCGAGGGCCGCGCCCAGGGCGTCGTGGTGGCGAGCGTGGACAAGCGCCTCCAGGTACACGGGAAGCCACTCCCGGGCCTCGTCGAGCGAGGCCGTCAGTGCCGCCACCGTCGCCGTCGCCCGGGTGGCCGCATCGCCGCCGGCGGCCAGGACGGCCCGGGCCGGCGCCAGCCAACGGCGCACCGCCGACAGCAGCGCCTCGGCGATCAAGGCGTCCTTGGAACCGAAGTGATAGGTGATGCCGGCCAGGTTCACCCCCGAGGCGGCGGCGATGTCACGCGAGGTGGTGGCGGTCAGGCCCTTGCTGCGCACGCAGGTGAGGGCGCCGGCCAGCAACCGCTCCCTCGTGGTGTCGATTTCGTTCATACGTACGTATGATAGAGCCATGGATGACGGCCGGCGGGACAGGGCAGGCCGGCGGCTCACCTTGGTGGGCATCGGGCTGGGCGTGCTCGTTCCCGCCGGCCTTGCTGCGTTGTCCTACGTCAATACCGTGCCTCCCCACCGAGGTCTGGGCGTGCTCTCGTTCCCACTGGTCTGGGCCATGCCGGCGATGCTGGCGGCGCTGTCGCTGCCGTCCCGGCCCTTCCTGCTGGTACCGGCCACGGTGTTGGGGTTCCTCTCGGCCTTCACTCCCTTCTTGTTGATGTCGGTCGCGTTCCTGGTCCCCGCGGTGCTGTACTGGCTCGCCTACAGCCTTCGTGGTCCGCAGCCGATGGCGCACAGCCGAGCGGTCGCCGCCGTGCTGGTGCCCGTGCTCGCCGGCGCCGGCGCCTTCTTCGTCCTGATGGCTCATCCCGATCCGCTGTGTTGGGACTGGAGGGAGGACCCTTCTGGCGAACGCACCTACACCACCGTGCGCGGCGAGGCCTGCGCCACCAACCCCAGCCGAGGCATCGACCCGGTGCTGGTCGAGCCGGGGACCGAGAACCGGCAGACGGGCCGTGGCGGAACCAGCGACACCGTCTCGGCGCCGGAAGCGGCGGCCAGCGCAGCCCTGGTGGTGGCCGGGCTGCTGGGCAGCCGGGCGCTGGCTGGGCCGGCGCCTCCATCGTTGGCGGGTCGAGCAGGTCCGGGATCGGAGTCCAGACGGTGAGAACGGCCAGGGGGTACGGCAGCCGTTTCCGGCAGCGCCCCGTCATCGCTGCCGTGGCCGCCTTGGCGTGGGCGCTGGCGGCTGCCGCGGTGGTGCTGTTCGTGCCGCTGGGCACCAGGGTGAGCGTCGAGGCGGTCGAGGCCGTCGAGGGCGTCGAGGGCGTAGAGGGCGTCGAGGGCGATGAGAGCGCCGAGGCGGTATCCGGCACGTCGACCCGCTCGAGCTACACCCTCCTGGAGGAGGAGGGACCAAGCGTTCTCGTCGTGCTGGCCATCCCCGTCGTCCTGGCTCTCGCCGGCGTGGTTGGTGCGGTTACTCAGCGAGCCTGGTTGACCACGGGTGCCGCTTGCTTGCTCGTCGTCGGCGTGCTGCTGGCTGCGGCCTCCATCGGGCTGTTCTTCGTTCCCGCGGCCGTCGTCGCGTTGCTCGCCGCCGGATGGACAGCAGCTGGCGGCGATGGTGAGGCCCGGCAAGAACAGTGGTGAGCCCTCCGTCGGCGTGCAGAAGCCGCTGTGGGACAGCGACTTTTCGCTTGCGCCGGCGTACGAACACCTGTACGATAGTGGCATGGTGCTGGATGAGCTGAGGTCCGCGGTGGACCAGGTGTGCGGCACCGAGCCGGCGGCGCTCTGCGACGGCGAGTCGATCGTGGAGCTGCACCGGTGCCTGGCCCGCCTGGAGGCGGCCACCACCCGGGCGACCGCCAGCTTCGACGCAAGGCGGGAGTGGGCCGATGACGGGGCCCGCTCGGCGCCGGCGTGGCTCACGGCCCGGTGCCAGCTGCCCAGGCAGACGGCCCGGCGCCGGGTGCGCCTGGGCCGGGCGCTGCGCCACCTGCCGGCGGCCGAGCGTGCCTGGCTGGCCGGCGAGGTGGGGGAAGCCCAGGTGGCGGCGCTGGCCCGGGTGCGCACGCCGGCCACCGAAGACGCCATGGCGAACGACGAGGAGATGCTGGTGGGCCAGGCCTCGAGCCTGCGCTACGACCACTTCACCCGGGTGCTGGCCTACTGGCGGCAGTACGTCGACCCCGACGGGGCCGAGGACGACGCCGAGCGCCAGCGTGGTTCCCGGCGGGTGCACCTGTCGCAGGGCCTTGACGACCGGTGGTTCCTCGACGGGGTGCTCGACCCCATCAGCGGGGCCATCATCTCCGATGCGCTGCGGGCCATCGCCGACGAGCTGTTCGAAGCTGACTGGGCCGAGGCCCGGGAGCGCCTGGGCGAGGCGGCCACGGTGGCCGACCTGGCCCGCACCCCGGCCCAGCGCCGCCACGACGCCCTGGTGGAGATGGCCCGGCGAGCGGGCACCGCCCCAGAGGACGGCCGCCGGCCCGAGCCGCTGTTCTCGGTCCTGGTGGGCTACGAGACCTTCCACGGGCCCATCTGCCAGTTGGCCAACGGCACCGCGGTGAGCCCTGGCTCACTGGTCCCCTGGCTGGACCAGGCCTGGGTGGAGCGGGTGGTGTTCGACGCCCCGTCTCGGGTCATCGACGTGGGCGTGGCCCGGCGGCTGTTCACCGGCGCCACCCGGCGAGCGGTGCAGGTGCGCGACCGGGAGTGCTTCCATCCGCTGTGCGACGAGCCCGCCGAGTGGTGCGAGGTCGACCACGTCGAGCCCTGGAGCGCCGGCGGCGACACCGTGGCCGCCAACGGCAGACCGGCGTGCGCCTTCCACAACCGCCAGCGGCACCGACGACCGTAGCCGCACAGGCTCGCTGCGCTCGCCGCGAAGGCGTGGTGCCGCCTGCGGCGCCGCTCATTCCCGTTCCGCCCGGCCAAGCCGGCTGCGCCGGCGGCCGGCCATGTCGGTCCGGTGCCGGCAAAGAGCGTCGGTCCGTGGACACACGAGACGCAGTCGTGGCGTCGGCACGGCCACAGGGCGCCGTAGCAGCACCGGGCCCGTCAGCTGCGGGCGTGCCCGTCCACCGGCACGAGCGGCGCCGCCGGCGGGAGCGCCGCCACCGTCTCCGCCGGGGCGAACTGCGTTCGGTACAGCTCGGCGTAGCGCCCGCCCACAGCGAGGAGCTCGGCATGCGTGCCCCGTTCGACCACCCGGCCGTCCTCGAGCACGAGGATGGCGTCGGCCGCCCGGACGGTGGCGAGGCGGTGGGCGATCACCAGGGCGGTACGCCCGGCGAGGGCGGCGCCGAGCGCCTCCTGCACGGCCAGCTCCGACTCGGAGTCGAGATGGGCGGTGGCCTCGTCGAGGATCACGACGCGGGGCCGGGCCAGCAGGAGGCGGGCGATGGTGAGCCGCTGGCGCTCGCCACCCGAGAGCCGGTAGCCCCGCTCCCCCACCACGGTGTCAAGGCCGTCAGGCAGCGACCTCACCAACGCCGCCAGCCGAGCTGCGGTCAGCGCTGCCCAGAGCTCCTCGTCCGAGGCCTCGGGCCGGGCGTAGCGCAGGTTGGCGCCGATGGTGTCGTGGAACAGGTGCCCGTCCTGGGTCACCACGCCGACGGTCCGGCGGATGGAGTCGAACGACAGCTCCCGCACGTCGACGCCGGACAGGCGCACCGCCCCGGCGTCGACGTCGTAGAGCCGGGGGACCAGGGAGGCGAGGGTCGACTTGCCGGCGCCGGAGGAGCCCACCAGGGCCACCAGCTGGCCGGGCTCCACCCGCAGCGACACGCCGTGCAGCACCTCGACGCCGGCACGGTCGTCGAGGGTGGCCACCTCCTCCAGGGAGGCCAGCGACACCTGCTCGGCCGACGGGTAGGCGAAGCGCACGTCGTCCACCTCGACTGCCACCGGGCCGTCGGGGACCTCCTTCGGATCGGCCGGCTCCACGATGAGGGGTTCGACGTCGAGCACCTCGAACACGCGCTCGAAGCTGACCAGGGCCGTGACCACGTCGAGGCGGGCGGTGGCAAGGGCGGTGAGCGGCCCGTACAGGCGGTTGAGCAGCAGGGCCATGGTCACGACCCGGCCGGCGTCGAGCTCTCCCCGCAGGGCGAGGTAGCCGCCCAGCCCGTAGATGAGGGCCTGGGCCAGGCCCGACACCAGGGTGAGCGCCCGGAAGAACACCTCCGTGGCCATGGCCGAGCGCACGCCGATGTCACGCACCTGCGCCGCCCGGTGCCCGAACTCGCGGGCCTCGCCGGCGGGCCGCCCGAACAGCTTGACCAGCGTGGCGCCGGGCGCCGAGAACCGCTCGGTCATCTGGGAGGTCATGGCCGCGTTGTGCTCGGTGGCCTCCCGCTCGAGCAGGCCCACCTTGGCCCCCACCCGCCGGGCCGGGATCACGAACAGCGGCAGCAGCACCAGGGCGAGCACGGTGATCTGCCACGAGAGCCGCACCATGACCCCGAGCGTCAGCACCAGGACGATGACGTTGGTCACCACCCCCGAGAGGGCCGACGTGAAGGCTCGCTGGGCCCCGATCACGTCGTTGTTCAGCCGGCTCACCAGGGCGCCGGTGTGGGTCCGGGTGAAGAAGGCCACCGGCATGCGCTGGACGTGCTCGAAGACCCGGCGGCGCAGGTCGAAGATGAGGCCTTCGCCCAAGCGGGACGACTGGAGCCTCTCCAGCAGCCCCACCCCCGACTCCACCAGGGCCACGCCGGCGATGAGCGCAGCCAGCACCGCCACCGTGCGCGTACCACGGCCCTCCACGACGGCGTCCACGGTCCACCCGGCGAGCACCGGGGAGGCCACGCCGAGCACGGCGGACACCGTGGCGAGGAGCAGGAACGACACGATGGCCCGCCGGTGGGGCCGGGCGAAGGCACCCACCCGCCGCAGCGTCTCCCGGCTCACGCCCCCACCGGCCCCCGGCTGCATGGAGCTCTGCAGCACCATCCACATGTTGATGTCGGCCATGGCCGGCTACTGTAAGACCTCAACCTTTCTTGAGGTCAAGGGGATTCTGCCCATGGGTGGAGCAACGCAGGTGAGCGCAGGCGACCTGGCCATCGGCGACGTCGCCCGCCGGTCCGGTCTGGCCGTGTCCGCGCTGCGCTTCTACGAGGCCAATGGGCTCATCTCCTCCACCCGCACCGACGGGGGGCAGCGGCGGTACCGGAGGGACGTGTTGCGGCGGCTGGCGGTGATCCAGGCAGCCCAGCAGGTTGGCTTCCCGCTGGCCGAGATCGCCGGCATGCTCGCCGAGCTGCCCGCCGGCCGACCCGTCTCCCCGTCGGAGTGGCAACGGCTGGCCCGCAGCTGGCGCCCGCAGCTCGACGAACGGATCCGCACGCTCGAGCGGCTCCGCGACCAGCTCGACTCGTGCGTCGGCTGCGGCTGCCTGTCGATGGAGAAGTGCGCGCTGGCCAACCCCGCCGACCGGGCCTCCGACCTGGGGCCCGGGCCCCGGTTCTGGCTCCGCAGCCGGTCAGCCCGGTAGGGAGCCGGGCAGTCGCACGACCCCCAGGGGGCGCACGGCCATGGTCCCGTCGGGCGCCACCTCCCAGGGCTCGGTGACGTCGGCGGCGAACCACCGGTTGCTGGCCGGCAGGTCACCGGGCTCGGTCACGCCGGGCAGGGCGGCCAGGGCCACGTTGACCGCCTTGCCCACGCCGGTCTCCAGCATCCCCCCCACCCACAGCGGAACGCCTCGCTCCCGGGCGAGGTCGTGGATGCGCAGCGCCTCCTGCACCCCCCCGACGCGCGCCGGCTTCAGGTTCACCCGGTCGCCGGCCGCCAGCGCCAGCGCCGTCTCCAGCGTGGCCGCCGAGGTGATGGACTCGTCGAGGCACACCGGCGTCTCCAGGGCGGCGGTGACCTGGGCCAGCCCGAGCAGGTCGTCGGCGGGCAGCGGCTGCTCGATCTCGGCCAGGCGGCAACGGTCGAGGCCGCCGAGGGCGCCGTCGAGATCCGAACGCCGGTAGGCGCCGTTGGCGTCCACGGCCAGCGACAGCTCGGGCCACGTGGTACGCACCGCCCGCACCGGCTCCACGTCCCAGCCGGGGCAGACCTTGAGCTTGACCCGCCGGTACCCGGTGGCCACGTGGCCGGCGACCTCGGCCACCAGCTCGTCGATCGACCCGGCGATGCCCACGGCCACCCCGCACGGCACCCGGTCGCGCACCGCACCCGCCCAGGCGGGAAGCGTGGTGCCGGCGACGGCCAGGCGCAGGTGCAGCACCGCCGCCTCCACCGCCGCCGCCGCCATGGGGTGGCCGACGAGCCCCGAGGGTCGCCCGGCCACGGCCGCGGGGACGAGAAAGCGCCGCAGCACGGCCTCGGCCCCGTCCACCCACTCGGCGGTGTACGTGGGTGCGGCCAGCGCCGGGCACTCGCCCCAGCCCTCGTCGCCGTCGGGCCCCACGGCCCGGACCAGCAAGGCCTCCTTGGCCCGCTCCACCCCCGAGGCGGTGACGAACGGGTGCGCCAGGGGCAGGCGCAGCCGGACCACGTCGACGGCGGCGACGGCGACCTCGGGGAGCGTCGGACGGGCGTGGGGCCCGGGGATCATTCCCGGGTCACCGGTGTGGAACGACCGGGCCCGGGAGCAGGCCGGCGCTCACGCCGACAAGCTCACGCCGACAAGGCGGAGTCGAGGTAGGGCTCCCAGTGGGTGGGGACCGTCCCCACCGCCACGGTGATCCACGTCAGCTCCTTGGGCGCGGTGGGACGCCGGCGCAGGACCATGCTGGTCTCGGAAAGCAGGCGATCGCGCTTCTGGGCGTTGCACGGGCGGCAGGCGGCCACCACGTTCTCCCAGACGTGCTGGCCGCCGCGGCTCCGGGGCACGACGTGGTCGATGCTGTCGGCGGGCGCGCTGCAGTACTGGCAACGGGAGCCGTCCCGGGCGAACACGGCGCGGCGGTTGAGCGAGGCTCTCCGCCGGTACGGGACCCGCACGAAGTAGCGCAGCCGGATGACCGACGGGATGGGGACACGCAGGCGCTCGGAGCGCATCACCGCCCCGGTGTCGTGGAGGACGTCGGCCTTCTCGGCCAGCACCAGGACGACGGCGCGCCGCACCGGAATGACGCACAGCGGCTCATAGGTCGCATTGAGCACCAGTGCCCTCGACACCGGGGCGAACGCTAGCGCCTCGCTTCGCTGGCAAGACGCCAACCGGCACGCCCGCAGGAATGCGGCGGGGACGCCCCGCCTAGCGCCGGCGGCGCACCGAGCGGCGCCAGCGGCGGCACCACGTCAGGTACGACACCACCTCGCCCGGCTCGGGGGGCCGCTCCGGGTCACCCGAGAACGTCTCGAGACGGAACCGCAGGTAGTCGGGGTCCGGCCGGGGCACCGGCGGCCACCGCCGCCACCAGCCCGCTGGGGCCAGGCGCAGTGCCTGGCGGGCGCCGGTCGCCCACAGTCCCGGGCGGGCGGCCACGGCGCCGCCGGCACGGACCCAGCGCCACCACGGCCGCCCGGTCATCCTGGCCCCCGGCCACCGGCGGCGCTCCTGCCCAGCAGGTCGTGGCCGAGGCCCCGCCAGCCCACGGCGGCGGCACCTACCAGCGGGGCGTCGGCACCTGCCCCGGCGGGGAGGATGCGGGCGCCGGCCGAGAACTCGAGCCGGGCCCGCCGGTCCAGCTCGGCCTGGGCGGCAGCGAAGAAGGGTGCCCCGTAGCCGAGGGCGACCGAGCCGGCCACCACGGCCAGGCGCAGGTCGAGCAGGTTGGCGACCGAGGCCACGGCCCGGCCCACCATGGTGCCGACGTGCTCGACCACCTCGGGGGGCGCCTCCTCCGCCGGGCGCCCGGTGGCCCGGCGGATCCCCGTACCGGAAGCCTCCGCCTCCAGGCAGCCCTGGGCGCCGCACCCGCAGCGGTTCCCGTCGGGGCGGACCACGACATGGCCGATGTGGCCGGCGTTGCCGGCGGCACCGTCGAGCAGGCGGCCGTCGAGCACGATGCCTCCGCCCACCCCGGTCGAGACGACCATGGCGATGAAGTTCGTCGTGCCCGCCGCCTCGCCCACCCAGCCCTCGCCGAGAGCGAGCGCCTTGGCGTCGTTGTCGACGAACGTGGGCAGCCCCGTGGCCTCACCCAGGCGCCGGCGCAGGGGGAATCCTCGCCAGGCGGGGATGTTGAGGGGGGACACCTCCTCGCCACCCGGCGCCATGGGCCCGCCGGCGCCCACGCCGCACACCACCTCGTCGCCCGTGCGCACCTCGTCGATCACCGCCGTCAGGGCCGAGAACAGCGCATCGGCGTCGCCCGAGGAGGGAGTGGGCGCCTGGGCCCGGTGGCGCACGACGCCTGCCGCCGTCACCAGGCCGGCAGCCAACTTGGTGCCGCCGATGTCCACCGCCAGCGCAGGCCCCATGCCCGGGAGGGTACGCGGCGCCGCGGCCGTGGCCGCGACCCCGGCCGCGACCCCGCCGACCGCTGCCGGTACACTGCGAGATTCCGCTCACGGCCGGCCGCGTCGGCGCGCGTCGTTCGCCGGACTGCAGCCGAGCGGCAGGGAGGAGGACGGGGACGTGGTGAGGCGACGAGCGGCGACGGTGCCGCAGGAGGGGTTCGCCGAGCTGTTCGACGGCATCGCCGCCAACCTGGGGCGGGCGGTGCGGGGCAAGCCCGGGGTGGTCGAGCTGGCGCTGCTGTGCCTGGTCGCCGAGGGTCACCTCCTCATCGAGGACGTTCCCGGGGTG
Source organism: Actinomycetota bacterium (assembly GCA_019347915.1). Taxonomy (GTDB): domain Bacteria; phylum Actinomycetota; class Acidimicrobiia; order Acidimicrobiales; family CADCSY01; genus JAHWJR01. The sequence continues at coordinate 14,842 of JAHWKL010000020.1, forward strand.
GGCAAGACGAGCCTGGCCAAGGCCCTGGCCACGTCCATCGACTGCCGCTGGGGACGGATTCAGTTCACTCCCGACCTCCTGCCCAGCGACGTCGTCGGCAGCACGGTGTGGAACCGGGCGAGCGGCGAGTTCGAGTTCCGGGCCGGAGCCGTCTTCGCCAACCTGGTGCTCGGCGACGAGATCAACCGGGCCTCCCCCAAGACCCAATCGGCGCTGCTGGAGGCCATGGAGGAGCGTCAGGTGACCGTCGACGGCGTGACCTACGCCCTCGAACCGCCGTTCATGGTCATCGCCACCCAGAACCCGATCGAGCACGAGGGCACCTATCCCCTGCCCCGGAGCCAGCTCGACCGCTTCCTGATGCAGGTGAGCGTCGGCTACCCGGCCCGGGAGAGCGAGGTGGAGATCCTCGCCGCCGAGGGCGCCGCCGAGGTCATCGACACCCTCGAGCCGGTGGCCACGGCCAAGGACGTCCTGCAGATGATCGAGACTGCTCGGGCGGTCCACGTGGCGCCGGTCCTCCAGGGTTACCTGGTGGACCTGGCCGAGACCACCCGCCGGCACCCGGCCCTCTCGCTGGGCATGTCGCCGAGGGCCACGCTCGCCCTCCAGCGCGTGGCCCGGGCCCGGGCCGCGGCGAGCGGCCGTGCCTACGTGGTGCCCGACGACCTGAAGGCGCTGGCCTCCCCCGTGCTGGCCCACCGTCTCCGCCTCACCCCCGAGGCCCAGATGCGGGGGGTGCGCACCACCGACGTGGTGGAGGACGTGCTCCGACACGTGCCCGTCCCCACCGGCACCGCCGGCCGGTAGCAGGGTGCTGACCCGCCAAGGCGGGCTCGTCACCGCCGGCTCCATCGCCCTCGTCCTCGCCGGCCGGCTGTTCGGCATCTTCGAGTTGTTCGTGGTGGGTGCCGCCGGCGTGGCCCTGGCCGTCGGCGCCGCCGTGGTCGTGAGCGCGACCAGGGTGCGCCTCGACGTGTCCCGGGAGCTGCGCCCGCCCCGGGTGCACGCCGGGGACCCCAGCACCGTCGAACTGCGTGTTCACAACGCCGGCAAACGACGGAGCCCCCTGCTGCACCTGCGCGACGCCGTAGGGACCGAGGGCCGCAGCGCCAGCGTGGTCCTGGCTCCCCTCGACCCCGGCGGGACGGTCACCGCCGGCTACTCCCTGCCCACCGACCGGCGGGGCATGCTGCCGGTCGGCCCGCTCGACGTCCGCGTCGGCGACCCGTTCGGCCTGGCGTCGGTGTCCGCCCCGGGCGCACCGGTGACCGAGCTCATCGTGTGGCCGGCGGTGGAGGACGTGCTCGCCCTCCCCCCGATCGCCGGCGACGAGCACCACGACGGCATGGGGCTGGCGCTGGCTCGCTCCACCACCGTCGAGGACTTCTACGCCTTGCGGGCCTACGCCGAGGGTGACGACCTGCGCCGGGTGCACTGGCGGGCCACCGCCAAGCGGGACGACCTCGTCGTGCGCCAGGACGAGATGCCTCGCCGGAGCCGGGCCACGGTCGTGCTCGACACGCGGACCGGTGCCTACGGGGACGAGGTGTTCGAGCGAGCGGTGTCCGCTGCCGCCAGCGTGATGGTGGCCTGCGTCCGCGCCGGGCTGCTCGCCCGGTTGATGACGCCCGCCGGTTACGACTCTGGCTTCGGCTCCGACGCCGACCACGTGGAGGTCGTCATGGACCACCTGGCGACCGTGCGCCTCGGTGACGGCCACCGCCTGGACGAGGTCCTGGGCACGCTCGACCGGGCCGGCAGCACCGGACCGGTGGCGGTGGTCACGGGGGCGGGGACGAGCGGGTGGGCCGGCGCCGGCGGGAACGTCACCCGCCCTGCCACGGTGGTGGTGTTCTCAGCCGGGGGGGGCGGCACGGCCGCGGGGGACGGCGGTGGCCAGGCCGGCGGCCCCATCGTGGTCGGCGACCGCACCTCGTTCGCCGCCGCCTGGAACCAGGCGTTGGCGCCGGCTGGCGCCGACGGGGCTGGCCAGGCCTCCCCCGGTGGTGCCGGCGGCGCCGGCAGCGCAGCCATTCCGGGGCAACGGCGGTGAGCGAGCACGGTCGCCCGGGGCCGCCGTCCTCCGTGCTGGCCCTGACCGAGGTCACCCTGGCCGCGCTCACGGTGGCGAGTGTCGTGGGCCTGGTCCGGGTCTTCGACGACGCCTCCTTCCTGCTCCCGGTCCTGCCCTTCGCCGTCACCGGCCACGTGGTGGCGGCGTCCTGCCGGCGGGCCTCCCTGCCCGGCTGGTTCGCCGCCACCATGGCCGCCGGCGGGTTGGTGGTGGGCGTCTCCGTGCTCCTGTTGCCGGGCACCACCGCCTACGGCATCCCCACCGGTGCATCACTGACCGAGGCGCTCAGCCAGTTGGCGGAGGCCCAGGCCGCGTTCCGCGAGGTGGTGGCGCCGGCCCCCGTCGAGCCCGGCTTCATCCTCGCCGCCGCTGCCGGGAGCTGGCTGATCGCCTTCCTGGCCGACAGCGTCGCCTTCCGGATGGGTGCCACCGTGGAAGCGGCAGCGCTGCCGGCCACGATCTTCGTCTTCGGCGCCGCCCTGGGCGCGCCCGACCACCGGCTCAGCACCACGGCGTTGTTCCTCGCCGCCCTCCTCGCCTACTGGTTGGCGTGGCGGGTCGCTCGACAGTGGCGCACTCCCAACCGGATGGGCGGCGACACCCGCCGGGAGTCGCGCTGGCTGCTGCGGCGGGGTGGCGCGCTGGCGGCCGCCGTCGTGCTGGTCGCGGTGGTGATCGGCCCCGCGCTCCCCGGCGCCGAGGCCACTGCCGTCATCCCCTGGCGTGCCGCCGACCGCCAGGAGAGTGGGTCGCGGGTGACCATCTCCCCGCTGGTCGACATCCGCACCCGGCTGCTCAACCAGAGCGATCGTGAGGTGTTCACCGTGGCCGCCTCCGCCCGGAGCTACTGGCGCCTCACCTCACTCGAGATCTTCGACGGGCGGATCTGGTCCTCGAAGGGCCGGTACCGCAAGGTCGACGACCGGCTGGCGACGGCGGTGCCGGCCGAGCGGGCCGCCACCATCACGGCGGTGCAGGACTTCGAGATCGGCGATCTGGCCTCGATCTGGCTGCCGGCGGCCTACGCCCCGGTCGCCCTCTCCGGCGTCGAGGCGCGCTACGACGACGACTCCGCCAGCCTGCTCACCGAGGAGGAGACGGCGTCGGGCCTCCGCTACCGGGTGGAGTCGGAGCTGCGGGACCTCGACGGGGCGGCGCTGGCTGCCGTCCCCGCCGTGGCGCCCCCCGAGGTGGCCGAGACCTACACCGCCCTCCCCACCGACTTCAGCGCGGCCGTGCGCCAGGAGGCGATCAGGGTGGTCGACGGGGCCGTCACGCCGTACGACCAGGCGCTCCGGCTCCAGAACCACTTCCGCGACGGCACTTTCAGCTACGACCTGTCCGTCCCTCCCGGGCACGGGGGCGACGACCTCGAGCGCTTCTTGTTCGAGACCCGGGCGGGGTACTGCGAGCAGTTCGCCGGCGCCTACGCCGCCATGGCTCGTGCCGTGGGCCTGCCGGCCCGGGTGGCCGTGGGCTTCACGCCGGGGGAGCCGAGTGAGGACGGCCGCCTCCACGTACGAGACCTCAACGCCCACTCCTGGCCGGAGGTGTTCCTCGCTGGCTACGGCTGGGTGGCCTTCGAGCCGACCCCGGGGCGGGGCATCCCCGGCGGCGAGCCCTACACCGGTGTCCCCGAGCAGCAGGCGGTCCCCGAGGACCGCACCACCGCCACCACCGCCACCACGACGATCACCGACACGCCCGAGCCCGAGGGTGGCGACACCACCACCCCGTCCGTGCCCGATGGTGCCGACGACCCCGCCGGCACCAGTAGCCCGGGCGCCGGCGAGGAGCCGTCGCCGTGGCCCCGCCGCCTGCTCCTCGCCGTCCTCGCCGTGGTGGGTGTCCCGGTGGCCTGGGCCGCAGCGCTGGCGCTGCTGGCCCGCCGCCGGCGCCGGCGCCGGCGGGCGGCGGCGACCACCCCGGGCCAGCGGGTCCTGGTGTCGTGGACCGAGGTCGGAGAGGCACTGGCCCAGGTGGGAGCGCCGCCGCGCCCGTGGGAGACGCCGGTGGAGTACGCCCAGCGGGCGGGGGGCGCCACCGGGATCGACCCGGCGACCCTGACCCGCCTGGCCGCCGTCACCACCGCCGCCGGCTACGGGCCCCATGGCGTCGACGACGACGTCGCCCGCCAGGCCGCCGACTCGGCCGCCACCGTGGAGCGCGGGGTTCGGGAGCGCCTCGACCGGCGGGCCCGGCTCCGTCGCGCCCTCGATCCCCGTGACCTGCTCCCCGACCGGCCGGCCCGCCTCGACGTACGCAGCCCGGCCGATCCCTCGCGGTGACCGGCCGGCACCCGGGCTGGTGGCTCCCTACTCGTCCTTCTTGTTGAAGCGCTCCCGCACCCGCTGACCGGCGGTGCCGAAGTACTCACGCATCCCCGAGGAGCTCATGGTCTCGGTCCACTGGCGCCAGCCGGCACGACCCATCTTGCGCAGGTTGCGCTCGAAGAGCACGGCGCACGCCAGCATGGCGAGGAAGCCGGCGAAGGCCAGCGGCAGCGTCTGCACGGTCAGGACCATGAAGACGAGGCCGGCGACGAAGCCGAGCCCGGCCCACTTCAGGTTGCGGCCGGCATGGCGGTAGATCGTGGTGGAGCTGACCTCGCGCGCCAACTCCGGATCGGAGTCATAGAGCTGCTGCTCGATCTCCTGGAGGATTCGCTGTTCGTCCTCGGAAAGCGGCACGCCGGGTTGCCCTCCGTTCCTCACCCTGTGGTTGCCCTGATCACGACCCGGCAGTGCCGGACGCCGGTCGGGGCAGTGTGCTCACCCCACCAAACGTACCCCCGATCTTCGCGCGCCATCCCGTCGCCCACAACGCGGCGGCGGCCGCCTTCTGGCCCCTCACGGCCGCTCACGGCCGGGGCCGCCGTGGGCCCCGCCCCGGGGGACGACGGTGGCCGGCAGCACGGCGGTCTCACCGAAACGCCGGCGGGCGGCATCGACTGCCGTGGTGACCTCCGCCCACCCCGGCCCCTGGTCGTCGAGCCGCAGCTGGGCCCGGCCGGAGTCGGTGAGCGCGGAGACGCCCACGCCCAGCAGGCGCACCCCGGGCGAGACGTCGACGGTGGCGAGGAGCCGGCGCACGACCCGGGCCAGCTCGTGACCGCGGTCGAGGGGCTCGGTGACCGTGCAGCTGCGGGTGATGGTGCGAAAGTCCCCGAACCGGACCTTCAGGTGCACGGTGCGTCCGGCGACTCCGGCCCGGCGGAGGCGGGCGGCCACGGCGTCGGCCTGGCGCACGGCCTCGGGTACCAGCTCCTCCACCCGGTGGCGGTCGCCGGCGAAGGTCTCCTCGTGGCTCACCGACTTCGGCCTGCCGGCGGGCACGACCGGACGGTCGTCGTGCGACTGCGCCAGCGCCGAGAGGCGGCGCCCGGCCGCCGGCCCCAGCGCCGCCTCCAGCGTGCCCTGGGGAAGGGCGGCCAGGTCGCCGACGGTGCGCACGCCGAGGCGCCGCAGGCGGGGAAGGGTGGCCGGGCCCACCCCCGCCAGTGCCTCCACCGGGTGGCGATGGAGGAACGCCAGCTCGTCGTGGGGCTCCACCACGACCACGCCCGGGCCCGGCGCCACGCCGGTGGGACCGGCGCGGGGTTTGGCCGCCTCGGACGCCAGCTTGGCCGTCAGCTTGCGGGGCGCCACCCCCACCGAGCACCACAGGCCCAGCTCGTCGTGCAGCCGCCGCCGAAGCCCGGTGGCGATGGTGGGGGCGTCACCCAGGAGGCGCCGGGCCCGGGCGACGTCGAGGAAGGCCTCGTCCAGCCCCAGCCGCTCCACCAGGGGGGTGACGCCGAGCAGCAGCCGGTGGACGGCGTCGCTGACCTGACGGTACCGGGCATGGCGGGCGGTGACGAACACCGCTCCGGGGCACAGCCGGCGGGCTTGGAACGACGGCATGGCCGAGCGCACGCCGTGGATGCGCGCCTCGTACGAGGCGGCCGCCACCACACCGCGGTCCCCTCCTCCGCCGACGACCACCGGCTTCCCCGCCAGCGAGGGGTCGTCCCGCACCTCCACCGAGGCGAAGAAGGCGTCCATGTCGACATGCAGGATGCTGGGCGCCGCCACCGTCACCCTTCTTACTGCCCCGCCACAGAGATGCCGCGGCATTCGGCGGCCGCGCGCCAGCACCGGCCCTGCCGCCGTGCGTCCCTACGATGGGCCGGTGCCCGATCCGCGGTCCCGGCCCACGGCCCGCCCCTACCAACCGACGGCCCTGCCGCCGGTCAAGGCGCGGGTCCTCGCCTTCGTCGCCATCGTGGTCGGCGGCGTCTGTAGCGGTCTGATCGTCTACTCGATCGCCTCCTTCCAGTGTGGGCCCGATGACGGCTGCGCCGTGCTCGCCGCCCTCGCCGGCCTGGTGGGCGCCGTCGCCGGCGCCCTGGGTGTGGCGGTCATGGCCGTGCTGGCGCTGCGGGCCATGGCCGAGTGGAGGAGAGACATCGGCCCCGACGACGGCTGACGGTGCCGCTGGCCGTGCTCCCCGCCGGCAGCCGCTCAGCGATGCAGCCGCAACCGCCGGAACGCCTCGGCGTAGCGGACGCCGGCCCTCCTCCCCTCGTCCGCCGCTCGCTCGCGCACGAAGTCGGCGAGCCATTCGTCGGCGTCGGCGGCCAGCTGGCTGCGGTGGCAGAACATGGCCCGGACCTTCACGTCGAGCGTCGTCCCCACGTCGGCCCAGACATCGGGCTCCAGGGTGCCCGAGAGCAGGACGGTGCCCACCCGGTGGGCGGGGCCCTGCTCCGGGAAGTACAGCGGCGACGAGGCCGCCGGGGCCACCGCGTCGAGCGTCGCCCAGCCGATGGCCCGGTGGTCGACGTGGTTGACGTAGGCGTCGCCGAAGTAGACCGCCGTGGGGTCGACACCCACGACCACCTCCGGGGTCAGGCGCCGGATGACGCCCACCAGCTCCCGCACCAGGGTGGGCTGGGGGGGCAGGTCCCCATCGGCGTGACCCAGCAGCTCGACGCCGGCCACCCCGAGCACGTCGGCGGCGAGACGGAGCTCCTCCTGGCGGCGCCGGGCCAGGTCATCGGGGTCGGTGGACGGGTCGACGCTGCCCTTCTCCCCCCGCGTGGCCACCACCACGTGCACCTCGGTGCCCGCCCGGGCCCAGCGGGCCAGCAGGCCCCCGCACGACACCTCGGGATCGTCGGGATGGGCGTACACCGCCAGTGCCGTCGTGGGCACGGCGTCGACCAGCGCCGCCATCTTTAGGGGGCGCTCGCCAGGGCTCGGCGGGCCCGCTCCACGTGGCCGTCGTCGACGTCGTGGTGGGTCACCAGGCGCATGGTCCGGGGTGCCACCGTGCCGGCCAGCACGCCGTGGGCCGCCAGGTGGGCGATCAGGGCGCCCGGCGCCGGGTGGGCGAAGACAACCATGTTGGTGCGAACGGTGGAGGGGTCGAGGCCGGCGTCCGGCCACCGCTCGGCCACCGCCTGGGCCAGCACCGCCGCTCGGGCGTGGTCGTCGGCGAGGCGGTCGACCATGTGGCCCAGCGCCACCATGCCCGCCGCCGCCAGCACGCCGGCCTGGCGCAGCTGGCCTCCCATGCGCTGGCGCTCGACCCGGGCCTCGTCGATCACGTCGGCCGGTCCGGCCAGCACCGAGCCGACCGGGGCGCACAGCCCCTTGGTGAGCGCCGTCCACACCGTCGTGCAGGGCTCGGCGTAGGCCGACGCGCTGGTGCCGGTGGCGACCACGGCGTTGAACAAGCGGGCGCCGTCGGCGTGGACGGGCAGGCCGGTGGCCGCCAGCGATCGCAGGTCCTCGAGCGGCCAGGGCACTCCACCGGCGAGCATGTGGGTGTTCTCGACGCACACCAGCGAGGGGCGGGCCCAGTGGTGCTGGGCCGCCTCCACGAGCCACGCCACCTCGGCGGGGTCGACGGTCCCTGCGGTGTCGTCGATGGTGAACAGCTGGGCCCGGGTGTTGGTGCCGGCGGCGGCCGCCTCGAAGCCGGCGACGTGGGAACCCCTCCCGACGATCACGGTCGTCCCCGCCAGGCCGAGAACCCGCAGCGCCAGCTGGTTGGCCATCGTCCCCGACGGCACGAACAGGGCCGCCTCCTTGCCCACCCGCTCGGCGTAGGCCTCCTCGAGCGCTTTCACCGTGGGGTCCTCCCCGTAGGCGTCATCGCCCACCTCGGCCCCGGCCATGGCCCGGCGCATCGCCGGTGTCGGGCGGGTCAGGGTGTCGGATCGCAGGTCGGCGATGTCCCCGGCCACAGGGGTGACCCTACCGGCGGGCCCTGCCGACGCCGCCGGCCCTAGGGTCCACGGGGTGCCGCCACTGCCCACCACCGACCTGCTCGACCTCGCCGTCCGCCTGGCCCGGCAGGCCGGCGACCTCCTCGTCGAGGGCCGAAGCCGGCGCCCGGCGGGCGTCAGCACCAAGACCAGCGACACCGACATGGTGAGCGCGGTGGACCGGGCGTCGGAGCGGCTCATCGTGGACGGGCTGCGGGACGCCCGTCCCGGTGACGGCATCCTCGCCGAGGAGGGCACCGACGACACCAGCACGACGGGGGTCACCTGGGTCGTCGACCCGCTCGACGGCACCACCAACTACCTCTACGGCTTTCCCGCCTTCGCCGTCTCCATCGCCGCCCAGGTCGACGGGGTCAGCCAGGTGGCCGTGGTGGTCGATCCCTCCCACGGCGAGACCTTCACCGCGGTCCGAGGTCGGGGGGCGTGGTGCAACGGCCGCCCGCTGCGGTGCACTCCGCAGTCCGAGCTGGCCACGGCGCTGGTGGGAACGGGCTTCTCCTACTCCCCCGAGCGCCGGGCCCGCCAGGCGGAGGTGCTGCTGCGGGTGCTGCCCTCGGTGCGGGACATCCGCCGGGCCGGCGCCGCCAGCGTCGACCTCTGCTGGGTGGCGTGCGGCCGCCTCGACGGCTTCTACGAGCGCGGCCTGCAGCCGTGGGACATCGCCGCCGGCACCCTCGTGGCCGAAGAGGCCGGAGCGTCGACCGGCAGCCTGGGAGACGAGCCGGCGTCGGGCGAGCTCACCATCGCCGCCTCCCCGGCGCTGTTCGAGCCCTTGCGCCGGTTGCTGGCCGGCGCCGGCGCCGGTCAGGGCTGAGCCGCCTCCACCTCGTCGCCCCAGTGCAGCACGGGGGCGGCGTAGGCAGCCAGGAGCGCCTGGCGTCCCGGCCCCCGGCCCGTCCGGTAGTGCAGCCCCTCCTCGAGCTCTGCGCCATCCACCCGGCAGTCCCGCAGGGCGACCGCCCCCTCGGCGGTGAAGGCCACGACCTGGCGCAGGTCGATGTCGAGCCGCCGTGCCCGGTCACGCACCGCGCCCCGGGCGGCGGCCCGCACGGCGTCACCGACCTCGGCATCGAGGCAGCCCCACACGTTGAGCACCGCCACGTCACCCTCGGTGGTGACCCGGATGCCGCCACCGGGCCCCGACCCGGTGGACTCGTCCTCGTCCGGCGCGCCGAGAGGAAGGTCGAAACCGGGGAAGGGCGTCATCCGTACATACTGACGGGTCCAGCCGTCAGGGTCGTGACTTCCCGTTGACGGTTCCATGAAGGTTTCGCCCTCGCTCGCAGCTGCCTTCGCTCGGCGAGCTGGGCGTGCTCGAGGACGCTGCGGAGCCGCCAGGCGGAGCAGCACAGGCTCGCTTCGCTCGCCGGGAAGGCTGGGTGCCGCCTCCGGCGGCGCTCACCTCTGCTCCGTCCGGCCAAGCCGGCTGCGCCGGCGGCCGGACGGCGCCGGAGGCACTGCTTCCCCTTGCCCCGCCGGATGAGGCATCCTCGACGGGTGGGCACCCGCATCCTGACCGTGGAGGACGACGAGCGCATCCGCATCGCCGTGCGCATGGCCCTGGAGGACGAGGGCTGGATCGTCGACGGCGCAGCGTCGGGTGAGGAGGCTCTCGAGCGGTTCGGCGAGCAACCGGCCGACGTGGTGCTGATCGACCTCATGCTCCCCGGCATCGACGGCTTCGCCGTGTGCCGCTCGATCCGTCGCGACAGCGACGTCCCCATCGTCATGGTCACTGCCCGTGCCGACACCCACGACGTGGTCGCCGGGCTCGAGGCCGGCGCTGACGACTACGTCACCAAGCCGTTTCAACCCAAGGAGCTGTCGGCACGCATCCGCGCCCTGCTGCGCCGGGCCCGCCCGTCTTCCGGCGGCAGTGCCACCCTGCGCTTCGGAGACCTGGAGATCACACCAGAGGAGGGGCTCGTGCGCCGGAGTGGCGACGAGGTCCATCTGACCAAGACGGAGTTCCGCCTCCTGTGTGAGCTGGCGTCGATGCCCGGGCGCGTCTTCAGCCGCGAACAGCTGCTCGAACGGGTGTGGGGTTACGACTACTTCGGCGACGGCCGCCTGGTCGACGTCCACGTCCGCCGCCTGCGCACCAAGGTCGAGCCCGATCCCGCCGCCCCGACGCACGTGGTCACCGTGCGCGGGCTCGGTTACAAGCTCCAGGGCTGACCGTACCGACCGTGGTCGCACGCCAACGCCCCAGAACCACCGCCAGCCCGTTACGGCTCGGCCGTGGGACGCGCATGGGCCTGCGGGCCAGGATCCTCGCCGCCTTCACCATCGGTGCGCTGGTGCTGTCGGCGCTTCTGGCGAGCGTCACCTACGGCCTCGTCCGAGGAAGCCTGGTCCGCCAACGGGAGTCGGCGGCGGTCAACCAGGCCTACGTCAACGCCCGTTACCTTCGCGACAGCCTGCGGTCGGCCGGCGCCGACGTGAGCGTCCTGCTCGACTCTCTGGAGAACCCGGGCGGTGGCACCCCGGTGCTGCTGCGGGAGGGCACCTGGTACGCCCCCCTCGGCATCGACCGCGAGGACCTGCCCGGCTCGCTGCACGAAGCGGTCGCCCGTGGTGAGCCGGCACGAATGCGCTTCTCGCTCGACGGCCAGACGCAGCTGGGAGTGGGCGTACCCCTCCCTTCGGTGGCGTCGGCCTACTTCGAGGTCACCTCGTTCAGCGACGTCGAGGGCACGCTGAGCTCGCTCGCCATCTCACTGCTGGCTGCGGCTCTGGTGACCACCGTCTCGGGAGCCGCCCTGGGAGCCAGCGTCAGCCGCCGGGTCCTGCGCCCGCTGGCCCACGTCAGCGCCGCCGCCGTCGCCATCGCCGGCGGCCGGCTGGACGCTCGCGTGGCCAACATCGACGACGCCGACCTCGGCACCCTCGTGGAATCGTTCAACGAGATGGCCAGCGCCCTGCAGGAGCGGATCGAGCGTGACGCCCGGTTCGCCTCCGACGTGAGTCACGAGCTCCGTTCCCCCCTCACCACCCTTTCAGCGTCGATCCAGGTGCTGCAGGGCAGGCGCGACGACCTGCCGGCGCGGGCTCAGGCCGCCCTGGACCTGCTGGTCGCCGACGTCCAGCGTTTCTCGGCCATGGTCGAGGACCTGCTGGAGATCTCCCGCTTCGACGCCGGTGCCGCCGTCCTCCATCTGGAGGAGGTGCGCATCAGCGAGCTCGTCATGCATGCCCTGCTGGCCGCCACCGACGTCGACGTCCCCGTCGCCGTCGCCGCCGACGCCGTCGACTGCGTCGTCCAGGCTGACAAGCGCCGGCTGGTGCGGGTGGTGGCCAACCTGGTCGGGAACGCCCAGTCGCACGCTGGTGGTGTGGTGGGGGTGTCCATCGAGGTCGGCGAAGGGCACGTGCTCATCGGCGTGGAGGACGCCGGTCCCGGCGTTCCCGAGGAGGACCGGGACCGGATCTTCGAGCGATTCTCCCGGGGAGCGGCGGGCGCCGGCCGCCGAGGCCGAGGTGACGGAGTCGGCCTGGGACTGGCCCTCGTGCGCGAGCACGTCGAGCTCCACGGAGGACGGGTCTGGGTGGAGGACCGGGGCACCGGTGAGCCGGGGGCCCGCTTCGTGGTCCAGCTCCCCGCAGCCGCTCCTCCGTCCTCCACACCCCAGCCGGATGCCGGGCCGGCGGTGGTCCCGGCGTGATCGGCACCCGAGGCCTCACCTGTGCCCGACCCGCCAGCCGCCCCACCCGTGCGGTCATCGTGGCGCTGGCCGCTTTCGCCCTGCTGTCGTCGGGGGCGTGCGGCATCCAGCACGACGACCAGGCGCGCACCCTGCCCACCGACAAGGTCCCCTTCGGCCTGTTGGCCACCAGCACCACGACCACGGCCCCGCAACCACCGGAGGCGCCGGCGGTACCCACCTCCGTCTACCTCGTCGACAACGACACCGGCCAGCTGGTCGAGGTCCAACGCCCCGTGTCGGCGCCGCCCTCGGTTCGCAGCGCCCTGGAGGAGCTTCTGAAGGGCCCCACCGAGCAGGAGCTCGACCGAGGCCTGCGCAGCAACATCGCCAGCGCCACCGAGTTGTTGGCCATCATCGGTCCCGAGAACGGGGTGGTGACCATCGACCTGAGCGACCTCACCGGCCCGACCGGTGAGGGTCAACGCCTGGCCCTCGCCCAGATCGTGTACACCGTCACCGCCCTGCCCGACGTCGACCGGGTGCTCTTCCGCTTCCAGGGAGAAGCCAAGGAGGTGCCGAACGCGGCCGGGGAGTCGACCGGTGAGCCCCTGACCCGGAGCGACTTCGCGCCCTTCGATCCGGCCGCCACCACCACCCCTGACCCGCCACCGCCCGGAGACTGACCCCCCGTTCGGCGGCGATTTCCTGCCCTCACCTGTGCCAGGTCATCCAGGTGCCCGGACGGTGTCGAAGAGCCTCTGGTCGCCACCGGTCCTATCGACTGTTCCCGACTGGCGGGCTTCCGGACACTCATCGAACAAGGGAGAACCATGAAGATCGACGACAGGGAGCTCAAGGGGTTGATTGTCGAGTCCCAGGACCTGCAATCCGACGCGCTCCGTGACGTGAAGGCCACCCTGCCCGACCTGGTCGAGCTGCGGGAGAGCCGCCGCTCACAACCGGTCGACCTCGACCGGGTGCGCGCCTTCAACGACGGCCGCCGCCGCCTGCTGAGCCGCGGGGGTCTCGGCCTGGGGGCGCTCAGCGCCCGGGGCCTGCTCGGTGGTGCCTTCGGCACCGCCCTCATGGGCATCGTGGCCCGGCCGGCGCACGCCCAGGCCGACCTCGACATCCAGATCCTCCAGACCGCCGCATCGCTGGAGAACCTGGCCGTCGCCACCTACGAAGCGGCGCTGGGCCTGCCCTTCTTCGACCAGAACGCCACCGTGGTCGCCTTCGCCCAGACCACCC
>JAHWKL010000210.1 GCA_019347915.1 Actinomycetota bacterium
CGCCGAGCGCCAGGAACCGTCCGCGTACGGCCAGCTCGTCGCCGGTGCGCGGCGCGCCCTCCCAGCGCGCGTATGGCGGCGCGCGCACCAGCACCCGTTCGCCCGCCGCGGGCCCGGCTGCGAGCCGGCCGAGCGCCGCCCAGAGCAGCGGCGGCGGCGGCCCGGTCGGGTGCGGCGGTGACGACCCGGCCGACCACGAGCAGGTCGGCGCCGGCGGCCAGTGCCGCGGCGGGCGTGTCGGTGCGGGCCTGATCGTGTGCGTCAGCGCCCGGGGGCCGGGTGCCCGGTACCACCACCATGAGCCGGGGGGCGAGCTGGCGCACGTCGGCGACGTCGGGTGCGCCACAGACCAGGCCTCCACATCCGGCCTCGAGGGCGATCTGCACCCGCTTGGGGACGATGTGGGAAGGGGCGTGGGCGTCGCTGGTGAGCACGGTCACGGCCAGGGCGACAGGGAGCTCCAGCCCCGCCCGCGAGGCCCCCCGGTGGAGCCCCTCGACGCCGGCCCGCAGCATGGACGTACCGCCGGAGGCGTGCAGGGTCAGGTAGCGAACCCCGTAGGCGCCGACCACCGCCGCGGCCCGGCCCACCGTGGTGGGGATGTCGTGCATCTTCAGGTCCAGGAACACGTCGTAGCCGAGGTCGGCCAGGGCGGTCACCGCGTCGGGGCCGGCGGCGGTGAAGAGCTCCAGACCCACCTTGGCCACCCCGAACCACGGTTGGAGCTCACGGGCCAGGCGCAGAGCGACCACCATGTCGTCGACGTCGAAGGCGAGGGCGAGCTGAGTACGCAGCTCCTCGACGGTCGGGGTGAGGGTCTCCTCAGCCATCGTCGCCCTCCTTCCCCCCTCGGTGAACAGCCCCGATGACCTCGGGCAACGACCGCACGCCTCGTCGGCGGGCCCATCCTCGCAGACCGCCCAGCACCGCCGCCGGGGCACGGGGATCGGCGAAGGTGGCGGTACCCACCTGCACGGCGACGGCGCCGGCCAGGAGCAGCTCGGCGGCGTCCTCACCGCTCGCCACCCCACCCACGCCCACGATGGGCAGGTCGGGCACGGCGGCGTGCACGTCGTGCACCGCCCGCACCGCCACCGGGTGGATGGCCGGCCCCGACAGGCCGCCACCGGGCCCTCCCAGGCGCCGGCGCCCCGTGGCCGGGTCGATGGCCATGGCCGGAACGGTGTTGATCAGCGTCACCGCCTCGGCCCCGCCGGCCCGGGCGGCAAGGGCGATGGCGACCAGGTCGCCGGCGCCGGCGCTGAGCTTGGCCCACCGCGGCCGCCCGCAGCCGGCGGTGGCTTCCATGGCCTCGGTGGTGGCCGCCTCCGACGAGGCGAACAGCCGGGGCCGGCCCGGCGCCCCGCCGGCACCCGGCCCGTCGATGTTGGGGCAGCTGAGGTTCACCTCGACGGCGACCACCTCGGGCGGGGCGTCCGCCAGCAGGGCCGCCGCCTGGGCGTAGTCCTCGACGCGGTGCCCCCAGATGCTGGCCACCACGCGGGCGCCGGAGGCGACCAGCGCCGGCAGGTGGCACGCCAGCCACGCCTCGACCCCGGGCCCCTGGAGGCCCACGCTGTTGAGCATCCCCGCCGCCGTCTCGTGGACCCGGGGCCCCGGGTTGCCCGGCCAGGGACGGGCGGACAGCGACTTGACCACCACCGCCCCGAGGCTCGACAGGTCGAGGTAGCGCCCCAGCTCGGCGCCGTGGCCGGAGGTGCCCGAGGCGGTCATGACCGGGTTGGGCAGGGCCACCGAGCCCACCCGGGTGGCGAGGTCGGCGGCCGCCGCCCGGCGGTGAGCCCGCACGTCGGCGGTGCGGTCGAGCACCGCCGCCAGCGCCGGCGGCGGCCTCATCCCAGCCACTCCTGCAACGACCGCACGCCCAGGCCGTGCTCGGCCCAGTCGGCCATGCCGTTGGCGGCGGCCAGGGCGGCGGCGACGGTGGTGAGGCAGGGCAGGTGGTGCACGGCGGCGGCGGCCCGGATGTAGTCGCCGTCGGCCCTGGGCCCGCCCCCTCGCGGGGTGTTGACCACCAGGTCGACCTTGCCCGAGGCGATGAGGTCCACCGCCGTCGGCCCGCCGTCGCCGTCGCCCAGCTTGCCCACCACCGTGGCCACCATCACACCCTGGTCGTGCAGGAAGGCCGCCGTGCCCGTGGTGGCGGCGATGGCGAAGCCCAGCTCGGCCAACCGGCGGGCGGCGGCCAGGCCGGCGGGCTTGTCACGGTCGGCCAGCGACAGGAACACCGCCCCCTTCTCGGGAAGCCGGTCGCCGGCGGCGATCTGGCTCTTGGCGAAGGCCAAGCCGAAGGTGCGGTCGATGCCCATGACCTCGCCTGTCGAGCGCATCTCCGGCCCGAGCACGGTGTCGACCTCGGGGAAGCGGTTGAACGGCAGCACCGCCTCCTTGACCGCCACGTGGCCCTCGCCGCGGGGAGGGCACAACAGGCCCTCGTCCCGCAGCTGCGCCAGGGTGGCGCCCACCATCACCCGCGCCGCCACCTTGGCCAGCGGCACCCCGGTGGCCTTGGACACGAACGGGACGGTGCGGCTGGCCCGGGGGTTGGCCTCGATCACGAACACCTGGCCCCGCTTGACCGCGTACTGCACGTTGAGCAGGCCGACCACGTCGAGGTCGTCGGCGATGGCCCGGGTGTAGCCCTCGATGACCTCGATCACCGCCGGGGCGAGGGTCGGCGGAGGGATGGCGCAGGCGCTGTCGCCGGAGTGGACGCCCGCCTCCTCCACGTGCTCCATCACCGCGCCGATGAGCACCTCGCCGGTGGCGTCGCGCACGGCGTCGACGTCGACCTCCACGGCGTCCTCGAGGAAGCGGTCGATCAGCACCGGGCGCTCGGCCGACAACCCGCCCTCGCGGCCGAGCGAGCCGAAGCCGGCCAGCTCGGCCATGGCCGCCCTCAGGCTGTCGTCGTCGTAGACGATCGACATGGCCCGCCCGCCCAGCACGTAGCTCGGGCGGACCAGCACCGGGTACCCCACCCGCTCGACCACGACGGCGGCCTGCTCC
>JAHWKL010000211.1 GCA_019347915.1 Actinomycetota bacterium
CAGCTCGCAGCGTCCCTCGGCGTCGTTGGCGAGGACCTGGGCGTCGACGTGGACGGCCACCAGATGGCGATCGCCGCTGTGGCCGGCGTGCTCCCCGGTGGCGAGGAAGCTCTCGGCCATGGCCACCAGGGCGTCGGCCTGACGCTGTGCGAGGGAGTCCCGGCCTGTGGACAACGGTTCCGCGGAACCGTTGTCCACAGCCTCCAGCGCCGCCTCCAGGGCCTGGCGCACCAGCGCCCCCTGTTCGGGAGGGAGGCGGGCGCTGAGCACGAAGCTGCCGTCGTCGTCGTGGTGCCACTGCACGCTGCGCCGGTCGTCGAGGTCGTTGGCCGTGTCCACCTCGTCGGCTCGCAGGGCGCCCCGGTAGGCCCGCACGATCCGCTCCAGATGCGACGTGGTGCCGGTGAGGGCGAGCTCGAGCAGGTCGACCTCGTTGTCGGGCGTGGCCACCCGGGTGAGCGCCCGCACCTTGGAGTAGCTCAGTTTCCCGGCGGCGAAGGCGGCGGTGATCGTGGGCAGTTGCCGCAGGGCGTGCGCGACGCGCACCTTCTCCCGACCCGTGGTGAGGTCGAGGCCGCACTTCCAGTTCAGCCAGTGGGCACAGCTCCGGCACTCCCAGGTGCCCCAGCCCTGCCGCCGGTCGAACTCGGCCACCAGCAGCAGCCACCGGCACTCGGCGGCGTTGAGATGGGCGGACAGCTCGGTGATCTCGCTCTCCAGGCGCTCCAAGGGACGTCAGCGAGAGCCGGCGCCTCCTCGTCGGCGATCGTGGTGGTCGGCGGCATCATCGTCACGGAGTCCTCCTCAAAGGCGTAATGGCATGAGCCCATTCTCGCTCTGAGGTGTGACAGTCAATCGCCGTTTTCGTCCGCGTCTCCTGCGAGCGTAGGGGCCGGTTTGTCCCGCTGGCCAGGGACTGCGGTCCCTTTCTCGCCGGGACATCTCAGCAGGAATACGGGTCTTGTCAGGGCCTCCAGCGGCTGAGATGCTGCCGTTGCTCCGGTCACTGGGACCGGCTTTCCGAGTCGAGGTGGCTCACCATGAGAGGTACCCGCGTGCGACACGTTGTTTCAGCAGTTGCGGTGGCGTTGACCATGACCACGGCGATGGCGGCACCGGCGGGCGCGGCCACGCTGAGCGATCCGGTGCTCGACGGCCTCATCGGACCGTTGGGGCTGGCCATCGGTGAGGACGGCACCGTCTATGTCGGCGAGGCGTTCGCCGGCCAGCTGACGTCGTTCGACCGCCAGGGCCGGCGCACGACCCTCTACCAATCCGACGGATCCTTCGTGTCCGGGGTCGATGCCGCCGGCAAGGGCAACGTCGTGTTCACCGAAACCGTCTTCCCGGAGCTCAACGAGGACGAGCCGCCGGAGACGCGGTTGGCCCGCGTCCAGCCCAACGGGAAGGTGAAGACGATCGCCTCGCTGTCGGACTACGAGGCCCAGGCCAATCCCGATGCCGGTCAGCAGTATGGCTTCGTCGACATGGACGCCGAGTGCCTCGAGCAGCTGCCGCCTGACCTGCAGCCCTACTCGGGGATCGTCGAGTCGAATCCCTATGCCGTGAAGATCCACCGCGGCGGCTACCTCGTCGCCGATGCTGCCGCCAACACGATCGTGCACGTCGCTCGGAACGGGCGGGTCTCCACGGTTGCGTTGCTGGCACCGGTTGCCAACCTCGTCACCGAGGACGTCGCCGACCAGTTGGGCCTTCCGGAGTGTGCCGTCGGCGAGATCTACTACGGCGAGCCCGTACCCACTGATGTCGAGGTGGGGCCCGACGGCGCCTACTACGTGAGCCTGCTGCCCGGCATGCCCGAGCTGCCGGGTAGTGGCGAGGTGCGTCGCATCGACCCGGTGAGCGGTCAGGTCACGACCGTGGCGAGCGGCCTCACCTCGGCCGTGGATCTCGCCGTGGCCGACGACGGCACCATCTATGTGGCCGAGCTGTTCGGGTTCTCCATCAGTCGCGTCGTCGGCGGGGTTGTCGAGCCCCACGCCGAGGCTCCGTTCCCGTCCGCTGTCGAGATCGATCGTGACGGCACCCTGTACGCCGCCATTGGCGCCTTCTTCGAGGAGCCGCCCTTCGGATCGGTGGTGCGGGTTCTTCCCTGACCGATGAGGCTCGGTGCCTGGGGGGGATGAGCTGACGCCGGGATGGTGAGCGTCACGCCGGCGTGGGCCGGGCGGCGACGACGTGGCACACGATCGGCGCCTCCACCGATCCCGTCGACGTCGTGTAGGGCGCCAGCACGGTGTGGGCGTCGGCGGCGATGCGGTCGTACACCTGGTCGCTGATGCGCTGGCGCAGCGGCGTGCTGTCGACCTCGGTGGCCACGAAGTCGCCGGCGGAGCGGAAACGCACCGTCCCGGTGCGGGTCCGGCTGCCGACCACCTGGAGCGCCGCATCGGCAAGGAGGGCCCGCAACTCGTCCAGGTCACCGCACGACCAGTAGGCGCCGAGCAGCGACACGGCGTCGGGGCCGGCGTGTCGAGCGGCTGCCTCGACGAAGGGTCCATAGGCCGGCTGGTCGGACAGGCTGGCGGGCACGACCAGGGCGACAGTGCCGTCGGCGGCGGCGACCCGCGACATCTCCCGCAGTGCTGCGGCCCAGTCGGGGAAGAACATGAGGCCGAACGAGCACGTCACCGCGTCGAAGGAGCGGTCCGGGAAGGGCAGCGAGCCGGCGTCACCGTGGCGCCAGTCAAGGTCCGGGCGCACCCGGCGGGCAACGGCGAGCATGGCCTCGTTGAGGTCGAGACCGAGCACCCGGCCGGTGGTCCCGACCCGGTCGGCGGCGGTGCGGGCGACGATACCGGTCCCGCAGGCCACGTCGAGGACGGCATCGCCGGCGCCGATCTCGGCCATGTCGACCAAGTGGGGGGCCCACTCGGCGAACAGGGCGGGCACGAAGTCCGCCTCGTAGAGCTCGGCCGCTTGGAGCGAGAGCTGGAAGGTTTCCTGTGATGTGGTCATGAGGCGGTTGTACGACAGGGAGGCGAGGCAGCGCATC
>JAHWKL010000212.1 GCA_019347915.1 Actinomycetota bacterium
TGGTCAACAAGTTCCGGGGCGACCCTGCCCTCCTGGGTGGTGTCACCGAGGAGCTGAGGCGACGCTGCGGGGTGGCGACCCTCGGGGTGCTGCCCTGGATCCACGACGTGGCCCTCGACGCCGAGGACTCCCTGGGCCTCGACGGGCCTCGGCCCCGCGCGTGGGGTACGCCGACCGCAGATCGCCTCGACGTCGCCGTGATCCGCCTTCCCCACCTTGCCAACGTCACCGACTTCGACGCCCTGTCGCTCGAACCCGGCGTCAAGGTCCGCCTGGTCGAGCGGGTGTCGGCGTTGGGCCGCCCCGACCTGGTGGTGCTGCCCGGCACCAAGGCCACCGTGGCCGACCTGGAGTGGCTGCGGGGCCGCGGGCTCCATCGGGCGATCGAGGCGTCAGGCGCCCGGGTGCTCGGGATCTGCGGGGGCTACCAGATGATGGGCCGGACGATCGTCGACCACGTGGAGTCCGGGCGCGGCGCGGTGGAAGGGCTCGGGTGGCTCGACGCCGACACCGTCTTCGAGGCCGACAAGATCACCCGCCCCCGCCGGGGACGCGCCCTCGGCGCCGAGGTCACCGGCTACCAGATCCACCACGGCCGCACCGCGTCCGAAGACCCGTGGATCACCCTCGACGACGGGTGGGGCCGCCACCCGGAGGGCGCGGCCGACGCCGACGCCGCGGTCTTCGGCACCAGCCTCCACGGCCTGTTCGAATCCGACGAGTTCCGCACCACCTTCCTCGACGCCGCTCCCGTCTTCGCCCCCCAGAAGGGTGCCACTCCGGCGCAGGTCGAGCTGCTGCGCCGGCGGCTCGAACGGTTGGCCCAGGTCTACGAGCAGACCTACGGCGTCGACGTCCGCATGCTGGTCGGCTCGGGCGCGGCGGGCGGGCTCGCCGGGGGCCTGGCCGCGGTCGGCGCTCGGCTGGTGCCGGGGTTCGACGTGGTGGCCGAGGAGCTGGAGCTCCAGGAACGTCTGGAGGGCGCCGATCTGGCCGTGGCCGGCGAGGGCTTCCTCGACGAGCAGTCGTTCGCCGGCAAGGCGGTGGGGGGAGTGGTGGAGCTGGCCGCAGCGGCGGGCGTGCCGGTGCTGGCGGTGGCCGGCGAGGTGCTGGACGACGTGGTGGTGCCCGACGGGGTCGAGGCCGTGTCCCTGGTCGAGCGCTTCGGCCGGGACCGGGCCGTGGGTGCCACCCTCACCTGTGTCGAGGAGGTGGTGGCCGAGCGGCTGGCCCGGGGGTGACGGTGGCCATCGTGTACACGGCGCCCTGCCTGCTCGTACCCTGTGGAGGTGGGCGAGCGCATCCGGCGCGCCGGGCAGGTGGCGTGGGCACTCGTCGGGCTGGCCGTTGTCCTGAGCCTGCTCGGGGTCATCGGTTGGTGGCTGCGCGTGGTGTGGCCGCCGCTCATCCTCGCCGGTGCCATCGTCTTCCTGCTCAACCCCGGCGTGACCGCCCTGCACCGCCGGCACGTCCCCCGGGTGGCCGGTACCGCCCTCAGCTACCTCGCCTTCTTCGCCGTCATCGGCCTCACGGTCCTGGTCGTGGCGCCGCTCGCCGCCGAGCAGGCCGACGAGCTCTCGGCCGAGCTGCCCCAGGTCCGCGCCGACGTGGAGCGGTGGATCAACGACCGTGCCGAGCAGTCGAAGGACTGGGTGATCAGGTTCCCCAGCGTGGGGGAGCTGGAGGACGAGGTCGGCGGTGGCCAGGGAGCGGGGATCGGCCGCACCCTCGACGCCGTCCGCGACCTGGGCGAGCGCCTGTTCCACGTGGCGATCATCCTCATCCTGGCGCCCATAATCGCCTTCTACCTGCTCGTGGACCTGCCCCGATTGCGCCAGCTCGCCGAGCAGTTGGTCCCCGAGGAGGTCCGGGACGAGGTGCTGGTGGTCGCCACCCGGCTCAACCGGGCCGTCGGCGGCTTCTTTCGGGGCCAGCTGCTGGTGGCCCTCGTCGTCGGGGCCATTGTCTCGATCGGCCTGGCCCTGATCGACCTGCCGTTCTGGCTGATCGTGGGCATGATCGCCGGGCTGTTCAACGTGGTGCCGCTGATCGGCCCGTGGGTCGGCGCCGTGCCCGGGATCCTCATTGCCCTGACCACCCGGGACATCTCCACCGCGGTGTGGGTGGCGGCGGTCATGGCCGGTGCCCAGCAGGTGGACAACCACTTCATCAGCCCGCTGGTCATGCAGCGTGCGGTCCGGCTCCATCCTGCGGCGGTGATGCTCGCCCTGCTGGCCGGCGGCACCCTCGGCGGGTTCTTCGGCCTGCTCATCGCCGTGCCCACCGCTGCGATCCTGAAGATCGTGCTGAGCCACCTCTGGCACACCTACGTGCTGGGCGAACCACTGGTCCAGGTCGAGGCGGCGGCCGACGCCGACGAGAGCGACCCGGGCCGAGGGCTCGTGCGCCAGGTCACCGACGACGACCTGCAGCCCGCACCCGATGAGCTCACCGGCGCCGGCGACGGCTCCCGCCCCGACGGCAGCGTTGCCGAGCCTGAGCCGGCGGCCACCGCCGGTGCCCTGGCAGAGGTCGACGGTGGCGTTCCGGAGCCGGGCGAGGGTGGCGAGGCCGCGTCCGCCCCGGTCGCTCAGGCTCCTCAGGCTCCTCAGGGTCGCCGGTAGTCGGCCAGCGAGGCGAGTGGCGGCCGGTCGGGGTGGTCACCGGTCCTCCCGGGCATGGCGACCCCGGCCCGTGACAGCGCGGTGCGGAGCACGTCCTCGGCCACGGCCCTGAGCTCGGCGACGGGCCGGTTGCGGTGCAGCCGATCACCCAGGTCGACCTGGGCCAGGGCCTCCACACCGACGAGGCCGGCGACGTCGACGGCATCATCGTCGAAGTGGTGTGGGAGAATGGCGCCTTCGTCGAGAAGGGCCCGGTGCAGTAGGCATTGTCCTCACCGATAGGACAAAGGCCCGGGAGCGATCCCGGGCCTTTTGCTTGCGAGGCGGCGATGTCCGAGGACGATC
>JAHWKL010000213.1 GCA_019347915.1 Actinomycetota bacterium
CCTACGAGCGTCCCGACCACGCCGTCGCCACCGCCACCGCCTGGTTCGAGGGCCTGGGGGGCAAGGTGCGCGGCCTGGACGTGCTGAGCCGCAGCGACGCCATCGACCCCGACCACGCCGCCACCGTGCGCGGAGCCCGTTTCGTCTATCTCTCCGGAGGCTCCCCCCTCCACCTCCGCTCGGTGCTCAAGGGCACCCCGGTGTGGGACGCCCTTCGTGCGGCGTGGGACGGCGGCGCGGTGATCGCCGGCTCGTCCGCCGGCGCCATGGTGCTGTGCGACCCCATGGTCGATCCCCGGGGCGGCGCCTTCACCGTGGGCCTGGGCCTGGTCACCAACCTGGCGGTGCTGGCCCACGCCGAGCCCGACGTGGTGGCTGCCCACCACCGAACGTTCGACCTGGCCGGCGGAGGCCTGGCCGTGGCCGCGGTGCCCGAGCGCACCGCCCTGGTGCGCGATCCGGACGGCACCTGGCGGTCCGAGGGAGAGGGCGCGGTGCGGGTCTTCGTCGACGGCGCCGAGGTCGCCTTCGACGCCCTCCCCGGCTGAGCCGGCGGGCTGGCGGGCCTAACGCTCGACGATCTCCACCGACTCGAGCGTGACCTCCTGGCGGGGCTCACCGCCGGGCGAGCCCAGCTCCTCGATGGCCTTGACCACTTCCAGGCCCTCGGTCACGCTCCCGAACAGCGAGTAGTTCGGAGCAGGGAGCGGGTTGGGGCCGAGGTAGACGAAGAACTGGCTGCCACCGGTGTTGGCGCCGGCGTTGGCCATGGCCACCGAGCCCTCGGTGTAGTCGTCGACGCTGGCGGGGAGCTCGTCGGGGATGGTGTAGCCCGGACCGCCCGTTCCCGGCGGTACCCCCGGCGGCGAGCCACCCTGGACCACGAAGCCGGGGATGACGCGGTGGAACGCGCTGCCGTCGTAGTAGCCGTAGCGGGCCAGCACCACGAAGTTGTTGACCGTGCCCGGCGCCGTGTCCTCCAGCAGGTCGACGGTCACCTCGCCCTCGGAGGTGGTGAGCACAGCGGTGTAGTCGACGCCGTCCTCGATGCACCGTGGGGGAGCAGCCTCGAACTGGCGGACGGGCTCGGCGGGCTTGGCCTCCGGCGGGCACTCGCCCGACCCGTAGGCGAAGCCGCCGTCACCCTCGTCGGTGGCGACGTCCTGCTCCGCCGGATCGTCGCCGTTCCCGGACAGGAGCAGCAGCAGGCCGAAGACGGCCAGCGACACGACCACCGCGGTCACCAGGCGGCGCCGGCGCAGCGCCCGGCGCCGGTCGGCCTGCTGGGCGGCCAACCGCGCCTGGCGCCCTTCCTTCTGGCGGCGACGCTTCTCTGTGGGCATGGGGGGCAAACCTAACGGCTGGTAGCGTCCGCCCGGCCATGGGGCTGGTCATTCAGAAGTTCGGTGGGTCGTCGATGGCCGATCCCGACCGGGTCCGGGCCGTGGCCGACCACATCGCCCGCACCCGGCGCCGGGGCGACGACGTGGTCGTCGTGGTCAGCGCCATGGGCCACGAGACCGACGACCTGCTGTACCTGGCCAGCCAGGTGTCCCGGTCCCGCCCGGGGCGGGAGATGGACATGCTCATCACCGCCGGCGAGCGCAAGTCCACCGCCCTGGTCTGCATGGCCCTCCACGACCTGGGGGTGGAGGCCCACAGCTTCACCGGCAGCCAGGCCGGCTTCCTCACCGATGGCACCCACACCAACGCCAAGATCGTCGAGGTCCGCCCGGAGCGGATCCTCGAGGCGCTGGCGGCAGGGCGGGTACCGGTCGTCGGAGGCGCCCAGGGCGTGAGCACGGTGCGCGACGTGACCTTCCTGGGCCGGGGCGGGTCCGACACCACCGCGGTGGCGCTGGCCGCGGCGCTGGGCACCGACGCCTGCGAGCTCTACACCGACGTGAGCGGCGTGTTCACCGCCGACCCCCGGGTGGTGCCCTCGGCCCGCCGGATGGCCGAGGTGGGGTTCGAGGAGCTCCTGGAGATGACCGCCACCGGCTGCCCGAAGCCGGCCATGCGCTCGGTGGAGTTCGCCCGGCGCCAGGGTGTGGCGCTGCACGTTCGTTCGAGCTTCACCTGGGAGCCGGGCACCTGGGTGCGCGAGGAGGACCCGTCGATGGAGAACGCAGTGGTCACGGCAGTGACCCACGACACCGGTGACGCCAAGGTGACGGTGCAGGGCGTGCCCGACCGACCCGGCATCGCCGCCCTGCTGTTCCGGGCGCTGGCCGATCACGACGTCCTGGTGGACATGATCGTCCAGAACACCTCGGCCGAGGGCCGGACCGACATCTCCTTCACCGTGCCCTGCGAGCACCTGGAGCTGGCCCGGCGGTCGTGCGAGGAGCGGGCCGCCGAGCTCGGCGCCGTGGAGGTCCTGGGCGACGACGGCATCGCCAAGGTCTCGTTGATCGGCGCCGGGATGAAGTCGCACCCCGGCGTGTCGGCCAAGGCCTTCGAGGTGCTGGCCGCCAACGGGGTGAACATCGAGATGATCTCGACCTCGTCGGTCCGCATCACCTGCGTGGTGCGGGTCGAGCAGGTCGAGCAGGCGGTACAGGCGCTCCACGACGCCTTCGAGCTCGACCGTCCCGTCGTCTGAGGCGACAGCCGGCCGGTAGCCTTCGGCCGATGGGCGTCAACGTGGGCATCGTCGGGGCCACCGGGCTGGTCGGGGGCGTGATGCGGTCGATCCTGGCCGAGCGCCGCTTCCCGGTCGACCGGCTGCGCCTGTTCGCCTCGTCCCGATCGGCCGGCCGCCTCGTCGTCTGGCAGGACGGCGAGATCGAGGTGGAAGACGCCGCCACCGCCGACCTGGCCGGCCTCGACCTGGCCCTGTTCTCGGCCGGCGCCACTGCCTCGCGTTCCCTCGCCGCTCGGTTCGTCGCCGCCGGCGCCACCGTGATCGACAACTCGTCGGC
>JAHWKL010000214.1 GCA_019347915.1 Actinomycetota bacterium
TAGCTGCCCTCGGGCAGTTCGAAACGGAGCCCTCCCGACACCGGGTTGGCCTCGACGATCCGGAGCTTCAGCTTCTGCCCCAGCCTGTAGGTTTCGCCGCTCTGGTCACCGATGAGCTGCTGCGACTTTTCGTCGTAGCGGAAGTATTCGGTGCCGAGAGTCGCGGCCGGCACCAGCCCGTCCCCGCCGAGGGCCTGGACGGTGGCGAAGAAGCCGAACGGCTGGACTCCGGTGATCCGGCAATCGGCGAGCTGGCCGACCTGGTCGGCGAGGCGTCGGCCGAGCTGGGGCTCGACGTGGCCGAGGCCGTGCTCGAGGAGGCGGCGGTGCGCCACCTCGACGCCTGGACGCCACACATCCGCCATCACCACGACGCTGCGCCGACCCTGGAGGCGCTGCGCCAGCGTGGGTTGCGCCTCGGCCTGCTGTCCAACACTCACTGGCCGCCGACCTTCCACGAGCGCTTCCTGGAGCGCGACGGGCTGGCCGGCCTGCTCGACGCTCGGCTTTACACGAGCGAGATGCCGCACCTCAAGCCCCATCCGTCGGTGTTCCGGGCCGCCCTCGACACCGTCGGGGTGGCCGACCCCGCAGCCGCGGTCTTCGTCGGCGATCGTCCCTACGACGACATGTGGGGGGCCCAGCGGGCGGGGATGCGCACGGTGCTGATGGCCAACGACCACGCACCAGCCTGGGACGTCACGCCCGACGCCGCCGTCTCGAGCCTCTCCGAGCTCCCGCCGCTGGTCGACCGCTGGCGCTGACCCTGGCCGGCAGCCCGGGTGCTCAGCAGACCCGCACGGCCAGGATGGCGATGTCGTCGTGGGCGACTCCGCCCTGGTGGGCGAGCACGACCCGCTCCACCTCGCCGGCCAACTCCTTGGCGCTGGCGCCGGCGCACCGGCGCAGCACCTCGGTGAGCCCCTCCTGTCCCAGCTCGCCGCCGGGGCCCCGTGCCTCGGTCACACCGTCGGTGTAGAGCACGAGCACGTCGCCGGGGTGCAGCTCCAGCGCCTCGTCCACCAGCTCGGCGTTGCCGAACAACCCCAGCAGGGTGCCGCCGGTGCCGACCGGGCGCACCGTGCCGTCCGGCTGGACCAGGAGGGCGGGAGGGTGCCCGCCCGAGCTGACGGCCAGGCTGATCCCGTCGCTGGTCCGCCGCAGGCTGGCGTAGACGACGCTGGCGAACCGCTCGTCGCCGTCATCGACCTCGAGGCTGTTGTGGCGCAGCAGGGCCTCGTTGAGCATGGCGAGGATCCGCGACGGCGTCCGAGCCTGCATCGACGCCGCCCGCACCGTGTAGCGGGCCAGTGCGGTGAGCCGGGCCGCCTCGGCGCCCTTCCCGCAGACGTCGCCCACCACGATGCCCCACGCCCGCGGCGACGTCTGGAACACGTCGTAGAAGTCCCCCCCGACGTCGACGCCCTCGCCGGCGGGGTGATAGCGGGTGGCCAGCTCGACACCCCGGACGTCGGGGAGGTCGGGGGGCAGCAGGCTCTCCTGCAGGGTGCGGGCCAGGGCGGCGAAGCGCTCGCCCGACTCGAACAGGGCCCGCTCGGTGCGCTTCTGCTCGGTGACGTCGCGGAAGTACCACGCCCACCCGTAGTAGGCGCCGTCGTCGCCGAACAGGGGTGCCCCGTACCGGTCGACCACCCCCCCGTCCCGGAAGAGGATCTCGTCGCGCCGGGGGGTGTCGGGCTGCTCGTAGCACTGACGGACAGATGCCATGAAGCCCTCGGCGTCGACCACCCGCTCACTGGCCTGGGCCAGCGCGGCGTCGTCGGACCCGCTGGCCAGGACCTCCTCGTCGATGCCCCAGATCTCGGCGAAGCGGCGGTTGTAGGAGATCATCTCGCCGGCCGGGGACACGACCAGGAGCCCCTCGACCCCCGCCTCGTTCTGGGCCTGCAGCAGCGCCGCCTGGAAGCGGGCCTCGGCCTGGGCCACCTCCATCTGGTGGTAGAGCCGGGCGTTGTCGACGGCGAGGGCCGCCCGCCGGCCCAACTCGCGCGCCAGCTCGAGCTCGTCGGTGGTCCACGAGCGTCCCGGCTCGATGGCCATGGAGATGGTGCCCAGCGTCCGGTCGTGGGTGGCCAACGGCACGATCACCGCGGCAGCCACCCCGATCGACCGCAGCAGCCGCAGGTGCTCGGGACCACGGGCGACCGAGCGCAGCACGTCGTCGTCGATGTGGGGGTGGTAGCTGGGCTGGCCGCTGCGGAGCACGGCGCCCGGGCCCGCCGACGCATCCGGGTCGATGGGGTAGCGCTGCTGGAGGGCCCGCAGCATCTCGGCCTTGGCCGCGTCGGTGTGGGCCACCACCACGGGCCGCAGGGTGCCGTCGTCGAGCGCCAGGTGCACGACGCACCAGTCGGCCAGGCGGGGCACGACCAGCTCGGCCAAGTTGGTGAGCGTGGCCTCGTAGTCGAGCGAGGCGGAGAGGGCCGCGGACGCCTCGACCAGGAAGGCCAGCGAGGAGATCTCGGCGCGGTCGCGCGCCGCCGTCCGCCCGGAGGCAATGTCGGAGGCGATCAGTTGGTACCCCTCGGAGTCGGCGTAGCGCGGCCCACCACTGCTCGACAGGACGCCGTCGCAGTTTGCCAGGTGACGGTGGCGGCCGACAGCTGGCGGGAGCGGTGGCGGGGCTCAGCCGCCGCCCGACGGCCCCGGCACTTCGGGAGGGGCGTCGAGGTCGGCCACGACGCGCTCGACTTCGAGCCGGGTGGAGGCGATGCGCTGGCGGCACAGGCGGATGAGCTCCGCCGCTCGGCTGACCCGTTCGGCCAGGTGGTCGACGTCGAGCCGGTCGTCCTCCAGCTCGGCCAGGATGGCCTCGAGCTCCTCGATGGCGCCGGCGTAGGTGAGCGAGTCGGGGGGATCAGGCGCGGTCACTGGCGCGCTCCTGGGGCCGGGCGGCCCGGCT
>JAHWKL010000215.1 GCA_019347915.1 Actinomycetota bacterium
CCAGACACCCCTGGACGGCCCGCCAGGGCTCGGCAGGGGGTCCGGCGCCGGTGGTTAAGGTGATCGGGTGGACGGCTTCCCTGTGGTCGCGATCGTCGGTGGCGGGCAGCTGGCCCGGATGTGCCAGCCGCCGGCGGTGGCGATGTCGGTGACGCTGTCCGTGCTCGCTGAGAGGGAGGATGAGTCGGCGGTGCTCGTCGTCCCCGACTCGCGCCTCGGCGCACCGGACGACCTCGACGCCATCCGGCGCCTGGCCGCCGGTGCCGACGTCCTGGTCCACGAGGTCTTCGACGACGTCGCCCTCGGCCAGCGGGACGAGGACGAGAGGGACGACTGGGAGGCCGGCCAGCGCGAGCACCACCTGCGCACGTCGCACACCCCGCTCAGCCGGGTCGGCGAGGTGGCCGCCGCGGCCGGGGTGGGCCGGTTGGTGCTGACCCACTTCATCCCCGGCGACGACGCCTTGCCCGACGACGTGTGGGTCAAGGGAGCGGGCGCCGGCTTCGACGGTGAGGTGGTCGTGGGCCACGACCTGCTGGAGCTGGCGCTGTGACCGACCCGGCGGCGCCCCTCGCAGGCGCCGCCACCACCTCCACCGGCCCTCTCACCCTGGTGGAGCTGGTCGAGGCCACGGTGGCCCGCAGCCCCGGCGCCGTGGCCGTGGTGGCCGGCCACCAGTCACTGACCTACGCCGAGCTCCACGACCGGGCCGAGGCCCTGGCCACGTCCCTGCGCCGGCTGGGGGTCGGACCGGACGTGCTGGTGGGGATCTGCGTGGAGCGCTCGCTGGACATGGCGGTGGGTCTCCTCGGCATCCTCCGCGCCGGTGGCGCCTGCCTGCCCCTCGACCCCACCTACCCCCCGGACCGGCTGGCGTTCATGCTCGACGACGCCGCCGCGCCGGTGCTGCTCACCACCCGCCGGCTGGAGCCCCGCCTCCCCAACGGTCCGGCCCGGGTCGTGTGCCTCGACGACGCCGGCGGGGACGGTAGGCCCACCGGGGACCCCGGGAAAATGGGAGAGCCAGCCGCCCCGCCGGGCCTCGACGACGTGGCCTACGTCATCTACACCTCGGGCTCGACGGGGACGCCCAAGGGCGTGCTGCTGACCCATCGGGGCCTGACCCTCCACGCCCTGGCCGCTGCCCGCCTCTACGACCTGGGCCCCGGCGACCGGGTGCTCCAATTCTGCTCCATCGGCTTCGACGTCAGCATCGAGGAGCTGTTCTGCACCTGGGCCACCGGGGGCACCGTGGTGATGCGCCCCGACGACATGCCCCTGCTCGGGCGGGAGTGGCTCGACTGGTTGCACCGGCGGCGCATCACCGTGCTCAACCTGCCCACCGCCTACTGGCAGGAGTGGGTACGGGACCTGGCCACCCGGCAAGAGGCGGTGCCCGAGGCGGTGCGGCTGGTGATCGTCGGCGGCGAGAAGGCCTCGGCCGAGGCCTACCGGACGTGGCTGGAGGTGGGCGGCCGGCGGGCCCGGTGGGTCAACGCCTACGGGCCCACCGAGACCAGCGTCATGGCCACGGCCTACGCGCCGGCGCCGGGCGCCCCCCTGGCCGAGGGAGCCGACCCCCCCATCGGCCGTCCCCTGCCCGACGTGTCGGCCCACGTCCTCGACGCCGAGGGCCAGCCGGTGCCCCCCGGCGTGGCCGGCGAGCTCCACCTCGGGGGCCCCGCGGTGGCCCGCGGCTACCTCCGCCGGCCCGAGCTCACCGCCGAGCGCTTCGTTCCCGACCGCTTCGACGACCGGCCCGGCGCCCGCCTGTACCGCACCGGCGACCTGGTCCGGGCGCTGCCGAGCGGCGAGCTGGAGTTCCTCGGCCGGCTCGACGACCAGGTCAAGGTCCGGGGGTTCCGCATCGAGCTGGGCGAGGTGGAGGCGGCGGTGGCCGCCCACCCGGAGGTGGCCGAGGCGGTGGTGACGGCACGGGAGGACGCTCCCGGCGACAAGCGGCTGGTGGCCTACGTGGTGCCCGCCGGCGCCGCGCCCGGGGCCGGGGCGCCCACCGCCGGCGACCTGCGCCGGTTCCTCGCCATCCGCCTGCCCGGCTACATGGTCCCCAGCGCCGTCGTGGCCCTCGACGCCTTCCCCCTCACCCCCCACGGCAAGGTCGACCGCCAGGCGCTGCCGGCGCCGGCGCCGAACGGCGACGGCCGGGACGGGGCCCGGGCCCAACCCCGCTCCCCCACCGAGCGAGCGGTGGCGGCGGTGTGGGAGGAGGTGCTCGGGCTCGACGACGTGGGTGTCGACGAGGACTTCTTCGACATGGGTGGTCACTCGCTGCTGGCGGCCCAGGTGGTGGCCCGGCTGCGGGAGTCGTCGGGGCGGCACGTGCCCCTGACCGCCATCTACGAGTCGCCCACCGTGGCTGGCCTGGCCGCTGCCGTCGATGCCGCCGCATCGGCGTCATCCGCCGGGGAGAGGACGGAGCCCAGCGCCGGCGCCGGCGACGAGGGGGCTCCGCCGCTGGCACCCGTCCCTCGTCCGGCCGGCGGCCGGCTGCCGCTGTCGGTGCCCCAGGAGCTGATGTGGCGCCTCGAGGTCGACGCCTCTCCCCCCGGGCTCTACAACGTCACCGCCCTCCACCGCTTCCCCGGGGCGGTCGACGCCGACGCCCTGCGGCAGGCCCTGGACCACCTCAGCCAGCGCCACGAGTCGCTGCGCACGACGTTCCCCGTGCGACACGGCGAGCCCGTCCAGCGCATCGCGCCGGAGCTCGACGTTCCCCTGGAGGTGGAGGACGCCTCCGGCGACTCACCCGAGCGCGTGGAGCAGCGTCTGGAGGATCTCGCCCGTCAGCCCTTCTCGCTCGCCGACGGCCCGCTCGTGCGCACGAAGCTTCTCCGGCTTGGTCCGGGTGAGCACACGCTGTTCGTGTGCAT
>JAHWKL010000216.1 GCA_019347915.1 Actinomycetota bacterium
CTCGGCGGCCTCGCCGGTGACTCCGCCGGCGAGCCAGGCGACCTCGTCACGTTTCCTGGCGTAGGTCTCCTTCGCCCAGAACGTCGGCCCGGCGGCCTTCACGAACTCCCCGCACTCCTCGCCGTGCAGGTCCTCCCACACCGCCCGCCAACCGACGGAGTCGAGAACCGGGGCGATGTGCTCGAGGTTCGTGGACAGCAGCTCCACGACCATCGTCTCGTCGTCGTCGAGGGTCGGGCCGTCCAGCGCCAGGCGGTTGCTCTCGTACTCGCCTCGGGCGCCCACGCCGGCCAGCGGAGATCTGACCCGCCCCGGAAAGTAATGGACGCCGCGCCCCTCGAAGACCTCTTCGGGCTGCATCAGATCCCTCCGTTCACGGGCAGGACCTTCCCGTGCATATAGGTGTTCTCCAGGGCGAGCCAGGCGATGGCGCGCGCGGCCTCCTCCGGGGAGCCGGCGCGGCGTAGGGCGCTGAAGCGCTCGTAGTCCTCCCGGCGCTTCGGATCGAGGCCGTCGGCGAGCCCGCACAGCAGCCCCTCGACGGCAGCCCGGCCCGCCGCGCGGTCGACCGCGACCTCCGGGATGCCGTTGGGGACAATGCGCACCCGGTGGCGCAGGGGGCCCGTCAGCGGCTCGGCCACCGCCTCGCTGACCATCTGGACGTACAGGTCGTAACCGACGGCGGCGATGTGACCGGACTGGCTCTCGCCCAGCAGATGGCCGGCGCCACGGATCTCGAGGTCGCGCATGGCGATCTTGAACCCCGAACCCAGCTCGGTGGCCTCGCCGATGGTCTTCAGCCGCTCGTAGGCGTCCTCGGACAGGGCGTGGTCCCGGGGGTGGAACAGGTAGGCGTAGGCCCGGCTGCCGGCCCGCCCCACCCGCCCCCGCAGCTGGTGGAGCTGGCCCAGCCCGAGCCGGTGGGCCCCGTCGACGACCAGGGTGTTCACCGTGGGCATGTCGATGCCCGACTCGATGATGGTGGTGCACACCAGCACGTCGTAGCGACCCTCCCAGAAGTCGATGACGACCTTCTCCAGGCTGCCCTCGTCCATCTGCCCGTGGGCCACGGCGATGCGCGCCTCGGGAACCAGCTCCCGCAGGCCGGCGGCCACCTTGTCGATGTCGGCCACCCGGTTGTGCACGAAGAACACCTGGCCCTCCCGCAGCAGCTCCCGGCGCAGCGCTTCGGCCACCGCCCGCTCGTCTTCCTCTCCCACGTAGGTGAGGATGGGCTGGCGCTCGGCCGGCGGGGTGTGGAGCAGGGTCAGGTCGCGGATGCCGGTGAGGCTCATCTCCAGGGTGCGGGGGATGGGCGTGGCCGACAGCGTCAGCACGTCGACCTCGGCCTTGAGCCGCTTGATGGCCTCCTTGGCGGTGACGCCGAAGCGCTGCTCCTCGTCGACCACGAGCAGGCCCAGCCGCTTGAACGACACGTCGTTGCTGAGGAGGCGGTGGGTGCCGATGACCACGTCGACGTCACCGTCGGCCAGGCCGGTGACCACACCCTTGGCCTGCGCCGGCGTGAGGAAGCGGCTGAGCACCTCGACCCGCACCGGATAGGGGGCGAAGCGCTCCCCGAAGGTGGCGGCGTGCTGCTGGGCCAGCAGGGTGGTGGGCACGAGCACCGCCACCTGGCGGCCGTCCTGCACCGCCTTGAACGCCGCCCGGATGGCCACCTCGGTCTTGCCGAAGCCCACGTCGCCGCAGACCAGCCGGTCCATGGGCCGGGGGGTCTCCATGTCGGCCTTGACCTCGGCGATGGCCCGCTCCTGATCGGGCGTCTCCTTGTAGGGGAACGCCTCCTCCAGCTCCCGCTGCCACGGCGTGTCGGGCGGGTAGGCGTGACCCGGCGTGCGGGCCCGCTGCTGGTACAGGGCGACCAGCTCCTTGGCGATCTCCCGGGTGGCGGCCCGGGCACGCGACCGGGCCTTGGTCCACTCCGCCCCACCCAGGCGGTGCAGGGTGGGCGTCTCGCCCCCGGTGTAGTGGCGCACGGCGTCGATCTGGTCGGTGGGGACGTAGAGCTTGTCGCCCCCTCGGTACTCGAGCAGCAGGTAGTCACGCTCGGTCCCGCCGATGGCCCGGCGCACCATGCCGCCGTAGCGGCCCACCCCGTGCTGGACGTGGACCACATGGTCACCCGGCTTGAGGTCGTCGAAGAAGCCGGCGGTGTCACGGCGACGGGGACGGGCCGGGCGGTGGGCCCGCCGGCGGCCGGTGACGTCGTGCTCGGCCAGCACCGCCAGCTTGGCGCCGGGAAGGATGAAGCCCCTCTCCAGCGGGGCGGTCACGACGTGGCCGCCGGGAGCGGCGATGCGTCGGGCCACCTCGGCGGGTGCGACGGCGCCGGCAACCGGGGCGGCGCCGGCGCCCGGGGCCGGCGCCGTCGTGCGGTGCAGGGTGAGGGGCACGCCCTGGTCGGACAGGGCCGAGGCCAGGCGGGCGGCGGAGCCGGCCCCGTCGGCGGCGACCACGACCGGGGCGCGGATCACGCCGGTCTCCGCCTCCCCGTCCGGCCCCTGGCCAACCCGGCGGCGGTACGCCACTCCCGCGACCCGCTGCTCGGAGGCGGTGAGATAAACCGGACCCGTCACCTCGGTCTCCTCCCACAACTGGGCGCCGGCCTTGACCGCGTGACGCGCCAGCGTGTGGTCGAAGAGGGTGCGCGTGGCGGTCAGCGAGTGCGCGGGCCAGTCATCCAACTCCGGCCAGGGCAGGTCGAGGACGACGCCGCCACCGTGCATCCGCAGGCCCTCCTGGCGGCTCCAGCCGGGCAGTCGGCCCTCCGCCTCGTCGTGCAGCCCCAACGACCGCAACGCGCTGACGGCGCGGGGCGTCAGCGCGTCCCC
>JAHWKL010000217.1 GCA_019347915.1 Actinomycetota bacterium
CCGAAGTTCACTGCCGTGAGGCTCACGAGGGCAACGGCGAGCGTTCGGCGGTGCCTCCGTCGTCGCCGGTCACGGCGGGTCGCTTTGGCGGCTGGCGGGCCATCGTCAGACAGCATGAACGTTCCTCCCCGTTCCGACGGGCGGTGTGCCCGCTCGGACTCAACGTACGGAAGGAGGGCCGGCGACCGCATCGCCCGGTCGGACCAATGTGTCGGGGCTCGTGCCGTGGTCCGTTCGTACCAGGAGTACATCCGAGGGAGTCGTCGGATCTGGCGGTCCACCCACGGCGCACGGTCGCGGCCATGACCTGCTTGGTAGAGTCGATCCAGCTGTCCTCAGCCCTTTCGAGGGTCGCACCGCCAGGCGGCAAGCGCCATCCTGGCGGGGAACGGATGCGGATGTTGCGCAACAGCGAGCACCAGAGGCTCGACCCTGTCGGGATGCATGATGGAGCGGCACCGGCGGCCCTGGTGGACGCCCAGGCAGCGCTGCACCAAGGACGCTGGACCGAGGCGCGTCAACGGTTCGAGGAAGCGCTGCTGCACCAGGACGGGCCCGAAGCCCGGGAGGGTCTGGGCGCGGCGGCGTGGTGGCTGATGGACGTGCCGACGGTCTTGGCGTCGCGCGAGCGCGCGTACGGACTGTTCCGGGAGCGGGGCGATCAGCTGGGGGCGGGGCGGATGGCCACCGAATTGGGCCTCGACTACGCGGTGTTCCGGGCGGAGATGGCCGTGTCGAACGGTTGGTTCCAGCGCGCTCACCGGCTCTTGGACCATTCCGATCCGGTGGCGGAGCAGGTCTGGCTGGCGTTCCGTGAAGCCGAGCTGGCCTATCACACGGCGGGCGACATGGAGGTCGCCCGGCGGCTGGCCGTCACGGCGAAGGAACTGGCCGGCCGCCTCGGTCTGTTCGACCTGGAGATGGTGGGCCTGGCCCTGGAGGGACTGGCGATGGTGGGCCTGGGCGAGGTGGCCGGAGGCATGACCCGTCTCGACGAGGCGACCACCGCCGCCGTTGCCGGTGACATGCACGATCTCAAGGCCGTCGCTGCGACGTGCTGCTTCATGGTCTTCGCCTGCGAGCGCGTCCGGGACGTCGACCGTGCCAGCCAGTGGTGTGACCAGTCCATGGCGTTCTACCGCCGCAACGGCATGGGCGCGCACCTGGCGTTCTGCGGCGCCCACCACGCCTCGGTGCTCATGGCCAGGGGCCGCTGGGACGAGGCGGAAGACCAACTGGGAGAGTCCCGCAGAGAGCTGCGGGCGGCGGCGGCGTGGTCCCTGACCATCTTCGAACGCCTGGGCGAGCTGCGTCGCCGGCAGGGCCGTCTGCAGGAGGCAGAGGACAGCTTCCAACTGGCCTATCCGCACGCTGGGGGTTTCCTCGGCACGGCGCGGGTGGCGTTCGACCGCGGCGAGGCCGACGTGGCCCTGGACCTGGCGGAGGGGGTCCTGCGGCGCCTGCCCGAACGCGACCGGGTGGAGCGCATCTCCGCCCTGGAGTTGCTCGTGCGCATCAGGTGCGCCAACGGCGAAGTAGCCGGGGCCGAGGAAGCGGTCCGAGAGCTCGAAGCCGTGGCCGCCATCGTCGGCACGGACTGCCTGGTGGCATCGGCCAACCACAGCCGCGCTCAGGTCGAGCTTGCCGCCGGCGAGACGGGAGCAGCCAACCGCCACCTGCAGGACGCGCTCGACCGCTACGAGCGCAGCAAGCTGCCCTTCGAGGCCTCCTTGGTGGGACTGGACCGGGCTCGCGCCCTGCATGCCCTCGGACGTCGACCCGCCGCTATCGAGCAGGCCAGCCGGGCCTGTGCCTGCTTTCAGGCCTTGGGCGCAGCCGTGGAACTGCAAAGGGCCGAGGCGTTGGTGCACGAGTTGTCCGGAACGGATGCACCGGTGCCTGGCGCCGGCGGCCTCAGCCCCCGGGAGGCGGAGGTGCTGGAGCTGCTGGCCCGGGGACTGAGCAACCAGCAGATCGCCGATGAGCTCTTCTTGAGCAGGCACACCGTCCGCCGTCACCTCTCGAACGTCTTCACCAAGTTGAATGTCCCCTCTCGGACCGCTGCGGTCGCCTACGCCCTCGACCACGACCTCATCTGAGACCGGCCGCATGGTCCCTTGGGACCATGCGGGTCAGCCCGGCAATTGGCGCCTTTGTCCGAAGTGGTCGTCCCTCCTCTCGTCGTACCTTCCATGGTGAGGTGATTCGGAGCGAGAGGAGCAAGTCATGACGGAGAGCACGTACGTGTTGGCCGGGCAGGCCTCTGAGCTGGAGCGACTCCAGCTCCAGTCCCGAGTGTGGGAACCAGCCGGGCGACGCCTGCTCGGCGAGATCGGCGACGGTGAGGGAACCCGCGTGCTCGATGTCGGCTGCGGCGCCATGGGCTCGCTGCGACTGCTCAGTGAATGGGTCGGCCCCGCAGGGCAGGTCGTGGGAACTGACAACGACGAAGCAATGCTGTCGGCGGCCGACGGCTTCGTGTCCTCGGAGGGCCTCGGCAACGTGGCGCTGATGAAGGACGACATCTTCGCCACCGACCTCGCGCCGGACTCGTTCGACCTGGTCCACGCCCGGTACCAGCTATCGCTGGGCCGGAGTTCGGAGCAAATGGCCGCCTACCTCCGCCTGGTCCGGCCCGGCGGCATTGTGGTCCTGGAGGACGTCGACCCCGGGTCATGGCATTGCGTTCCGCCGGCGACCGCCCCTGACCTGTTGCTCCCGCTGATCGCGACGGCGGTCGGCACCTTCGGCGTTGGCGTTCGGTCGTCACCCCCGTTGGGGGGGTTGC
>JAHWKL010000218.1 GCA_019347915.1 Actinomycetota bacterium
CGGTGCGGGCAACGTCGCCCCTCCGCTGCCACGGCAATCCCGTGCGCAGTTGCCCGGGGTCCGAGGGGTGCCGCCGGCGCCCGGCACGGGGACACAGGCCGACACCGGGCACGACCCGATATCCGGCGCGGTGCGCAGCCGCACCGCCCGATGACGCCCACTCCATAAACGCGGCCGCTCGTTCGCGCGGGAGCGCGAACAACGGCGTCCCTGACCCGATCCCGGCCTGAACGAAGCGCGATAAATGCCGGATATTTGACCGGTCCCACTGTCCGTCACGTCGCGCCGGTGATTCCGGTTGTCGCACCGATCTGGAAATACGGAGCGGCGGGCAGAAGGCGGCCACGATGCAGCTCACGTGGGGCCGGTTGTAGGTCACGGTGGAACGGGCGGGCACGAGAACCCGCTCCTGGACGTGGGGGCGGCGCACGCCACATCAGGTGGGGTAGTGCAGGTACGCAGCAATCGCTGGCTCGGATCACCTTCTGCTGGCCTCGTCCAATCAGCACCACGCTCGGCGAGGGGCGGTCAAGGGCGGGCGTAGCCCGGCGCCAGCGCACCCTTGACGGCCCCGGGCATGTTGGGGCCGACCATGGACATCAAGCTCGCCCCCGGGCGAGCTTGTGATTGCCCATTGCCGCTTTTCACAACTCCAGCCCGATCCCCCGGTCCAGCCCCCGCTCCAGCACCGGCGCGGGTGGTTCACTGAGGAGCTGGGCGGTGTGCACGGCGGCCTCCCAGGCCCGGCCCTGGCACAGGTCACGGGGCCGCTCGGTGAGTCGTTGCGGCTCCACGCCCCACTCCTCCCGGTAGGCCTCGATGTGTCCGGCCATGGTCATCCAGCGCCCGACGGCACCGCGGGCATCGGTCGAGGGCAGTGCCCCGAGGATGTCGACGATGTGATCTGGCTGGGTCACGGCGGCGGCGACGCCGAGCTCCCGGCGGCGCCTGGTCACCGCCTCTGCCAACTCCTCCCGGTAGGCCAGGGTGTCGGCGTGGGCTTCCAGCCACGCCTGGCGTTGTCCCTGTTCGGCGGCTACGGCGTCGTAGCGGGCCTCGGCCGCCTCCAGGCGGCGGCGGTCCTCCCGGCCGCTGCGGGTCAGGTGTCCCGGCCGGCAGTAGGCCCGGGCGTGCTCCAGGCCATCGGCGGCCCACTGGAGCTCCCGCGAACGATCGGGCGGTGTCTCCTTGGCGATCCAGGCGTCGAGGTTGGCCAGCCGGGGGGCGAGGGTGGCCAGCGACTCGGAGCGGGCCAAGGCCTCCCGCAGCGCCTCCAGGGCCGCCACCTCGGCGGCGCTCCGACCCAGGGCGGCGACGAGCACCTCGCTCGGTCGGCGAGTCGGTCCGGGGGGTGCATGTTCGGTCTCGGCCTCGTCGCATACGGCCAGGGCCACGTTGTGGGCCCGGCCCCTGGTCATGCCCACGTAGAGCCCCTCGGCGGTGGTGCGCTCGTCGACCAGGACGATGGCGGAGTCGACGGTGAGGCCCTGCGCTTTGTGGATGGTCACGGCGTAGGCCAGGGCCACCTCCTCGCCGACGTAGTCGCCGGGCAGCACCACCTGCCCCCGCCCGGCGAGGTCCTCGACCAGGAGGCCGTCGTCGCCGTGGCGGGCCAGGACCCGCCAGCGATCGCCGTTGCGCACCCAGGCGCCGGCCGAGGTCACCAGACGCCGGTCGTTGCGGCAGGTGACGATCTCGTCGCCCACCCCCACGGTGTGCTCGCCGGCGGCCACGCCGGCAGCCTCCACCTCACCGGCGGCCACCCGGGCCGCTCGGGCCCGGGCCGCCAGCTCGTTGACCGTGGCGTGGTCGGCGGCGCACACCACGACAGAGTCGCCCCGGGCCCGGGCCATCCACCAGCGCCCGAAGGCCTCCTCCACCATCACCGAGCGCTCGCCGCCCACCACCCGTCCCGCCTGCGTGTACTCCTCGATCACCGAGCGGTCACCGGCTCGGAGGCGCAGGCTGGCCGCCCGTTCCCACTCGGCGTGGAAGCGGCGCACGCCGGTCAACTCGGCGGCGTTGGTCTCGGTGGCCAGCAGGCGGAACAGCCCACCGGCCTCCACCGCTCCCAGCTGGCGGTGGTCCCCCACCAGCACCACCTTGGCTTGGGCCCTCTCCGCCAGGGTCACCACCTTGGCCAGATCGGCGCTGGCCACCATGGCCGCCTCGTCCACCACCACCACCTCACCCCGGCGCAGCCGCCAGTGCGGTGGGGGCCTATCGGGGCGGTCGTGTTCGTACAGGAACTTGGCGATGGTGTCGGTGGCGATGCCGGCCTCGGCGGTGAGCACGCCGGCGGCGGCAGCGGACACGGCCAGCCCCCGCACCGGGATCCCGCTTCTGGCCCACGCCTGGGCGGCGGCGCCCATGGCCCGGGACTTGCCCGCCCCGGCGGGGCCGACCAGGCACGTGATGGCCTCACCGCCACCGATGAGGCGACGCAGCGCCTCGGCCTGGTCCTCGGCCAGCCCGTGGGCGTCGATGGCCACCTCCAGGGCTTGGGGATGAGCGACCGCACGCCTTGCCTCCCCCCCGGCCACGACGGCGTCGAGCACGGCTTGCTCCCGGGCCAGGGTGGCCAGCGTGGAGAACCGGGGAGCGCCGTGGGCCTCGTAGACCGAGCGCCCGTCGCGGCGGCGCAGGTCCGAAGGCGGCTCCGGCGCCGGCGCCACCAGGGCCACCACGGCGGGATGGGCGAGCACC
>JAHWKL010000219.1 GCA_019347915.1 Actinomycetota bacterium
CGTCTTGTGGGTGGTGAAGGTGACCACGTCGGCGTGGGGGACCGGGTCGGGGTAGGCCCCGCCGGCGATGAGCCCGGCGTAGTGGGCGGCGTCGAAGAGGAAGTAGGCCCCCACCTCGTCGGCGATGCTGCGGAAGGCGGCGGCGTCGATGGTGCGGGGATACGCCGTGGCGCCGGCGATGATCAGCTTCGGCCGGTGGGCCAGTGCGAGGTCGCGCACCTCGTCGTAGTCGATGCGCTCGTCGGAGCGGGTCACCCCGTAGGTGACGCCGTGGTAGTAGCGCCCGCTGACGTTGACGGCCTGGCCGTGGCTCAGGTGGCCCCCTTGATCGAGACGCATGCCCAGGAGGGTGTCACCCGCCTCCAGCAGGGCCAGGCACACGGCCAGGTTGGCGTTGGAGCCGGAGTGGGGCTGGACGTTGGCGTGGTCCGCGCCGAAGAGCTCGGCCACCCGCCGGCGGGCCAGGTCCTCGGCCTGGTCGATGAACCGGTTGCCGCCGTAGAACCGGCGACCGGGATAGCCCTCGGAGTACTTGTTGGTGAGCACCGAACCCGTGGCGGCGAGCACTGCGGGAGAGGTGAAGTTCTCGGAGGCGATGAGCTGCAGGGTGGTGTTCTGGCGCTCGAGCTCCCGGCCGAGGATGCCGAACAGCTCGGCGTCGTGGTGGTGGGGACCCTCGGTCACGGGCGACCGGTCACGATCCGCCCTGCTCGTCGTGCTCGAGGGCGGTGATCTTGTCGATGCGCCGCCCGTGGCGCCCCGCCTCCCACTTGGCGTCGAGGAAGGCGTGCAGCGATTCGCGCGCCACCTCGGGCCCGACCAGGCGGGCGCCCATGCAGACCACGTTGGCGTCGTTGTGCTGCTTCGCCAGGCGGGCCGAGGTGACGTCGTGGACCACGGCAGCCCGGACGCCGTCGACCTTGTTGGCGGCGATGGAGATGCCGATGCCCGTGCCGCACACGCACACGCCCAGCTCGCTGTCGCCGGCGGACACCGCCCGTCCGACCGCCGCCCCGAAGTCGGGGTAGTCGACCGACTCGGAGCCGGTGGTGCCCAGGTCGTCGACCTGGTGCCCACCCTCCTCGAGGAACTCGAGCAGCTCCTTCTTCAGCGGCAAGCCGGCGTGGTCGGATCCAATGGCAATGCGCATGTCTCAGTCCTTCCTGTTGGGCGCCACTCCGACCGACGGAGCGGCGGGTGCGAAGGCCAGGCCGACGAGCTCGCCGATCAGGTCCTCCAGCTCGTCGGCGGTGGTGGCGTAGCGGTGGTCGGGGCCGCCGATGGGGTCGGCCACGTCGTCGGCGGCATCGTCACCCACCAGGTCGCTCGAGCGCCGCCCGAGGTGGACTCGTCGCAGCCACTCGTCGAGCGACTGGCCGGGCCGGCGGGACCCGGTGGTCCTTCCCCGTCGGACGAGCTCTTTGAGCGTGAACGTGCGGGGCCAGGCGTCGGGGCAGGTCAGCACCGCCTCGCGGACGTGGCGGCGGGCCATGCCCAGCACCAGGTCGGCGGCGGCCAGGTGCTCGGGGGTGAACCGACGACTGCGGTGCTCGGAGAGGTCGATGCCTCTCGACGCCATCGCCCGGAGCGAACCCCGCGCCGCCGGCGCCCCGCCGGCCATCTCCCCCGCCGACGACACCCGGACGTCGGGATCGAGGTTCTCCAGCTGGCGCCGCAGCAGACCCTCGGCCATGGGCGAACGGCACTGGTTGGCGGTGCACAGCAGCAAGATCTCGATGAGGCGAGTCTACCGAGAACGTCCCCGGCCCTCGGCCAGCACCTCGGCGGCGGGGACCGAGCCCTGGCGCAGCACCCGAACCCCTTCTTCGAGGCAGGTCACCACCGTGGAGGCGTCTCCCTCGCACGGGCCGGCGTCGAGCACCACGGCCACGCCCTGCCCCAGGTGCTCGGCGACGTCAGGCGCCCGGGCGGGGGTCGCCTCGCCGTGCCGGTTGGCGCTGGTGGTGGCCAGCGGGCCGGCACGACCGGCCAGGGCGACGGGCACCGGGTGGCCGGGGACACGCAGGCCGATGGTGGTGTCGTCGCCGCCGAGCTCGAGGCCGAGCCCCGGCCGGCGGCGCACCACCACGGTGAGCCCGCCGGGCCAGAAGCGCTCCATGAGCCTGCGGGCCGCCTCGGGCACGTCGTCGGCGGCGAGGGCCAGGGCCTGGTCGAGGTCGGCGACCAGCACCGGGAGCGGCACGTCCGGCGGGCGGCCCTTCAGCGCGAACAGCCGGGCGGTGGCACCGGCCACCCGGGGGTCGACGGCCACGCCGTACACGGTGTCGGTCGGTACCACGACGACGCCGCCGGCGGCCAGCGCCCGGGCGGCCTCGTCGAGCGCCCCGGCCGGGGGCGGGTCCCCGAGGGCGTCCAGGCAGGGGGGCACCGCTCGATCTTTGTCGAAAAACCCACCGCCACGGTGGTCCATCCGACAAAGAACGGGTGACTCAGCAGCGGGCGACGAGGATGCGGTCACGCCCGGCCAGGTCGGGCCGCACCTCCACCTCGGCGAAGCCGGCGGCCCGGGCGCCGGCCGCCGCCCGCTCGGCCTGGTGGGGGGCGAGCTCGAGGACCAGGACGCCGGCCGGTGCCAGCCACGCCGGCGCCTCCTCCACGATGTGCCGGACGTGCTCCAGCCCGGTGGGGCCGGCCACCAGCGCCTCGCCCGG
>JAHWKL010000021.1 GCA_019347915.1 Actinomycetota bacterium
AAGTCGACGGCCAGCTGCAGAACGATCATCTCCGGGAAGTCCATCACCGAGCAAAGCGGCTCTGAGGTGCGGTTTTTCGGGTGGGCCGTAGAGGATTCGAACCTCTGACCCCTTGCGCGTCATGCAAGTGCTCTGCCAACTGAGCTAACGGCCCGCGGCGGTCACGCTAGCACCGGGACACCCGGCCTCCGCCTGCCGGGCACGGGCGCCGGGGCCGGCGGGCCCGGTCGTGCCAAGGCTCCAGGGCCGTACACTCCGCCGGCGTGGGCGCCGGCGGAGGAGCACCTCGACAGCACCCTCGTCGTCCCGGTGCAGCACGGCGTCGACCCCCCGACATGTTGGCGGCCTCGCCGTGGTGACAGCTCCGCTGCCCCGGGCGCAGTTCCCGGTCACCGAACGCTGGGTCTACCTCAACCACGCCGGCGTGAGCCCTTTGCCCAGCGCCGCCGTCGAGGCGCTCCACGGCTACGCCCGGCGGGCGGCAAGGGGTGGCTCCCTGGCCGGCGCCGGCCACGCCGAGCGTGCCGAGCAGGTGCGAGCAGCGGCCGCCGGCCTCATGGG
The DNA here is from genome assembly GCA_019347915.1 of Actinomycetota bacterium. GTDB lineage: Bacteria > Actinomycetota > Acidimicrobiia > Acidimicrobiales > CADCSY01 > JAHWJR01. The sequence goes on from JAHWKL010000021.1 coordinate 562, forward strand.
CGTGGCTGTCGGCGACGTGGCCTTCGTGAAGAACACCACCGAGGGCCTCGGCTTCGTGGCCAACGGGTTGGCCTGGCGGGAGGGGGACCGGGTGGTCGTCCCCTCCCTGGAGTTCCCGTCGACGGTCTATCCCTGGCTGGCGCTGCGGGATCTCGGCGTGGTGGTCGACACCGTGCCCACCCAGGGCCCGGGGCGGTGCCTGCCGGTGGACGCCTTCGCCGAGGCCATCGCCGCCGGCCCGCCACCCAAGGTGGTGGCCACCAGTTGGGTCCAGTTCGGGCGGGGTTGGCGCACGGACCTGGCCGCCCTGGCTGCGGTCTGCCACGATGCCGGCGCCCTGCTGTGCGCCGACGTCATCCAGGGGCTCGGCGTCGTCCCCGCCCGCCTGGAGGCGTGGGGTGTCGACTTCGCCATGGCAGACGCCCACAAGTGGCTCCTCGGCCCCGAAGGCATCGGCGTGCTCTACGTGAGCGACCGCTGCCTCGACCTCCTGCGGCCACTGGAGCCGGGATGGAACGCCGTGGTGCACCGGGAGCAGTGGGACAACCTCGACCTGGTGTGGGACCACGGCGCCCGCCGGCTGGAGGGCGGGAGCCACAACATGGCCGGCATCCATGCCCTGGGCGCCTCCATCGACCTGCTGGCCGGCGCCGGCGTGGACTCGGTGTGGGCCCACGTGGACGCCCTGTGCGAACGCGCCTGCTCCGGCCTGGACGACGTGCCCGGGACGAGGGTGCTGTCGGACCGCAGCGCCGGCGGACGGTCAGGCATCGTCACCTTCACCGTCGACGGTCACGACGCCGTGACGATGAGCGAACGTCTCCGGGGCGAGGGCATCGTGTGCTCCCCGCGAGGCGGGGGCGTCCGCGTCTCGCCCCACGGCTACAACACCGCCGAGGAGATCGACCGCCTCCTCGCCGCCGTGGCGGTAGTGACCGCTTCCTCTTGACCGGCACGACCGTCCCGGGCCAGCGCGGCGAGCGTCCGCGGATAGTTTCCCGGTGTGCCGAGGGTCGAACGTCCCGCCATGTCTGACTACGGCGTCCCCGCTGACCCTGCGGGGGCGTTGCCCTGGACATGGGCGCAGCAACGCCTCGTCGACAACAGGAATTACTGGGTCGTCACGGCGTCCGCGTCCGCGCGGCCGCACGCAATGCCCGTGTGGGGCGTCTGGCTTCCCGAGCCTGACCGGTTCTGGTTCTCGTGCTCACCGAACGCCCGAAAGGCTCGAAACATCGTCGAGAACCCGCAGTGCGTCGTCACCGTCGATGACACGGTCGAATGCGTCTCCGTCGAAGGACGCGCCCGAGTTGTCGACTCGGCCGGCGACGCCGACGCCATCAACCGAGCGGTCACTGCCTACGTCACCAAGTACTGGGACGATCGAACCGTGCACTCCGAGATGGAGGCGTTCGTACGCAGCCACACGATCATCGAGGTGACCCCGGACCGCGCCTTCGGGATCATCGAACGCGAGGACGAGTTCGCACAGCGAGCCACCCGCTGGACTTGGTGAACTGCACGCGTGAGCAGTCCTGCCGCCTTCGGGCCTGGACTCCGGAACGGAGCGTGCGCCACCGGGTCTTCCCCCGCGACGTGGCTCCACACAGGATTGACGGACGCACGCCGCAAATTGGCTCGACGTCCCTCGCGTGCCAACGAGTGAGTCCGATGCTGCAAGACTGCCGGGCCGTGGAGCATGACGACCTGGCCCGGCTCCTCGGTGCCGGCCGCGTCGCCATCGGCGGCAGCCTCCTCGTCGCTCCCGGCGCCGCCGCCTCGTGGGCCGGTCCCGGCGCCACCGACCCCGGGGTCAAGATGCTCACCCGAGCCGCCGGCGTGCGCGACCTCCTCCTGGGGGTGCTCCTGCTGCGCGCCCTCGACCAGGGGGCACCGGTTCGCGCCCTGCTCCGGTGTGGAGCGGTCGCCGACGGAGTCGACCTGGTGGCGACCCTGACCACCTTCCGCCACCTCCCCCGCCGGACCCGCCTGGCCGCGGTGGGCGCCGCCGCCGGCGCTGTGCTCACCGGCTGGACGCTCTCGCAGTCGTTGGACTGACGCGAACGATGGCCGAAGAGGTGTGGATCGCCCGCCACGGCCAGACCGAGTGGAGCCTGTCCGGCCAGCACACCGGCACGACCGACCTCGAGCTGACCGACGGCGGTGTCGAGCAGGCGCGGGCGCTGGGCGCCCGCCTCGCTGACGTCAGCTTCACCTGCGTGCTGACCAGCCCGTACAAGCGGGCGCGGCACACGGCCGAGCTGGCCGGCTTCGGAGACGTGCTCCAGATCGACGACGATCTGGGCGAGATGCGCTACGGCATCGCCGAGGGCCGTACCACCGCCGAGATGCAGGAGGACCAGTCGGGGTGGGTGTCCTGGGATGGGGGCAGCGAGGGCGCCGAGTCGCTCGAGGAGATGGGTGCGAGGGTCGACCGGGTCGTCGAACGGCTGCACGGCATCGACGGTCGGGTGCTGGTCGTGGGCCACGGGCACGCCTCACGCGTCCTCGCCGCCCGGTGGGTGGGCATCACCCAGCTGGCCCGCCACCTGGTGGCGCTGCCCACCGGTCACCTCGCGATCCTGGCCTTCGACCACGGCGAGCCGGCCATCCGGGCCTGGAGCATGCCCTGAGCGCTCTCCTTGCCTTCTTTGTCGGTTCACCCACCGCCACGGTGGCTGAGCCGACAAAGAACGGGACTGGCGCGGCGGCCTAGTCCAACGGTGCGAAGCCCTGGCGCATGGTGTTCTCGGTGACGACCCGGGGGTCGAGGAACTGGAGCAGGTAGTCGGGCCCGCCCGCCTTGGAGCCGACGCCCGACAGGCCGTAGCCGCCGAAGGGCTGGCGGCCGACCACGGCGCCGGTGAGGGCCCGGTTGACGTAGACGTTGCCCGCCCGCAGCTCGGTGGCGGCTCGGCGGATGTGTGCCGGTGAGCGGGAGTAGATGCCGGCGGTGAGCCCGTAGTCGGTGTCGTTGGCCAAGGCCAGGGCGGCGTCGAAGTCCCGGGCCCGAAGCACCGAGAGCACCGGCCCGAAGATCTCCTCCCGGGCGACCCGGCTGGTCGAGGGGTCCAGCCCACCCACCACCACGGGGCCGACGTAGAAGCCGTCGGCGGGCACGTCGGAGCGGGCCAGCAGGATCTCGCCCTCCTCGCCGGCGAGCTCGGCGTAGGCCCGCACCTTGCGCTGGGCCTCGGCGTCGATGACCGGGCCCAGCTCGGTGCCCATCTCCGCCGGCCGCCCCACGGTCAGCTCCCCGACCGCGCCCAGCAACCGCTCCAGGAAGGCGTCGTGCACGGCGTCGACCAGCACCAACCGGGAGCAGGCCGAGCACTTCTGGCCGCTGTAGCCGAAGGCGGACGCCACCACGGCCGGCACTGCCTGGTCGAGATCGGCGTCGGCGTCGACGACGAGGGCGTTCTTGCCGCCCATCTCGGCCACCACCCGCTTCACCGAGCGCTGGCCGGGGCGGTGCTCCGACGCCACCCGGTTGATCTCGAGACCGACCTCCCGGGACCCGGTGAAGGCCACCAGGGCGACGTCAGGATGGCGGACCAGAGGGGCGCCCACCTCCTCGCCGGGGCCGGGCAAGAAGTTGAGCACGCCGGGCGGAAGACCCGCCGCCTCCAGCGCCTCGACCAGGCGGAAGGCCACCGCCGGCGTCTGCTCCGCCGGCTTGAGGACCACCGTGTTGCCGGCGACCAGGGCGGCCACGGTCATCCCGCAGGGGATGGCCAGGGGGAAGTTCCACGGGGCGATGACCACGGCCACGCCCTTGCCCTGGTAGCGCAGCCGGTTGGACTCGCCGGGCGGGGACGACACCGCACCGCCGCGGTCGAGACGCAGCATCTCCCGCCCGTAGTACTCGCAGAAGTCGATGGCTTCGCACACGTCGGCGTCGGCTTCGGCCCAGGGCTTTCCCGCCTCCAACACCTCCAGCGCCCCCAGCTGCGGGCGGCGGGCTCGCATCCACTCCGCCGCCCGGAACAGCACCGCCGCCCGCTCGACGGTGGGCGTCCGGCGCCAGCGGTCGACGGCTCCAGCCGCCACCTCCACGGCGGCGTCGGCCTCCTCGGTCCCGCACGCCGCCGACGTGGCCACCACAACCGCGTGGCGGGCGGGATCGAGCGACTCGATCACCTCCGGGGTTCGCAGCCGGCGCCCGCCGACCACCGCCGGCACCTCGAGGGCTGGGCCGGCGCCGGCCTCGGCCACCGCCCGGGCAAAGGCTGCTCGCACCGGCTGGCGCCGCCACTCGGCGATCGGCTCGGGCTCGTAGGTGCCGACGGCGGTCGGGTCGGTGAGCGCCCGCCGGGCGGGCGGCGGCGGGCCCGGCAAGCGGTCGACCGCCGGCGGTGCCAGCAGGTCGTCGAGGCGCCGGCCCTCGGCGAAGCGCTGCCGAACGAAGCTCTCGTTGCTGGTGTTCTCCAGCAGCCGGCGCACCAGGTAGGCCATGCCCGGGACCAGCTCCCCGATGGGGGCGTAGACCCGAAGGCGCATCCCCAAGCGGCACACCGCCGCCTGGATCGGCTCGGCCATCCCCGCCAGCATCTGGAGCTCGTAACCGCGGTCGTCGATGCCCAGGCTGCGGGCGTAGGTCACGGCGTAGGCCAGGGAGCGGAGGTTGTGCGAACCGAAGGCCGCCTTCACCGAACCGTGGTGGTCATGGAGCAGGCGCACGCAGCGCTCGAAGTTGGCGTCGGTCGCCGCCTTGTCCTCGAACACCGGCGACGGCCACCCCGCGGCGCCGGCCACGACCGTCTCGGTGTCCCAGTAGGCCCCCTTGACCAGCCGCACGGTGATGGGCACCGACCGCCGCCCGGACCATGACACCAACTCGGCCAGGTCGGCACCCGAGTCCTTGAGGTAGGCCTGGACGGCGATCCCGGCCTGGAGCCCGGCCAGCTCCGGTTCGTCGAGCAGCTCCCGGAACAGCCGCAGGGTGAGGTCCTTCACCTCGGCGTGCTCCATGTCCAGGTTGACGAAGGCGCCCCGGGCCGCCGCCAGTCGCAGGAGCGGGCGCAGCCGGGCCTTGGCCTGCTCGAGGCCGGCCTCGCTGGTGAGAGGACTGAGCTTGGAGGCCAGCGCCGTGGCCTTGACCGACACGTTCACCCGGGGCAGCGACCCGGCGTCGTCGGCTTCCAGCACCGGGCGGGGCGGCCATGAGGCGGTGGCGTCGAGCAGGGTGGTGAGCGTCTCCTGCACCCGTGCTGCGTAGCGGTCGGCCTCGGCGCCCACGACCGTCTTCTCACCGAGGAGGTCGACGGTGAAGGCAGCTCCGTGCTCCCACAGTCCCCTGAGGTTGGGAACCGCCTCGGCGGCGTCGGTCCCCACGATGAACTGCTCGGCCATGCGGCGGATGTTGCGCTCGGCGACGCCGGCGGAGACGTGCGCCCCGATCCCGGGCACCGCCTCGGCCACGTCGACGCCGAGGGCCAGCAACGTGGGCACGCCCCGGCCGGAGAAGTACTCGTCCAAGTGGCGCAGGACGTCGTCGTCGCCGGTGGTCGCCGGGAACACGTCGACGAAGCGGAACAGCTCGGTCTTGAACGCCGGGTTGGCCATGGCCCGCTGGAGCAGGCGGTCGCCCCACCACGACATGCGGAACACCCGGCCCGCCCTGTCCCGGCCCAACTCGGCGAGGTGCCGGGCCAGGGCGGTGACCTCCGCGTCCAGTGGCGTCGCCACCCGGCTCACGGTACCGGCGCCGGCTTCGAAGCGATGGCGCCGGCGGCGGCCCTACCCGTCAGCGGCCACGGCCCCCGGATGCCCCAGCTCGGCCGCCACCCGGGCCGCCTCTCTGGGCTCGACCTCGTGCAGCACGACCTCACGGAGGTAGTAGGAGGCCGACGGGGAGTCGGTCCGCTCCCAGCTGCCCACGGCGTAGTCGAAGTACCAGCCGCCCCAGTCGTCGAGCTCGTACAGCGCGTCGAGGTCGTCCGCCTCCAGCTGGGCGAGCTCGTGGAGCCGCACCGGCGCGTCGTCGGGCTGCCACTCCCCGGCCCCAGGGTCGAGGCGCCAGCCGCCGTCCCCGTCGAGCCGGTACAGCGCCGCCGCCTGGTCCCCGCGGAAGCGGGTGAAGGGCCCAGCAGGACCGTTCATGCGGTAGGGCGAGTTGAGGCGGCCGCCGGCGTAGCTCGCGAACCAGCGAGGCGTTTCGACCACCGGTTCCCAGCCCGTCGCCCGCAGCTCGTCCTGGTCGATCTCCCGGGCGAGGAAGGCGACCACGGCCCCCCGCACGCCACGCCTAGCGCCCATCGCCCTCTCCCCCACTCAGCACCAGGACGGCGTCGCCGGGGATCACCGTGCCGCCGGCGACCACCCGGCCCAGCACCCCGCGGCGGCCCACCAGCCGGCGCAGCGGCACACCGGTGGCCCGGCGGATCACCCGGCACGGCTCACACACCTCGGTGACCACCACCTCTGCCGACGACCCCATCAGCAGACGGGTCCCCGGCTCGAGCCGGTCGACGTCGAGCCCGGTGGTGGTGACGTTCTCCCACAGCGCCCCGGGAGCCAGCTCCAGCTCGGCGGCCGCCTCGGCCGAGACGAGCAGGACCTGGCGTGGCGACCCGGCGGCGGCGTTGGCATCGCCGGCGATCCCCACGCCCTCGACGCACTCCAGCCGGGCGGCCGGGACCACCGGCGCGCTCTTGCGGGGCTTGACGAACACGGCCGCCACCGAACCCGCTCTGCCGGGAGCGCCCCGGTTCTCACCCGGAGCGCCGGCGGGGACGATGAGCTCGTCGCCCGGCAGAGGCCTGGTCACGAAAGCGATCATAGGATCCGCACCACGTCCTCGAACCGCAGCGGAGGAGCACTCTGGGCCCGCCCGAGCAACCGGTTGAGCTCCGCCTGGGCGGCGTTGGCGTAGTCCAGGAAGGCGTCGGTGAACGCACCGAAGCGGTGCTCCACTCCCTGGTCGACCACGGTGGCGCCGAACAGTGTCTCCGGGTCGGGGGCGCCGCCCGACGCCTCGAGAAGGCTCCGCAGCACGTGGCCGTACCGGTCGAAAGCACGGTTGAACGACCGCTCGACGCTCCAGAACTCCCACAACGTCGCGAACGGCAGCAGCTCTCCCAGGCTGCTGCGCGAAGCGTCGGCCCCGCGCCCGGTCAGCACCACGTCGATGGTGCGTTCGATCAGCCGGGTGGGCGCGGCGCACACCCGGCCGGTCTCCTGGCGTACGAAGTGTCCTTCCTGCTCGGCGAAGCGCACGACCTCGGCGCCGGTCGTCGGCGAGTGCCCGACCTTGTTCAACAGGTCGACCGACGCCGAGAACACGCCGCGGCTGGCCTTGAACAGCGAGGCGACGTAGGAGGACAGACGGCCCTGCGGCGGCACCGGGTCCACTCCCCGTTTGAAAAGAACCAGTGGGAGCGAGATCCCCATGCTGGTCACGTCGGTCAGCCCCAGCGTCGTTCCCCGGTTGGAAGGCTGCATCTCGAAGTAGTGCCCGCTGAGCCAGGCGAAGCCGTTGAGCACGTCGGCGGTGTCTCGCCGCAGCGCCTCGTAGGCGGAGGCGTTCATGTCGCCCCCCAGGCGCGAGGGCGTGTCGTCGTACGGGCAGCGAGCGCTCTTCATGGGCACGCCGTCGCGCCGCGCCCGCTTCATCGCCTGCTTGGGCGCCGAGTCCTCGAGCAACAAGCGGCCGGTCTCGTCGGTCTGGTCCCGCAGGGTCAGCAGATCGGAGATGCGCATTCCCGGGCGGAGCCCCGAGGACCTGCCGCTCGCCGAGGACGGTTGCATCTGGTCGATTCCCTCTCTTCGCTCGCCCGAACGGACATCCCGTCCGCGACGGAGCCAGCAGTGTGGCTGACGGCCCCAGCCAGCCTAAGAGGGACGACGCGCGGGGCGCAGGCTCCGGTCTCCAGAAATCACCCACCCACGAAACCCGACCGAAGAGGTAGGCTTTTCGTTGTGGCCGACCTGTTCCGGTTCCCGAACCCTGTCAACGAGGTCTCCGCTCGCCTCGTCGCCGGCGGCGTGGTGGCGTTGTGCGCCGCCACGCTCGTGCTCGACCTACCGGTCCTGCTCCTTCCGTTGGCCTACGGCTTCGTCGCCCGGGTGCTGACCGGGCCGACGCTGAGCCCGCTCGGCCAGCTCGTCACCCGGGTCGTCACCCCTCGGCTGCCCGTGCCGGCCAAGGATGTCCCCGGCCCGCCGAAGCGCTTCGCCCAGGGAATCGGAGCCATGCTGTCGGTCGCCGCCGTCGTCGCTCACTTCGGGTTCGGCGCCACCGGCCTCGCCTACGTGCTGGTGGGGATGATCCTCGTCGCCGCCACCCTCGAGGCCGTCTTCGCCTTCTGCCTCGGGTGCACGATCTTCGCCGGCCTGATGCGGGCCGGGCTCATCCCCCGAAGCGCCTGTCAGGCGTGCGACGACATCTGGACGGGCCAGCGCGCCACCGCCTGACGGGGGCCGCGGCTGGTCAGCCGGGAGGTAGCGCCTGGAGCACCAGGACGGCGAGGTCGTCAGCGAGGGGCGCCCCGGTGAAGTCACGTGCCAGCCGAACGAGCATGTCGGCCGTCTCATCGGCGTCGAGGCCGGGGGCGGCGCTGAGAGCGTCCCTCACGCGCTCGCCCGAAAGGAAGGCGCCGTTTCGCCGGGCCTCGACGAGACCGTCGGTGTAGAGGACCAGAGCGTCACCGGGGTGCAGCACGGTCCGGGTGGTGGCGACGTCCGGTGCCTCGATCATGCCGATGGGCTGCCCGCCCATTCCGATGAGGTCGACGGTACCGTCGGCCCGACGGATGAACGCCGGCGGGTGGCCGGCGCCGCCGAGCACGATGTCGACCGCACCAGGCCGTAAGCGCACGGTGACGAACTGGGCGGTGAGGAAGGTACCGGCGTCACCGTCGTGGCGCAGGAGGACTTCGTTGAGCATGGAGAGCACCCGGTCCGGGCGGCTCGACTGCGTGGCCGCCGCCCGGATGGCCCAGCGGGCCAACGCCGTGATCTTGGCCGCCTCGACGCCGTGGCCGCAGACGTCCCCGATGACCAGATGCCACCGGCGGCGGGCGGCCTGGAACATGTCATAGAAGTCGCCGAGCACGCCCACCCCCTCACCGGCGGGCACGTGCCGAGCGGCGGTCGCCAGGCCGGGCACGTGGGGCAGGTCCGGCGGCAGGAGGCTCTCCTGCAATGTGCGGGCGAACTCGGTGGCCTGCTCGGCGGTGACACGCAAGGTGATCTCCCCGGCAGCCGCATGGGCCAGGGTCTCGAGCACCGACAGATCCTGTTCGGTCCAGGTTCGTGGCTTGGTGTCGACGACGCAGAAGGTCCCCAGCACCTCACCCCGCCCCGTTTGCAGCGGGAACCCGGCCCAGGCCCGCACACCCATCGACTGGATGGACGGGTTCTCCCGTGTGGTGGGGTCGTCGGTGACATCGCCGACGACCAGTGGCCGGCGACTGCCGATCACGTACTGGCAGAACGACTCCTCCACCAGGTTCTGGCGGTCGGCGACCTCGGTGGCGCCGACGCCGATGCAACTCTTCCAGAAGGAGCGGCGCTCGTCGACGATGGTGACGAAGGCGAAGGGCGTGTCCAGGACCGACGCAGCGAGCCGGGCCAGGCGGTCGAACGGCTCCTCAGCGCCCGTGTCGAGCAGGCGGGTCGCCCGCACGGCGGCCAGTCGGGCAGGGTCGAACACCTCGACAGGAACGTCCGCCACGATCCTCGATCCTACGAGCACCGGCGGAAAGGGGGCCGTGGCCGACGCAGGCCGTCCCGACCGACGACCATGGCCGGCAGCAAGGTGCCCGCGCCGGGCGGTCCGCCGCCGCTGACCGGCGGCCCTCGGGAGCTGCCGGGAGGCGCTCAGCGACCCACGTCGATGTCCTCGAACTCCTGGCGAATGTCGTCCCACGCCGTCTCGTCGTCGGCATCGCGGATGTTGTCGCAGAGCTGGCCGACGCGGTCGGCGCCAGGGTCGTCCGCCTTGCGGAGCTCCTCGAGGGTGTCGCGACACTGATCGAGCAGCTGGTCCTGGGCCTCGCTGTCGCCAGTGGCGGCCTCGTCGACGAGCCGCTCGAACCCGGTGCGGAAGCTGGCCCAGGCGTTCTCGGCGGTGTCGGCGGCGTCCTCGGCGACGTCCTCGACCGTGTCCGCCGTCCGGTCGGCAGTTTCGTCGTCGCCACAGGCCCCGAATGCCAGGCCCAAAGCGGCGACGGAGATCGCAAGTGTCTTCCGGGTGGGTGCTATGTCTGCCGGCTACCCGTGTCCCGTGTCGGCAAACACCGTGCCGGACGGGAGCCAGGGCCAACAGGCGGTGTCGCGGCAGTGCCGAACAGGCTCCGCGATAGGGTCCGGCAGATGCCTCGCGGGCTCCGTCTGGCGTTCTGTGTCGTGGTCGCCGCCGGGCTGGCGTGGTTCCATGAGCGTCCCGTGTCAGCGCAGCCCGGCGATCCCGGACGCCATCCGGCGGGCGAGCACCTCTATCGTCGCGACTGCGCCTCGTGTCACGGTCCCGCCGGCGAGGGCACTTACCGCGGCGTGCCACTGACCGACGTCGGCGAGGCATCGGCCCACTTCTACCTCTCGACGGGACGGATGCCGATCGACGATCCCTACGACGAGATCCGGCGCCGTGACCCTGCGTACGGCGAGGCGGAGATCGGCGCCCTCGTGGAGTTCGTGGGGTCGCTGGGTAGCGGACCGCCGGTACCGGACGTCGCCGATGACGGCGACGTCGCCGCCGGCGGATCCCTGTACCGCCTGCACTGCGCCCAGTGTCACGGCTCTACCGGCGTCGGCGTCGCCCTCGCCGCCGGCGTGACCGCGCCGTCGGTGCTCCACAGCACACCGACACAGGTGGCCGAGGCGCTGATCGTCGGGCCCGGCGCCATGCCGGTGTTCACCCCGGCCGTCCTCGGCGACGACGAGACCCGCGCCGTCGTCGCCTACGTGGATGCCCTCCAGTCCGGTCTGGACCGCGGCGGCCACGCCATGGCACGGTCGGGGCGGATGGACGAGACGCTGGCCGCGTGGGGCGTCGGCGTGCTGGTGATGCTGGTGCTGGCCCGCACGATCGCCCGCCGGCGATGACCGGCCCGAGCAACCGCTGGTGGTGGACGATCGTCGCTGCCGGCATGGCCATCGTCGCCAGCGGCGCGGCGGCGCTGCTCGTCGGCTGGTGGAGCGCCGCCGGAACCGTTGCCGCCGGTACGTCGGGCGCCGCCGCCGCTGCGCTGGTCGGAGTGCTGCGCGCCCGGCAGCCTCCCGGGCCACAGTCCGAGGAACGAAGACCGTCCGGTCACCTCGGCTACCCGTGCGCGTGCGCCGAACCCAGCCGCCGGAGGCTCCTCTGTGGCGGCGCGGTGGCGGCCGCGCTCGTCGCCGGCGCCGCCGCCGCCGTGCCCTTGTGGTCGGCGACCAAACGCGGCGAAGCGCGTCTGCGGGCGACGTCGTGGCGGACGGGGACGAGGTTGGTCGACGACCGAAACGCGCCCATCCGCAGCGACGATCTTGAGCCGGGCGCGTTCAGCACCGCCTGGCCGGAAGGACACGGGGACGATGGCAACGCCCAGGTGGTGCTCATCCGCCTTCCCCCCGACCGCACCGTCTCCGGCCCCGGGCGTCCCGAGTGGCTGGCCGCAGGTCATGTCGCCTACTCCAAGGTCTGCACCCACATGGGCTGCCCCGTGGGGTTGTACCAGGCACGGACGGAGCTGCTCGTCTGCCCCTGCCACCAGGCCACCTTCGACGTGTTGCGCGGCGCCAAGCCGATCCACGGCCCGGCGCACCGTGCGCTCCCCCAGCTGCCGCTGGCGATCGACGGCGACGGCTACCTGATCGCCACCGGTGACTTCCCCGAACCGGTGGGGCCCGGGTACTGGAGCCGACCGTCGTGAAGCTGGTGGCCCGCACCCGGCGTGCGGTCGACAAGGCGGGCAAGAAGATCTTTCCCGACCACTGGTCGTTTCTCCTCGGCGAGATCGCCATGGTGTCGTTGTTCATCTTGTTCGCCACCGGCATCGTCCTGGCGTTCTTCTACGACGCCAGCGGCGAGCGGACGACCTACCACGGGGCGTACGAACCGATGCACGGCGTTGACATGTCGAGGGCCTACCAGTCGGTCCTGCGGCTCAGCTTCGACGTCCCCGCCGGGCTCCTCCTGCGCCAGGTGCACCACTGGACGGCGCTGGTCTTCGTCGGCGCCATCGTGGTGCACGCCGTCCGCATCTTCTTCACCGGCGCCTATCGGCGGCCACGGCGCCTGAACTACCTGATCGGGCTCACGCTGCTGGTCGTGTCGATCAGCAACGGCTTCCTCGGCGTGGCCTTGCCCGACGACCTCTTGTCGGGAACAGGGGCGCAGATCGGCTACGCCATCGCCCTGTCGGTCCCTGTGCTCGGCGCCGGGATCGCCGGTGTCCTTTTCGGCGGCGAGTTCCCGTCCGAGGAGATGGTCCACCGTTTCTGGCTCATCCACGTCTTCGCCATTCCCATGCTGATCGTGGCCCTGTTTTCCCTCCACATGCTGCTGGTGTGGCGCCAGACCCACACCCAGTACCCGACGGACGGGCCCGCCGACGAGGTGGTCGGGAGCCGCTTGCTTCCCCACCACGCCATCAAGACGGCGGCCCTGTTGCTTTCGATGGCGGCCGTGCTCGTCGGAATGGGCGCCCTGCTCCAGATCAACCCGGTGTGGGAGCACGGGCCGTTCGAGGCCGCAGCCGCCACTGTGCCGGCGGGCCCCGACTGGTACCTGATGTTCGTGGAGGGCGGGTTGCGCATCCTTCCCGCGCTCCACCTCGAGCTCGGGCCCGTGGAGGTCCCGAGCCCCTTCGTCGCCGGCATCGTCGTACCGGCGCTCGTGTTCGGCACGCTGGCGGCGTGGCCTTTCGTGGAGGAGCGTCTGACCGGCGATCGGGGGGTCCATCACCTCCTCGAACGGCCGCGTGACCGACCCGGGCGCACGGCGTTCGGCGTGGCCGGGCTGTCGTTCCTCGCCGTGCTCACCCTGGCCGCCAACCACGACTACCTCGGGGGCGTGCTCGGCGTCGACGTCATGACCATGACGGTCGCTTTTCGAATCGTTCTGCTCGTGGCGCCGGCCCTCCTCGGCGTCGTGGCCTGGCGGGTCGCTCGGGACCTGGCCGAGGCAGACCCGGCGCCCGACCGCCAAGGGGTCGGTCACGAGGAGGCTCGGTGAGGCGGCTGGCGCTCGCCGCCGCCACCGTCGTCCTGGCCGGCGCCTGTGCCGGCGAGCCCTCCGCCCTCGACCCTGCCGGTGGCACCGCCGCCCGACTGGCCGACCTGTGGTGGTTGATGCTGGTGGTGGGCTCGGTGGTGTGGGTCGTGGTGATCGCCGTTCTCCTCCGGGCAGCCGTTCGCGGTCGCGACCAGGACGGTGAGCCGGGCGCCTGGAGCGGCCAACCGCTGGTGGTCGCCGGGGGCATCGTCCTGCCGGTGGTCGTCCTCGTGCCGCTGCTGATCGTGGTCTTCCGGGTCGCCGAGGGCCTCTCGCACGAGCCGCAACAGGACGACGTTCGCATCCAGGTGGTCGGTGAGCAGTTCTGGTGGCGGGTCGCCTACAACGACGATGCCGCCGCCGTCAGCGCCAACGAGGTCCACGTGCCCGTCGGCCGCCCGGTCACCCTGGAACTGACCTCGGTCGACGTGATCCACAGCTTCTGGGTCCCCAACGTGGCCGGGAAGACAGACCTGATCCCCGGCGAGACCACGTACCTGCGCTTCGAAGTCGACCGGCCGGGCGTGTACCGGGGCTTTTGCGCCGAGTTCTGCGGCATCCAGCACGCCGGCATGCGACTGGTGCTGGTCGCCCAACCGGCGGAGGAGTTCGACGACCACGTGCGTCGCGTTGCCGAGGACGCCGGCCAGCCGGACTCCCTCCTCGCCGCCGAGGGCCAACGCGTGTTCAACCGGGTGGGCTGCGCCGACTGCCATGCCGTTCGGGGGACCGAGGCCGCCGGCGTGGCCGGGCCGGACCTCACCCACCTGGCCAGCCGACGCACCATCGGTGCCGGAGTCGTGGCCAACACCCGGGGCAACCTCGCCGGTTGGGTCGTCAACCCTCAGGGGATCAAGCCGGGAAACCACATGCCACCGCAGCCCGTCGACCCCGAGGACCTGGAGGCGCTCCTCGCCTACCTGGAGGGCCTGGAGTGACGGTGCTGGAGACCCGCGGCGACGAGCTGCGGGAGACGTGGGCCTCGCCACCCGGCCTGGTGGGATTCGTCTCGGCGGTCAACCACAAGAGCATCGGCCTGCGGTTCATCGTCACCGCCTTCGCCTTCCTGCTCATCGGTGGGCTGGAGGCCATGCTCATCCGCACCCAGCTCATCCGGCCCGAGAACGGTTTCCTCGACGCCGAGGCCTACAACCAGCTTTTCACCATGCACGGCACGACCATGATGTTCCTCTTCGCCGTGCCCATGATCGAGGGCCTGGCCATGTACCTGGTGCCGCTCATGATCGGCACACGGGACCTGCCGTTCCCCCGGCTGAACGCCTTCGGCTACTGGTGCTTCCTGCTCGGGGGCGTGCTGCTCAACTGGAGCTTCCTCACCGGCTCGGTGCCCGACGGCGGCTGGTTCGCCTACACCCCCTTGACCGGGCCGGAGTACTCCCCCACCGCCGGCATCGACTACTGGCTTCTCGGCGTGACCTTCGTCGAGATCGCCGGCGTCGTCGGCGCCCTCGAGCTCGCCGTCCTGATCCTGCGCCAGCGGGCCCCCGGGATGTCGCTGCTGCGCATGCCTCTGTTCGTGTGGAGCATCCTCGTGAGCTCCGGGATGATGCTCGTGGCCTTCCCGGCGGTGATCACCGCGTCCATCCTGTTGGAACTGGAGCGCAAGCTCGGGCTGCCGTTCTACGATCCCGGCGCCGGCGGCAACCCGCTGCTGTGGCAGCACCTGTTCTGGATCTTCGGCCATCCCGAGGTCTACATCATGCTGCTGCCAGCCACCGGGATCGTCTCCGCGGTGGTCGCCGTGCACACCCGCCGACCGATCGTGGCCTACGAGCTGGTCGCCGCTGCCCTCGTGGCCATCGGCATCATCAGCTTCGGTCTGTGGGTCCACCACATGTTCGCCGTCGGCATCCCCGTGCTGGCGCAGACCCTTTTTGCCGTCGCCAGTGCCACGATCGCCATCCCCAGCGGCATCCAGGTGTTCGCCTGGCTGGCGACGATGCTCCAGGGCCGTCCCCGCTGGTCCACGCCGATGCTCTACGTGGTCGGCTTCGTCGTCACGTTCGTCGCCGGCGGCATCACCGGGGTGATGGTGGCCGCCGCCCCGTTCGACTGGCAGGTGCACGACTCGTTCTTCGTCGTCGCCCACTTCCACTACGTGCTCATCGGCGGAGTGCTGTTCCCCATCTTCGCCGGCCTGCACCACTGGTTCCCCAAGATGGTGGGCCGGGTGCCGAACGAGGGTGCCGGGCGTCTGAGCTTCCTGCTCGTCTTCGTCGGCTTCCACATCGCCTTCTTCCCCCAGCACATCCTCGGCCTGCGGGGAATGCCGCGCCGGGTCTACACCTACGGCGAGACCGTCGGCTGGGACGGCTACAACGCCGTGTCGACCATCGGCTCCTATCTCCTCGGCCTGGGAGTGCTCGTTTACGCCTACAACCTCTGGCGGGCCTGGCGTCGGGGCCCGGTCGCACCGGACGACCCCTGGGGAGGCGACGGCCTCGAGTGGTCCACTGCCTCGCCGCCGGAGGTCTACAACTTCCGCGAGTTGCCGGTCGTCGGCGGTCGCGCGCCGCGTTGGGAACCGGCGCCGGTTCCCGACAACCGCACGGCGTCGACCATCGCCGCTCTGGCGGCCCCCGACGGCGGGGGCCGCCAGCAGCTGCGCACCACGATGGTGGCCGCAGAGCCGGACGACGCCTTCGCCGTCGCCGGTCCGACCCCGTGGCCGCTCGGCACCGCGGTGGCCATCGGCATCACCCTCGTGGGTGTGCTCATCGACCACGCCTTCCTGGCCGCCGTCGGTGCCATCCTCGTCGTGGCGGCCGCGCTCCGTTGGACGTCGCCACCGGGGGGCTGGCGGGCCCGGCCGGAGACGTGGGCCGACCTCGAGCCGCCGAGGTCCCGGCCGGGGGGCTGGCACGGCCTGCTGTTGGGGCTCGTCGCCGTGGCGTGCATCGGCGGGTCCTTCCTCTACGCCTACTTCTACCTCTTCGTCACCGCCGACGGTTGGCCGCCCTCGGGCGTGGGCTCACCCGGGCTGCTCCTGGCGTCCGCCGCCGTCGCCGCTGCGGTGGCAGGGTCGGTGGCCGTCGGTGTGGCTGGGCGCCGCACCGAGGCGCGGACGCCGGCACTGCTGCTCGCCGGCGTGTTGGGCATGGCCGCGCTCGCCGCCGATGCCCTCGACGTGGCCGACCTGCGGTTCTCGCCTTCGGACCACGCCTACGGCGCGGCATTCGTCACCCTGCGAGGGTTCGCCATGGTGGTGACGGCAGTCGGGGTGCTGGTGCTGGGCGTGGCCCTCCGGGCGTGCCTGCGCCGCCCCGGCGACCCGTGGACGTCGGCCGTGATGCAGATCACCCGGCTGTTCTGGCTGTTCGTGGCCGCCACCACGGTGGTGGTGTGGTCGGTGCTGCAGGTCACCCCTCGGGTGTCGGGTGGGGACGGCGGCGGGCGACCGGCGACGGGCTCGCACCACTCACTCGGCATCGGCGGCGGGACCGCCGGGGAGCTACCACGGTGAGCTCCGTCGAGCGTCGGCCGTGGCGGCGCATCGCCCTGGTCGGTGGTCCTTCCTCGGCGTGGGCCGCCCACCTGCTCGTCAGCTATCTCCTCGTGCCGCCGGCGTGCGAGACCACGTCCGTCCCCCTGCACGTCACCACCGCGGTGTTCGCCGTGGCGGCCTTGACCTCCATCGTGGTCGGGGTCCGTGGCGTCGACGGTGACCGCTCCCGGCCGTTCGCCGCCATCGTCCTGGGTGCGATCTTCGTGCTGGCCATCCTCCTTCAAGGGGCGGCGAACGCCATGGTGGACCCGTGCGCCTGATCGCCGTCGCCATCGCCGTCGCCAGCTTGGTCGTCGCCTGCTCGGAGTCGCCGTCGCCACCACCTCGAACGGTCACCGGCGGCGACCCCGATCGTGGCCTGGCGGCGATCGAAGACCATGGGTGCGTGTCGTGCCACGTCGTCCCCGGCGCCTCCGGAGGCGCGTCCGCCTGGGTGGGACCGCCCTTGACCAAATACGCCCATCGCAGCTACGTCGCCGGCGTGTTGGTCAACAACGAGGAGAACCTCGTGCGGTGGATCATGGACCCCAAGAGCGTCAACCGCCGGACCGCCATGCCGGACCTCGACGTGAGCAGTTCCGAGGCCCGCGACATCGCTGCCTATCTCTACTCACTGCACTGACAGTCGTCCGCGCGAGCAGCCACGGTCCCCTTCCATAACTCGGGCCGCTCTGCCCAGCCGTGCCGCCGCTGTCACTTTGGTGAAGCTCCACACTGGTCCTGATCATCGAAGTCGATGCGGATCGTTAGAAGGTCGGTGCCGAACATTCGCACGGGGAGAGCGTTCCCTGCGTTGCCCCACAGCGCCTTGAGTCGGGCTACCGGATCGTCGTCGTCGAGCAGGTGGGCGCTCCCCTGCCGCCACTCCCCGCCGGTCTTGACCCGCACCCGGGGGTTGGCTTCGATGTTTTTCACATAGCCGGAGTGGCGGCCGTGCTCAGACACCATCCACGCCTCATCACCTTTGATCTTCATGCCGACTGGCGTCTCCCGCCGTTGGCCGGTCTTGCGACCGATGGTCTCCAGCAAGACGTAGTCACCGAGCAATCCTCGGCGGGCAAGCACTCGGGTCGACGGGTTGACGAGATACTTCTGTGACGCCCGGACGATGGCTCGCTTCAGTGCCATGTCGACGCCTCTACCCGCATGCCCCCTGTCGAGGTTGGACAAAGTGCTGTGCAGTGGCTACTCCGTGACCATTCGGCCGCGTCCGACGGTGAACGGCCGGGAAGCCATGGGCACATTTGGCAACACTCCGGGACGGGTAGTGGGCAAGAGAACACAGGAGAACAGCGATAGGGCAAGGAGAACGTACCCATGACCAACGGTCAACACATCACCGGAACCCGCGACGAGCACTACAACCTCGTGAGCGTGCTGTACCACACGCTTCAGGAGGGGGAAACAATCGAGCGTTACATCGATGACGCCCGGCAGGCCGGTGACGACGAGCTGGCCGGGTTCTTCCAGGAAGTCCAGGAACAGGACCGCCAACGCGCTGAGCGAGCCAAGAAGCTGCTCACCGAGCGCGTCACCTAGGCGCTCTGCCAGAGATGGCTCGGGCCTCCGCCGTCTCTCGCTAAGAAGAGCGACTGCTCATGCGGCCGCGCTGGTTCGACGGTGATCGCAAAAACAGAAGGAGTGCCGGTGCATCTCGCATGCTGCTGATCGTTGCGCTGCTGGGAGTCGTCACCTGGTTCGGCGGCTGGTGGCTGACCGAGAAGCCCCTGCCGGCGTGGCTCTTGGCGGTGCAGGTCGTGACGTTCGCTTCCCTCACCATGGCGCTGGTCCAGGCTTGGAGAGCGCACGGGACAGTGGGATCGACAACCGGATCGCGCCAGCGCGACTAGCTGTTCTGCTTGTTGCAGGTCTCCGTAGCTGGTCGCAACCGTGCCCGCGAGACGGTCCCAGGTGGAGCCCTACTGGCAGAGCTACGCCCGTTGCTCCTCGGCCCATCGATGACATGCGGGCAGGGCAACGGCAGGCCGCCCTCCACCTCCCGCTCAGACAGGTTGACCGCCAGCACGAGCCAGCGCTGGCGGTCGCCGACGTCGCAGCACGTCTCCACCATGGCGAGGGTGTCCTCGCCGAAGGCAGTCACCGCCGACCACGAGGTGCCTTCCTCGCGGGCCACAGGACCGATGCGCTGCGCCTCATCGAGGCTCGCAGCGTCGGCGTCGACCACGTAGAGGCCGGTGAGGATCTCTCCGGCCACGAAGGCGACCTGCTCGCCGTCGGCGGTCCACGCCGTGTCGGGGACGAAGTGGAAGTCGGGCTCGTCGTCTCGAGCGAGCTCACGCTCGTCGCCGGTGGCGAGTTCCCTGATGACGAGCACCGGTGCCGGTGCTTGGGTACCCCTGTCGATGAAGCGGACGTAGGCCAGACGGCTCCCGTCGGGGCTCACCGACGGTGCGATGCCCTCTCCGAGGGACTCACTCGCCGAGCCGTCGGCCGCCACCCGCACGAGCTCCGTCGGGCTGTCGGCCGGCCGGGGGCGGGTCACGAAGATCTCGTTCCGATCAGGAGCACGGGCGATGCCGTTCTTGGCCGGGTCGTCGACTGCGATCCCCTCGAGCAGCACGCGCTCAACCTCGCCGTTGCCTGCGTCGAGGACCACCACCTGTCCGTCGGCGTCCACCGCCACCACCGTCGCCCCGCCCTGGTCGGGGGCCGTGGTCGGGGTGGTGGTGGTCCGCTCGGTGGTGGTCGTGGTGACCTCAGCAGCGGTTGTCGTCGGGTCGTCACCGACGACGACAGCGTCGTCATCCCTCGTGACGGCGACGGCCACGAGGGCGAGCCCGATGACGACCACCACAGCGAGGGCGACGAACACGGCCTTTCGACGATCCATGGGCCGGACTTACCCAGCACGACCAGCCGGAGCGGGTCCTCCAACATCACCACGGCGAACGGTGCCCGTTCCGAAAGACCTGCGACCCACGCCAGGTGTCCCTCGAAGCCGGCCGTCATCACCAGCTCCTCGATCAGCTCGGTGCCCTCGGGCCGCTGAAGTCCGCGTGGACGGGCGGATCGATATAGCCGACCCGGTAACCGGGCGGGTCGTCTCCCCCGAACTCTAGGACGATGCGCTCGAAGCCTTCGTGGCGTCCCACCCGGACGTCGACGAGCAGGGCGGGTGGACGCTTCTCACCAGGTGAAGGTCCGCCCATGCTCGCCACCGTCAAATGGTGCACACGGCAGGCCGGGTTCGTCACGGCTACGTCCCGTTGAGCTCGGGAATGCGGGCGACCGCCGGCGTCAGCCGCTGTCGGTGATCCTGTCCTTGAACTCCCTCAGCTGGTCGCCCACGGTCTCACGCCCTTCGGCCTTGCGGCGCTCCCGAAGCACCCGGCGCGCCTCTGCCTCTGCGGCGCGGGTCGCCTCCTCGGCCACGGCCAGCTCGTCTTCCACCTCCCACCGCGACCATCGGTGCACCTGCCCGCCCATCGAATCCAGGACCACGTTGAGCACCTCCGGCGTAGGCTCCTCGACGTCGGCTACCAGAGCCGTTCCTCCCGGCGGCACCCGCCTGCTCACGGCACTCACCAGGACCTCCGCGCTCTCGGCGTTGTCCGCGTCGGACACCGATCCGATGGCCACGCCGACGGCGCCCCCCATCGGCACGCCGAGAGGTCCCACGAGCGCCCCCACCAGTGCGCCGGCGCCGGCCCCGACCGCGGTGCCCGTAAAGCCGATGTTGTCGGACTGCTCGGGCACGCGGAATCTTCCGTCGGGAAGGCGCTCGACGATCGAGGCGAAGCGGACGTCGACCGCCTCTTCGTCGGACAGACGCCGCAGCTCGCTCATCGCCTGATACGTCCGAGCTGCAGCCTCGAACGTGACGAGCACGACGTTCTCCATATGCTTCCTCCCGTGGTCTACTGAGTCACGCGCCGGTCTGCAGGCCGGCGAACTCGACCTACCCAGGATGATCCCGACGCACCGGTGGGCGGAGCCATTTGTGGCGGCCGTCACTCGAGGGCGCGAGGTTCCAGGTTGGTGACCGCATCAACGCTCTGCCGGCGCCAAGCTCAAGCTGTACTGGGTGAGGAGCTCACCAGCGTAAGGGGAGTCGCTCGGCTCGAGAGTTTCACCGGGAGTGGCGCTGACCGTGAGCATCCGGCCACCGTCGAGGTGCCAGCGTCCGCGATGAGTGTCGTCGCCGATCTCCTCGGGGGCGCTGACCAGCGTCTGGTCCATGAGCTGGAGCTCGTAGAACTGCAACACCTCGGCGGGCGTCTGGTTCCGTACGACGTAGGACCGGGTGTCCACCCCCTCCTCCTCGTTGGGAGGAGAGACCGGCTCGGAGGCCGGCAGCCGTGGGATGTCGTCGAAGCTTCCCTCCTCGAAGGTGGTGACGTCGGGGCGCGGTTGCGTCCCCTTCTCGCTGTCGGCGTCGCAGCCGACGAAAAGCAGCGTCGCACCCATGGCCAGGGACACAGCATGTCGCAGCACCTGTTGTGGTCTCATCGAACGAACGGTCAGTTGATCGCTCCGTCACCGCGCACGGGAACCGTTCGCACGCCGCGTGCCCAACAGCCGACGCGTGGACCGGCCGCGATGGTTCGGGGGCTACCGCTGGGTCGCACGCGCCTGGCCGCCCGAGCCTCCGGAACCTGAGGAGACGAGCGCTCACTCTTTGCTGAGCCAGAACCCTCCACACAGGCATCCTAGGCGCAGGGCCCCGGCAGCACCGCAAAGGTCGCACTGACTACGCCCAGTACAGAGCCGCCGGCGACCAGGGGAGGCAGCTGCATCTCAGGGCCTCGACGAGCCGAAGAGCCGAGCGACGAACACACCTCGAGCGGTGCGTCGATCCGCATCGCCACCTCGAACGCCACCGGCACGCCGCCCCGTGGGAGCGCCAGCACGACGGTGTCGTGCAGCCCCTCCGTCGCAAGCCTGTCAGCCAGTCGGGTACCAGCGTCGGAACGGTCTCGGAATCGCATCGACGATCACCTCCGCTCGCCTGCTACCGCCGCTCGGGCGTCACTATCACGTCGGCGCATCGGCATTAGCCTGCATCGGTGCTTCCGCGCGGGCTGGCATTCTGTGTGGGGATCGCCCTGTTGGGCGTGATCGCTGGCGTCCGGTTCGCCACGGAGGCCGACGTGGTGCCGGTGGCAGCTGTCGTGATCGCGCCGCTCCTCGTTGCCGCCGCGTCCAAGCCGCTCCCGACCGCAGCGGTGGGCTTGGCTGCCATCTTGGTCGGTGTCGGCTTGGACCTCGACGA
Organism: Actinomycetota bacterium; assembly: GCA_019347915.1. Taxonomy (GTDB): domain Bacteria; phylum Actinomycetota; class Acidimicrobiia; order Acidimicrobiales; family CADCSY01; genus JAHWJR01. The sequence continues at coordinate 22,519 of JAHWKL010000021.1, forward strand.
CGGGTGGGAGGCGTCCTCGCTCCCGCGACTGGTGGTGATCGGAGCGGCCGCCGCCCTCGGCGTCATTGTTGCCTCCGAACGTGAGCGTCGGGACACCGAGCTCGTCCGTCGACGCGAGGACAGCGCCGTGGTGCGGCGGCTCGAGCTGGCGCTCGACGCAGGTGCCATGGGCACCTGGTCCTACGACGCCACCTCCGGAAGGACCGTCTGGGACGAACGGCTGGAGGCTCTCCACGGCCTGCGCCCCGGTGAGTACGACGGCACCTTCGAGTCCTGGATCGAGCGGGTCGTCCCCGAGGACCGGCCAGCACTGCTCGCCGCTTCCGACCGGGCGCTGGAAACGAGGGGACACTACGAGGCGGTGTACCGCATCATGTGTCCCGACGGTGCCATGCGGTGGTTGGAGGCACGGGGCGAACCGTTCGGCCACGGTCGTCGGGCCACGGGGACAGCTGGCGTCGTCGTCGACGTCACTCGTCAGGCCGTGGCTGCGGCCGAGCTCGAGAAGGCCAGAGAGGACGCGCGCCGGTCCCTCGCCGAGCGCAACCAGCTTGGCGTGAGCCTCCAGGAGAGCCTCTTGCCTGCGCCCCGGCTGGAGTGCGGACGGGTCAGCGTGCTCACCCACTACCAGGCGGGCGAGCGGTTCCTGCTCCTCGGCGGTGACTTCTTCGACGTGGTCCAGGCTGGCGACTCAGTGCGCTTCGTCATCGGCGACGTGTCGGGCCACAGCGCTTACGCCGCCGCCCTGGGTACCGCCCTGCGCGCCGGGTGGCGAGCCATGGCGCTGCGGGGCGACGACGAACCCGCTCGTTGGGTCGACGACCTCCAAGCCCTACTCGAGAGCGAGACGGACGATCCCGAGTGCTTCGCCACCATCTGCACCGGTGCGCTGACCGCCGGTGGGCTGTGTGTCGCCGCCGCCGGGCATCCGGCGCCGATCCTGCTCGACGACGAGGGGCTCCGGCCGTTGCCGCTCACGGCATCCCCGCCACTCGGTCTCGGTGTCGGCCCGGCTGTCCAGCTCGCCGTCCCGTTACGGACGCCGTTCGTGGTGTTCCTTTACACCGACGGTGTCGTCGAGGGTCGTAGCGCACCGGCGTCGGCCGAGCGCTTCGGCGAGGAACGTCTCGTCCATTGGCTGGATGAGCACACCGCCGAGGGAGGATTCCTGGAAGCAGACGACCTCCCTGCGCTGGTAGCTGAGCTACGCGAGGCCAACGGCGGGCCACTGAGCGACGACGTCACGATCCTCGTGCTCCAGGACGGCGGGCGTCGATGACCACGCAATCGACGATCCCCGACACGCCGACAAGGTGTACCCAGCGGGTCACCGAGACCGTGGCCCCGCCGAACAACGCTGGAGGGCGGCGCCGGCAACAGTGCGGTGATCAGTCGGGCTTGCGGGCCAGGAACGGGTAGCCGAACACGTCGAACCTCCGGGCGTTCGCCTCGCCGTTCGTGCCTGCGAAGGTGTCAGCCGGGTGCCCGATCTCGACCGCCACGAAGCCAGCCTCCTCCAACATCGACCGCCAGCCTGCGCACGGCAGGCCACCCGCAATTCAAGCGGTCCACAGATCGATGTCGGCGATCGCCTCCTCGGGAACGGGCCTGCCGTTGGCGATGTCGGCGAACTGCAGGAAGCCGCCCGGGCGCAGTATCCGGTGGATCTCCCCGAAGGCTCGTCGCTTGTCGGCGACCAGGTTGATGACGCCGTTCGAGATGACCACGTCGGCCCAGGCGTCACCGACCGGCAACGCTTCGGCCAGCCCCTCCCGGAACTCGACGTTCCCGTGAGCGACGGCGCCGGCGGCGGCACGGGCCCGTTCGAGCATCTCGGGCGTCGTGTCGATGCCGACCACGCTCCCCGCATCGCCCACCGCGGCGGCGGCGACGAAGGCGTCGAAGCCCCCGCCGGAACCCACGTCGACGACGCGTTCGCCTGGTTGGAGCCGTCTGAGGGCGAAGGGGTTGGCCACGCCGGCGAATGCCTCCGAGGCGGCGTCGGGAAGGTGGGCGACGACGTCGGGGTCGTAGCCCAGCCGGAGCGCCTGGCGACGCCCCGTGTGGAAGTGGAAGTCACCTCCGGGGTCGAGGGCGACCTGCCGGTACTTCTGGCGGACCTGGGCCCGCAGTGAGTCGGCGTCGATCGGAACTTGTTGGGGAGCGAGGTCCTTCATCACCGACCGTCCCGCTCATGGAGGAGCGCCGGGAGTGCGATGAGCGCACCGACGACGAAGATGGCGGTGGCGAGATACACCAATCCCAGGTGACCCAGAGTGTCGAAGTTGTTCGGGTAGTGGGCGGGAAGGGCGACTGCAAGCGCCAGAACTGGCGCAGCGACGGCCGCAACCCATGCCCACATCAGGCCCCGGCGTACGCCGAACCAGGCCAGGGCGGCCACGGCCACGCCGGTGGCGGCGATGAAGCCCGCGACGGCGATGTGGAGGTGGCCGATGTAGTGGAACAGTGAGGGGCTGAACTCGATGATCTCGTTCTTGCCCACGCTCACCTCGTTGGCGCTGATGCCGAGCTCGAGGAACGAGTCGGTGAAGTTGCGGATGAAGAAGATGACGGCGTAGCCGATGAAGCCGATGGCTGCGGCCGCCATCGTCGCTCCTCCGACGTGCAAACGGGACGCCGCGTCGGTCTTGGTCTCCGGTTGCATCACAGTGGTAGTTGCCATTCCTGCCCTCCTCAGTCGTGTTCCTTCACTGTCAAGGACGCAGGTAGGGCCGCCCGCATTGCGATCTGCCCCAAATGCAATGAGAAAGCCGCTTGGTCGTCGGGGGCCGACGCTCAGGCACGCTTGCGAGCGCGGGCAAGGACGCTGGTCGCCACCCGCTGTTGTCGCTCAGCAGGGATCACTTCCCGCATGAGTTGGACGAGCGCGAGGGTGAACAGCGGGTACCGCGCGACATCCTCGACGCCCATGGGCGTGTGGTCACTGATCACCAGGTCGACGAAACCTGCCTGGTGAATCTTCTTGGCGAAGACACGCTCCGCCAGCGCGCCGGACACTCAACCGGCCCAGGCGGCCTCGCTCGTCAACACCTCCGGCGGCAACTCGTCGTCGACGACCAGGTCGGTGATGGAGATGCGCCCCCCAGGTCGGAGCACGCGAAAGATCTCGGCCAAGGCGCGGCTCTTGCGTGCCGAAAGGTTGAGTACGCCGTTCGACACCACCACGTCGACGCTCTCGTCAGGCAGCGGGATGCCTTCGATCGCTCCGGGCCGGAACTCGGTCCAACCCGCAACGCCGGCCCGGGCCGCGGCAGCTCGAGCCCGCTCGCACATCTCCTCCAGAAGGTCAACTCCGATCACCTGCCCAGCAGCACCCACGGCGCGAGCAGCGAAGATGGCGTCGATCCCTCCCCCGCAACCAAGGTCCAGGACGGTCTCACCAGTGCCGAGGTCGGCGCCTGCCACCGGGTCCCCGACGCCCAGTGCCCACTCGACTGCCTCCGACGGCATCTCATCGAGGACCTCGGGCGAGTAGAGCCGTTCGGCCACTACCGCCCCGGCGCCTGACGGTATGGCCGCGTAGGCGTCACGCACGATCCCGCGGATCTCGTCCTGGTACATCAGGTCTCTGGTCATGATGGCCGTCCGTTCCTGTCGAGGTCGACGATGAACTGGGTGAGACGCCCGCGTACTTCGCTTGGCAGCTCCCGGCTCGCGTTGGTGGCGAGAAAGGCACGTAGCTCGCGGGCGAACTGCAACTCTCCGCAGCACCGACGGCAGAAGGCCAGGTGCTCGTCGACTGCGGCCTGGTCGTCGGGCGCAAGGGTCTGGTCGAGGAACTCCCACAGCTCCTTGACCGCTTCGGCGCAGCTGATCATCGGCATCCTCTCACTGCCGCGGCCTCAGATGTGAAGGCGTTGGTCTCGTTGGCATAGTCCCACATGGCCTTCTCGAACAGCTTCCGCCCCCGGTGCAGACGGGCCAGCGCGGTGCCGAGTGGAACGTCGAGCAGGCGCGCCACCTCCTTGGTGGCGAACTCCTCGATGTAGCGAAGCACCAGCGGTGCCCGGTAGAGCTCGGGGAGCCGGCGGAGCACCATGTGGACGTCTTCCTCGGAGAACGACCCCAAGAAGTCCAGGTGCAGGGTGTCGGAGTAGGGGAAGGGATCTTCCTCCACCAAGGTCCCGTAGAGAGAGAAGTCGTCGACGTCATCGAAGGGGACCTCCCGAGGCGAACGCCCCCGCTTGCGCATCCGATCACGCCACAGGTTGGTCAGGATCACCCGCATCCAACGGCCGGCAGCGGCGGGTTCTTCCAAGGAGCCGAACGATCGGTAGGCCTTCAGCAGCGCTTCCTGCACCAGGTCCTCGGCGTCAGCGTCGGCGTCAGTCAGATGACGCGCCAGCGCGAACAACCCGGGAAGGTGCTCGACTGCCATCTGCTGGAACGCCGACGCCTCCGATTTGTTCGTCACGAAGCTCTCCGAGACATTCGTACTCTCGACTACCAAGACGAACAACGCGCACTGTTCATTGCACGCCGCACGCCCAGCTCAGTGTCTCCGAACCACCGTAGGACCGCTGTGGCCGATGTCAACGCGGCGCCAACCGTCGACTCCACCGAGAAGGCTCGAGGGACCCGGAGGTGCAACGACGCTGTCAGCCTCGCTTTAGCATGAGGGCGTGCGGGTGCGGATCGGCAGCCTGGAGGAGCTTCCCAGCAGAGGGTCAGTTTTCTACTCTCCCATGGTAACGGCGTAGCGCTGCGTGGCCCTGTCAGACCCGTTCCCGCTTGCGCCCTGTCTTGTCGGCTCACACTCCCGAACCTCCCCCGGCCACGACGGCGGCGGACGAGTCCCGGCTGGTGATTATCTACGCCCGCTGCACCAGAGGCCGAGAAGCGTCTCGTTGATGAAGGACAGGGCGTGCTGCCCACGTAGAAGGGTGGGCTGGCCTATTCTGGCGAGCAGCGCAAGGCACG
>JAHWKL010000220.1 GCA_019347915.1 Actinomycetota bacterium
GAGGTACTGGCCGAGATCGCGGCCGGCGACGGCGCGGCGGCCACCGAGGCCCCGGAGGCCGGCGACGCCGAGGCCCCGGCCGCGGGCGACGGCGCGACGGGCGACGGGGCCCGGGGCGAGATCGTCGACATCGTCACCCCGGGCGCGGGCGAGTCGGTCACCGAGGGCACGCTGCTGGAGTGGCACGTGGCCGAGGGCGACAGCGTGCGGGCCGACCAGACCGTCTGCGAGATCTCCACCGACAAGGTCGACGTCGAGCTGCCCGCCCCGCGCGCCGGCACGATCACCGAGCTGCTGGCCGCCGAGGGCGACACCGTCACCGTCGGCCAGGTCGTCGCGCGTATGCGCAGCGGCGCCGGCGCGCCCGCGACCGGGACAGGGGCGACCTCCGGCAACGGCGGGGCGGCGGTAGGCGACGGGGGCAGCGCGGCCGCCGGCACCGCGCCCGCCGACGTTCTCTCGCGTGGAGGCCAAGCCGACCAAGCGGTGGCGCCGATCTCCCCCGTGGCACGCCGCATGGCCGCCGCCGAGGGCGTCGACGTCAGCGCCCTGCGGGGCAGCGGCCCGCAGGGGCGCATCACCAAGGCCGACGTCGAGGCCGCCCGCTACGGGCGCAGTGGTGCGTATAGTCTCGGGAGACTATGCGCCGGCGCCGTGTACTCATCTCCCTGACCGCGCTGGCGTTCCTCTTGGTGTCGTGCAACGGCGGCCCTGGCGGCGGCATCCTCTCCCGGGCCCCCGAGCGGTCCAGCACCGTCGAAGGCGGCCCATTCTGCGGCCCCCTCCAGGAGCTGAACAAGGCCAAGCTCGACCTCATCCGGCGGGCGACCTCCAACCTCGAGGTCAACAACACCGCCGACCGCATCCGCCGCCTGCAGGAGCAGGTGGTCAGTGAGGCGCCGGCGGAGGTCCGCGAGCAGGCCCGCTTCACCACCGAGGTCTACGGGGAGTACCTCGACGTCCTGCAGAGCGAGGGGTACGGCAAAGCGCCGTTCGAGACGATCACGTCAGACGAGTTCAATGCCGCGGAGCTCGCCCTGGTGTCGTACTGCTTCCAGAACCCCACGAGCTGAGGTTGCTCGGCGACGACATCCTCCCGCTGCTGGTGCTCGCCTTGGGGGCGGCCATGGCCCTGGGAAGCGGGCTGGCCCTGCTCCGCCCTCCCGCCTCCCGGGCGGAGGGCGAGCTCGAGCGGCCCCCGGCGGTCCGGAGCGCCATCATGATCGCCATCGGCGTGGTGGCCAGTGTGTGGGCCCTGGCCAGCCTGCTCGCCGGCTGAGGGGTCGCCCCGCCCGGTGCCGACTACCGGGAGAGGATGACGCGGCCGCAGACCGAGCACGCCCAGTCGGTGTCGGCCAGGCGGTGCTGCCAGCCGGAAGGAAGGTGCTGTGTACTGCGGCACGTCCGGCAGGTCAGCTCGTTGGTGTAGAGGGCCTGGGCCATCCCGAAGACGACCTTGCTGCCCTGGTGACTCTTGGCCGTGGGGCGCGCCTCACCGGCGGGGACCGACTCCCTCGCCTGGATCCGGGTGGCCTGGGCCGCCCGAGCCTGGGCGATGTGCTGGCGGGCGGCGCGGTGGGCCCGCCGACGGGCCTCGGCCTCGGCGATGGGATCGGGTGCCCACGAGGCCTGGACCTGCGACTGCGGCATCGCCGGCGGTGCGAAGCCGCCCTTCTTCAGCGTGACGAAGGCCTGATTGACTTCTCGCATGCGCTTGTCGGCTTCACGCCGTACCGACTCAGAGCTGTCGGTGTGGCGGTCGGGGTGGTACCTCTGGGCCAGCGCCCGGTAGGCGGCCACCACCTCCTCCCTGGACGCCAGCGAGGTCAGTCCGAGCACCTTGTAGGGATCGGGCCCTTCGTCCTCGCGTCTGGGTCTAGCCACGGTGACCAGGGGTCGACGGCATGCCCCGGGTGCCCGGGTCGACGTTGCCCGGCTGTTCGTCGGTCGTTGTCATGCGCGGCCTCTCGGCGACTCTGATCGTCAGCACCCGTCTGCCCACAACGCTAGAGGGCCTACACCCGGGGCTCCACCACTGCCGCCCCACGGCCGGCGGGCCCGGCGCCGTGCGCCCGCTCCGGAGGCCCGGCGAGCCTTGTGGGGTAGACAGGGCGGACGGGCGGGCAGGAGGAGGTCGAGATGTCGCTGCCGGCGCTGTACCTCGAGGGGCTGGCGCAGCGGGCCCTGCTCGGGGCCGCCGAGCTCAACGCCTACAAGGTGGGACTCATCGAGGCGCTGTTGAAGGACACGCTTCGCACCGCCCGCGCCGGCGACGCCGGGGACGCGCTCCAGGCGGGGGTCCGCACCGCCATCGAGGTGGCCCGCTGGGAGCCGGCTCGGCCGGGCAGAGGCGGTGCCCAGACCCCGCCGGACGCGGAGGGCGCCGTTGGGTAACGTGCGCCGCAATGGCGGCAGGGGAGGTGCTCGACAGCCGCTCCCCGCGAGAGGTGCTCGACGACCACCTGGCGCTGGCTGCGGCCGGCGACTGGGTGACCGACTTGGAGCGCAACGTGGCCGACGACGTCGTCGTGCTCACCGGGTTCGGCGTGTTCGAGGGTCGGGACCAGGTTCGGCTGCTGGCCGAGCTGCTGGACGTCCAGCTGC
>JAHWKL010000221.1 GCA_019347915.1 Actinomycetota bacterium
TGGCGTGCGCGACGCCCAGCCGCGCGGCGAAGGCCCGCTCGAACGCGGGGACGCGCGGGCCCAGCGAGAGTTGCCCGGAGCGCAACACCTCCAGCACGGTCGCCTCCTCCTGCGCGCCGAGGACCGGCTGGGCGAGGGGGATCACGCGGTCAGCGACTGCGACGCGGCGAGCCGGCGGCCGGGCTGCATGCGCGCCTCCAGCGAGTCGACCAGCGCCTCCCAGGAGGCCTCGATGAGGTTGGTCGACACGCCGATCGAGCCCCACATCTCGTCGCCGTCGGAGGCGTCGATGAGCACCCGGATCACCGCGTCGGAACCGTGACTCTCGTCGAGGATGCGCACCTTGAAGTTGACGAGGTCGATGTCGGCCAGGTGCGGGTGGATGGCGGTGATCGCCCCGCGCAGGGCGGCGTCCAGCGCGTTGACCGGGCCGTTGCCCTCGGCGGTATGGACGTGGCGCTCGCCCTCGACCCACAACTTGATGGTGGCCTCGGTCTCCGCCCGCCCGTCGGCGCGCTTCTCCACGATCACGCGCCAGGACTCCAGGCGGAAGAGCGGCTGATAGGTCCCGGTCTCGCGGCGCAGGAGCAGTTCGAAGGAGCCGTCGGCGGCCTCGTACTGGTAGCCGGCGTGCTCGAGCGCCTTGACGCGCTCCACCACCCGGGCGGCGCCGGCCTCGTCCAGGGCCACCCCGGCCGCCTCGGCCTTGCCCAGCACCGTGCCGCGGCCCGACAGCTCGCTGACCAGCGCGTCGCGACGGTTGCCCACCAGCGCGGGGTCGAGGTGCTCGAAGGCGGTGGCGTCACGGCGCACCCCGGCTGCGTGCAGCCCGGCCTTGTGGGTGAAGGCGTGCTTGCCCACGTAGGGCTGGGCGGGGTCGGGGACGCGGTTGAGCAGCTCGTCGGCGAAGTGGGCGGCCTCGGTCAGGTGCGCGAGCTGCTCGTCGGTCACGACCCGGATGCCCATCTTGAGCTGCAGGTTGGCCATGATGGTGACCAGGTTGGCGTTGCCCGTGCGCTCGCCCACGCCGTTGAGCGTGCCCTGCACCTGGGTCGCCCCGGCCTCGACGGCGGCCAGCGAGTTGGCCACGCCGCAGCCCGTGTCGTCGTGGCAGTGGATGCCCACCGCGACGCCTTCCAGTGCGGCGACGACCTCGGCCACCACATCGCCCAGGCGGCTGGGCAGCGTGCCGCCGTTGGTGTCACACAGCACCACGCGCTGCGCACCCCCGCGCACCGCTGCGCGCAGGCACTCCAGGGCGTAGTCCCGGTCGGCCGCATGTCCGTCGAAGAAGTGCTCGGCGTCGAAGAGCACGCGCTTGCCCCGGCCGGTCAGGAAGGCGATCGACTCCTCGATCATCGCGAGGTTCTCCTCGCGCGAGACCCGCACGATCTTCTCGACCTGCATGGCCGACGCCTTGCCCACCAGCGTGCACACCGGCGCGAAGCAGCCGGCCAGGACCTTCAGCCCCTCGTCGTCGGCGGCGGCCACCCCGGCGCGCCGGGTCATCCCGAAGGCCACGACCTGCGCGTGGCGCAGCTCCTCTTGGGCCAGCAGCTCGAACAGCCGGCGCTCCTTGGGGTTGGACGAGGGGAAGCCGGCCTCGATGAGGTCGACGCCCAGCTCGTCGAGGCGGTGCACCAGGCGCAGCTTCTCGTCGGCGGTGAGGGTCATCCCTCCTCCGCCCATGCCGTCGCGCAGCGTCGCGTCGTAGAGCTCGACGGTGGTCATGAGCCTGCCGATGCCCCCACGGGCACCGGGTCGAGCCATGCGTGGTAGCGCTCGTCGCGGCCGTGCAGGGCATCGTCGAACACCCGCTGGACATGGCGGGTGACGGGGCCCGGCTCGCCGGCGCCGATCGGGTGGTCGTCGATCTCGCGCACGGGGGTCAGCTCGGCGGCGGTGCCGGTGAGGAAGACCTCGTCGGCCAGGTAGAGCTCGGCGCGGGCCAGGTTGCGCTCGGTCACGCGGTAGCCCAGGTCGCGCGCGATGCGGATGACCGAGCGGCGGCTGATGCCGTCCAGGATCGACGCGTTGGTCGGCGGCGTGAGGATCTCCCCGTCGCGCACGATGTAGATGTTCTCGCCCGTGCCCTCGCACACGTTGCCGTGCTCGTCGAGCAGGATGGCCTCCTCGTAGCCGGCCTTCTGGGATTCGACCTTGGCCAGGACGGAGTTGAGGTACTGCCCGGAGGCCTTGGCCGCCGGGATGAGCGAGTCGGGGCTGATGCGCCGCCAGCTCGAGACCTTCGCGCGGATGCCGTCGCGCTTGCCCGTCTCGCCCAGGTAGGCGCCCCACTCCCACGCCGCGATGGACACCTCGACGGGCGCCTCGAGGGGGTTGAGGCCCATCTCGCCGTAGCCGCGGTAGACGATCGGGCGGATGTAGCAGGCGCGCAGGTTGTTGCGTGCCACCAGTTCGAGGGTGGCCCGGCGAATCGTCTCGCGCTCGAAGGGCACCGGCATGTAGTAGAGCTGGGCCGAGCGGAAGAGGCGCTCGACGTGGTCTGAGTTGCGAAAGACCGCCGGCCCCAGCTCGGTG
>JAHWKL010000222.1 GCA_019347915.1 Actinomycetota bacterium
CGGCTCGAAGCCGTTGCGGCCCGGGGGGTTGCGCAGGACGCGGTAGCCGAGCAGGTCGACCTCGGGGTTCGGGTTCCAGGTGAGCCGGACCTCCTTGGTCGCCGGGTCGTAGGCGCCGTTCAGGCCGGTGACCTGGGCCGGGGGGATGGCGACCTCGAACGGCAGCGGCTCTGTAGTAGTGGTGCACTGTTCGCCGATCCGCGGGCACACACCCAAGGGAGCCGGCCTCGTGATCGTCGCCGACACCTCGTACGTCCGGTTGCAGGGCACCTTCAAGGGCACCTGGAACTCGACGGGTACGGTCTGCGGTTCCTGCGGTGTGGGAGTTCCCGGCGTGAAGGTTGGACTGCCGTCGATGACCGCCCGGCAGGGGTCGCCATCCGGCTCCGCTGGTCCCGTCGGTCTCAGTGAGAACGAGACGCCTTCAACCTTGTCGCCGGCATCCCCCGTCACCGTCCCCCGCAGCACCAGGCCGTTCGCCGTCGTGATCACCGGATCCTCGACGGTAGGGCGGGTCCACTTCACCGTCGGCTCGGCCGCCGACGCCGGCGTCGCCGACCGAGTGCGGTTCGAGGTGGCCGGCGCCGGGGACTACCCCGGGGCTGGCTACGACCTGGTGTGCATCTTCGATGCGCTCCACGACATGGGCGATCCCCTCGGCGTTGCCCGCCACATCCTCCAGAGCCTCGCCGACGACGGTACCTGGCTCCTGGTCGAGCCGATGGCGGGTGAGTCCCTCGTCGACAACGTCAACCCGGTCGGGCGGATCTTCTATTCGGCCTCACCGCTGATCTGCACGCCCTCGGCCCAGGCGCAGGAGGGCGGCTATGCCCTCGGCAACCAGGTCCCCGACACGGTGTGGCGTGACCTCCTCACCGACGCCGGGTTCACCCGGTTCCGGCGTGCCGCGGAGACGCCATTCAACCGCGTCTTCGAGGTGCGGCGATGAGGCGCCTCAGTGAGAGCAGGAGGTGGGCCAAGGCGGGGGAGCAGGGGCTGTCTCCCTCGGCGTCCTGCCTGGACTTCTTCTTCGACCCCGCCTGCCCGTGGACGTGGATGACCTCCCGTTGGGTGGTCGACGTCACACCAACCAGGAACGTGCCCGTCCGCTGGCGGGCCTACAGCTTGGCCATCAAGAGCGCCGACGTCGACGTCCCTGAGCCCTACCGCACCTTCGCGGCAACCTCGCAGGGTGCGCTTCGCGTCGTCGAGGCGGTGCGAGCGGACCACGGCGACGAGCCGATCGGCCGCCTATACACCGAGATCGGCAAACGGTTCCACCTCCACCAGGACGTCTCGCCGGGCGCAGTGAGCACGGCGATCGAGGCCGCCGGGCTCGATCCGTCGTACGTCGCCGCCGCTGCGAACGAGAAGTGGGACGCCGAGATTGAGGGCTCCATGGCCGAGGCCATCGGCTTCGTGGGCACCGAGGTCGGCGTGCCCATCCTGGTCTTCCGCGACGACGCCGCCAGCGCGGCCATCTCTGGGCCTGTCGTGTCGCCCCCGCCCACCGGCGAGGACGCGCTCGCGCTCTGGGACCACGTCGTCGGCCTGGCCTGGTCGTCGAGCTTCTACGAGCTGAAGCGGACCCGCACCGGTCCGCCGCACCTGTAGCCGATCACGTCATGCGCCGGCCGGACGCCCATGCTGCCGCCTTCTATGTCGGAGGTCCACCGCCACCCAGAGAGGAGCGGCTCCGCCAGTGCTGCACAACTCGGTGGCTGAGGCCTGGCTGGGGACCGACAAGGAAGAGCTGTACCACGGCGGGTGTGGGCGACCACGGCGCACCGCAGGTCGATTACATCGAATGTTCAAAAGCGGCGACGCGACTGGAAACCCCTCGGCATACCGGTGCCGCCTGTCCACCGTCCCGCGCATGAGCGACTTGTGGCCGAGGTGAGCGTCGCTCGATGCGGAGCGCCTCGCCGCGGCATGGCCGAGGGGCGAGAACGTGTGCCGAAGAGGCTTTGGGGTGGCCGTCCTCGCACCGAGGCACAAACGCCTGAGCGGCCGGTCTTCTCCGACCTCAACCGTCGACGCGTCGGGGTAGCCCTTAACATACGCCCCATATTCCCGCCTTCGGCTGTCTTCTCTATGCCCAATTCGTGCCGGTCAGGGACAGTACATATCGGCCGCTCGATATGGCTCCGCGGTCGGGCCCGCAGCCGAAGCCAACGGCGCGTAGCGGACCCACGGCCGACGGCCGCGACGCGCTCCGATTGCCGTTTGACCGGTGGCCAAGCCACGGGAAATCAGGGAATCGCGAGCGGAAGCCGGTCGAGCCGGTAGGACAGGCGGCACCGCTGAGGAACGGCACGTTGGGACGGGTCGGATTGGTGGTTTGGATGCTTCTTGTCGGCCCCTCAAGCTGGATCAGGGCCATCAACGGGAAAGACCGCCGGCCCTTCGCCGACGCGCCCCAAGATGATCTCGCCAGTTTCGGTCGACATGTTGCCTTCGCGGTGTATCAGGTGCTTCGGTACTTCGAAGTATTCGCCCTCGTTG
>JAHWKL010000223.1 GCA_019347915.1 Actinomycetota bacterium
ATGCCGTCGACGATCCGTCCCGAGATGTGGATCATGCCGTACGGGGAACCGGTGAGACCGACCCGGAACGTCGTTCCGTTGTTGTTCGGGTTGGGATCCACCGTCACGGCGTCGTGCACCCAGACCTGGCCCAGCTCGTCCGACGCCTCCGTCAGCGGTAGCGACCCGCTCGGGGGCGGGGTCAGGACGACGGTGACCGCCACCGCCTGGCCGGGAGCCATCGGCGGTAGCTGGCACGACAGCACCGGTGAGCCGTTGGTGGCGACGCACGGCGGGTTGCTGCTCTGGACCAGGACGCCCCGGTCGGCGAAGGGCACCCGCAGGTTGACGACCGGGGCGGGGGCCGGGGCCGGGCCGCCGGCGCGGGCCTCCAGCGCGCGCATCGCCGTCCGCGCAGGTCGTCGATCTGCTCGTACGCCTGCCGGGCCTCGTCGCTGCGCCAGTCGTAGGGCTTGAGCGCCTGCACCGCCCGGGCCGTGTCGTTCGGCAGCGTGTCCAGCTCCATCTCCCGCATGCGGGCGGCGTCGGACGGGTCGGGGAACAGCTCCCGACGCTCCGCCTCGAGGGCTGTGTCGAGGAGCTCGCGGACCTCCTGGAGCGTGCCGTCCAGCGGCCCCTCCTGCCGGGCCTGCCGCTGGCGCTTCGCGACCTGCCGGCGCAGGTCGTGGCCGGCGGCGGCCCTACGCGCCGCGGGGTTGGGACTGGGCAGCGCGACCGCCTCGCGCAGGCCGCGGGCGATGTCGGCGACGTCGTGGGGGTCGACGAGCACGCCCGCCTCGGGCGCTACGAACTCCGGCGGCCCGCCGACGCGGGTGGCCACCACCGAGCGCTCCATGGCCATGGCCTCCAGGAGCACCATGCCGAACGGCTCGGTGAGGCTGGGCAGGCACAGCACGTCGCAGGCGGCGATCCACGCGGGCACCTCGTCGTGGTCCACGCGGCCGGCGAGGCGCACGCCGGGGCGGCCCTCGAGGATGTCCGGCGGGGGATGGAGGAGTTCCGGGGTGTGGAGCGGCGGTTCCAGGTGCTCGCGACCGCGTCGGGCATCACGGTGATCGACGATTACGCGCACCACCCCACCGAGGTGGAGGTCACGGTGGCGGCCGCCCGGGAGCCGACGCCCAGCTTGGCGAAGATGTTGCCCACGTGGCGGGCGACGGTGTGCTCGCTGACGAACAGGGCGGCGGCGATCTCCCGGTTGGTCTCCCCGGTGGCGACTCGGCGAAGGACCTCGATCTCGCGAGCGGTGAGCCCGGCCGGCGCCGTCCCCGGATCGGCGGGCGGCTCCGGGGCCAGGAGCGACCGCACCCGCTCGGCGTCCGGGGTGGCGCCGAGGCGCTGGAAGGCGGCCAGTGCCGCGCCCAGCTCGAGGGCGGCAGAGTCGTCGTCGCCGGCACGGCGCGCCGCCCGGGCGAGGCAGACCTGGGCCAGCGCCGCCTCGTAGGGCAGTTGCAGCTGCTGGAAGGTCGTCACCGCCTGGCGTGACCGTGCCAGCGCACCGACCACGTCATCCTCGGCGAGAAGGACCTCGCCCTCGGTGGTGGCGGCCAGGGCGGACAGGAAGGGACTGTCGACGGTGCCGGCGATCGACGCCAGCTCGGCCGCCGCTGTGCGGGCGGCGTCCCGGTGGCCCAGTCGGAGCTGGGCTTCGGCCTTTGTCGCCAGGAGCTGTGACCGGTGCAGGGGCGACGACGGGCCGGCATCGAGGGCAAGGTCGAGCCCCTTGGCGGCGGCGTCGGGGCGGTCCTGGGCGAGGCGCACCCGAGCCAGGCCCGGCTGGGGCAGACGCCCCAGCTGATGGGCCTGGGTGAAGGCCTCCTGGGCGCTGTCGAGATCACCCACCAGGCGGCGCATCTCCCCAGCGAGGTAATAGGCCTCGCCGGCGAAGCGGGGGTCGTGGGCGGTGAGCTCGCCGCATGCACGCCGGGCCTCGGCCTCGGCCGCCTCCCACGTTCCCCGCAGACAGGCCAGCTCGACCACGTGCAGGCGACAGATCCCCGGATAGAAGGCGCCGTCCCTCAGTTGCTCGCACCAGCGCATGGCGGCGTCGTTCCACTCACCGGCGCGGCGAAGGTCAGCCAGGTCGTGGCAGGTCGAGAGCACGTTGCAGTACACCCAGCCGGTGAAGAGGGGAGCGAGCTCCCCGTTGACGGCCGCCAGCATGGCTTCGTCGAGCAGTGCCATGCCCGTGCGCGGCTGGCCCCTGGTCACCAGCATCCGTCCCCTGGTTTGCAGGGCCATGGCCGTCAGATCGGGGTCGCCGGCCAGCTGCGCGATCTCCAACGCCCGCTGCGCGTGCTCAGCGGCGGCATCAAGGTGCCCCTCAGCGGCGGCGCAGTCGGCGTCGGCCACGGCTACGAAGCCGGCCTCGATCGGGCTGGCGGCCTCGGCGGCGTGGCGACGGGCCTCGTCCAGGTCAGCCTCCAGGGCTGTCACCCGTTTGCGCAGGCGACCCGACTCTGACTCCGCCCGGCGCCGGCCCCGGCGCTCGACGCCG
>JAHWKL010000224.1 GCA_019347915.1 Actinomycetota bacterium
TCCGTCCCGTGGCCGTCGAGTCCGTCCGTGAGGGCGGGTCGGGGTCGCTGGTCGTGGAGTCCGAGGCAGGCACCTGGCGCACGCGGGCGCTGATCAACGCGACCGGGACCTGGACCAAGCCGTTCTGGCCGCACTACCCGGGCATGGAGACGTTCCGCGGCCGACACCTGCACACCGCCGACTACCCGGGTCCCGGGGAGTTCTCCGGGCGGCACGTGGTCGTCGTCGGCGGGGGCCACTCCGCAGTGCAGCACCTCGCCGAACTGTCCGAGGTCACCACCACAACCTGGGTGACCCGACGGCCGCCGCGGTGGCGCGAGACCCCCTTCGACCGCGAAGCCGGCCGCCAGGCGGTCGCCAAGGTCGCTGGAGCCGTCGCCGCTGGACGCCGACCAGGGCTTCGTGCAGAAGATCTTCTACGTGCACGTGCCGATCGGCATCGTGGCGCTGGCCGGCTTCGTCGCGGGCGGGGTCTTCGCCGTCCAGCACCTGCGCACCCGCGATCCGCGCCACGACCTGCGCTCCTACGTGGCCATCCACATCGCGATCGTGCTCGCGCTGGGAACCCTGGTCACCGGCTCGATCTGGGCCAAGGCCTCGTGGGGCTCGTGGTGGGTGTGGCAGGAGCCGATGCTCGTATCCTTCCTCATCGTCTTTCTGCTCTACGCGTGCTACACGCCGCTGCGCTTCTCCATCGAGGACCGCGAGCGCCAGGCACGCTACGCCTCGGTGTTCGCGATCGTCGCCGGTGCGTTCGTGCCGCTGAACTTCGCCGCGGTGCGCATGGCCGAGGCCTACATCCACCCGCGCACCTTCGCGACCACCGGCGGCGGGATGCCGGGCGACATGTTCCTCACCTTCCTGGTGGCGCTGGCCGGCGTGGGCCTGCTCTTCGTCACGCTGTGGAAGTACGAGATGGCCTCCAAGAACGCGACCTTCAAGCTGCGCGCCCTGCGGCGCACGCTGGCCGGCGAAGAGCTGGCTCCCGCTCGGCGTAGCGCAGCGCCCACGCTCTGATGGCCCCCGCGCTGCCCCTCGACGAGGCCGGCCCCTACGTCGCGGCGGCCTACCTGGTCTTCCTCGCGCTCGTGCTGATCTACGTCGCCATCATGGCCGCCAAGCTGGGGCGCATCGAGCGCGACCTGACCGAGCTGACCGAGCTGGCGCAGCGCCGCGAGGCGGATGAGCGGGACGCGCCCGAGCGCGAGCACGAGGCGGTGGGGGCGTCCGGTGAGTGAGCTGCTGGCACTCGGCGTCTCGCACCACACGGCGCCGGTGGCGTTGCGCGAGCGACTGGCGCTGGTCGACAGCCAGGCCGTCGCGCTGCTGCACGACCTGGTGGCCGACGCGGCCATCGCCGAGGCCGTCGTCATCTCGACGTGCAACCGCACCGAGGCCTATCTGGTGGTCGACGACCCGGTGGCCGCGGAGACCGCGCTGCTGGGCCGCCTGGCCACCCAGGCCGACCTGCGCCCGACCGAGCTGGCCGCCATGGCCTACACGCCGCGCAACTGCGACGCCGCGCGCCAGCTCTTCCGGGTGGCCGCGGCGCTGGACTCGATGATCGTCGGCGAGGCCGAGGTGCAGGGCCAGGTGCGCCACGCCTATGAGCGCGCGCGAGCCGCGGGCACCACCGGGCCGCTGACCAACCGCCTGTTCACCGCCGCCCTGAGCGCAGGCAAGCGCGTGCGCTCGGAGACCCGGGTGGGCGAGGGCGGCGCGAGCATCTCCTCGGTGGCCGTCGACCTGGCCCGCGGCGTCGTGGGGGAGCTCTCCCAGCGCGATGTGCTGGTCATCGGTGCGGGCGAGACCGCGGAGCTCACGGCCCGCGCCCTGGCCCAGCGCGGGGTGCGCACCATCTTCCTGGCCAACCGCCACGCCGCCCGCGCTCGCTCCCTGGCCGAGCGCTTCGGGGGCAGCGTGCTGTCGCTGGACCAACTGCCCGGACGGATGGAGGCCGCCGACATCGTCGTGGCCTCGCTCCGCGCTCAGGTTGACGCCGGCGCGGCGGCCGTCCAGGTGTTCGACTCCTGGGCCGGCCTGCTCAGCCCAGCCGACTACCGCCGCTCGGTGCTGCCTGCCACCCGGAGGATCTTTGCCGGCTTGGAGGACCTGGGCGTCCCTCGCATCCACTTCGGCGTGGGGACCGGCGAGCTGCTGGAGCTGCTGGCCGAGGCGGGGCCCGACGTGGTCGGGGTCGACTGGAGGGTTCCTCTCGACCAGGCCCGCGCCCGTCTGGGCGAGCACGTGTCGGTGCAGGGGAACCTCGACCCCGCGGTCTGCCTCGCCCCCTGGGACGTTGTGGCCCGGGAGACCAGCGCCGTCCTCGACGCCAACGCCGGTCGGCCCGGCCACGTGTTCAACC
>JAHWKL010000225.1 GCA_019347915.1 Actinomycetota bacterium
GGTCGCCGTCCCGCTCCTGCGCTGGCGGTGCTGGCGCTACGACGTGCGCGACGAGGAGATCGACCTGCGCAGCGGGGCCTTCATGGTGACCCGCACGCTGATCCCGATCGTCCGCGTGCAGCACGTCGACACGCGGCGCACGGTGGTCTCCCAGCTCTTCGGTCTCGCCGCGGTGATCATCCACACCGCCGCCGGGCGCAACGTGATCCCTGCGCTGGCCGAGCCCGAGGCCGCAGCCATCCGTGACCGCATCGCCGTGCTGGCGCGCACACCCGATGAGCCCTGAGCCCCGCCGCCTGCACCCCGCCGGGGCGGTGCTGGAGGCCCTCAAGGCGGTCCGCGAGGCGCTGCTGCCGATCGTCGTGCTGATCGTGGTGGGCGGCGGGCGGTCGAGCACCGCGCTGCTGGCCGTGGGCGGCATCGCGGTGGCCGCGGCGGCCGGCTACCTGCGCTGGCGCTCGACGACCTACCGCGTGCGCGAGGACGAGACCCTGATCCTGCGCAGCGGCGTCTTCTCGCCCAGCGAGACGACGGTGCCCGTCTCCCGCGTCTCGAGCGTGGACACCGAGCAGGGCCCGATCCAGCGGCTGTTCGGCGTCCAGGAGGTGCTGGTGCAGACCGCCGGCGGCGGGTCGGAGCCCGAGATCGTCCTCGGCGCGGTGACCGGCCCGGAGGTCGCCCGGCTGCGCGAGGCCCTGGGTCATCCCGAGCGCGCCACCGACCACGATGAGCCGGCCGTGCGCGTGCGCCTTTCGAGCGGCGCGCTGGTCGTCGCCGCCGTGACGGGCCCGCAGCTCGGTGTGCTGCTGCCGCTGGTCGCCGGCCTCGGCGCGGTGGCCGACGACCTCCTCGAGGAGTCCTTCGACAGCGGGCTGGTGGACAGGCTGCCCGACACCCCGGCCGGTATCGCGCTGGTCGTCGCCGTGGTGGTGGCCGCCATCCTCGTCGTCTCCGTGCTGGGCGCCATCGTCGCCTTCACGGGTTTCACGGTCGAGCGCGACGAGGACCGCCTGCGCATCCGCCGGGGCCTCCTCCAGCGCCGCGCCGCCAGCCTGCCGCTGCACCGCGTGCACGCCGTGCGCGTCGTTGAGGGGCTCCTGCGCCGCCCCTTCGGCCTGGCCGCCCTGCGGGTGGAGACCGTCGGCTATCGCAGCGAGCCGGTGAGCACCCGCACGCTGTTCCCACTCGTGCGCACGGCCCAGGCCCCCGCGCTCATCGCCCGCCTCGTCCCCAGCCTGGCCACCGACCTGCAGCCCCTCGAGCCCCCGCCGCGGCGCGCGCTGCGCCGCTACCTGGCCACGCCACTCACTCTCGCGGCGCTCGCCGGCGTCGCCCTCAGCCTGGCCACCGCCGCCTGGTGGGCGCTCGTCCCCCTGCTGGTCATCGCCGCCCTGGAGGGCGTGGGGCGCTTTCGTGCCGCCGGCTGGCGACTGGCCGGCGGGTGCGTCGTCGTGCGCGAGCGCCGGCTGGCCCGCCATACGATCGTGGCCCGCGCGGAGCGCCTCCAGGAGCACGCCTGCAGCCAGACGCCGTTGCAGCGCCGCGCCGGCCTGGCCGATGTCGCGGTGGCCGTGGGTTCGGGGCGCCGAGGACGGCTCGCCCACCTCGAGGCCGCGACGGCCGACGACCTCTTCCACCGCCTGCGCCCCGCTACTCGTCGGCCGGCGTGTTGACCGGGCGGTCCAGGCGCGGACCGGGCACCCCCGCCCGCACCGCCTCGAGCTGGGCGGACAGGGCCAGGCCGCCGAACAGCGCGCAGGAACTGCCGAAGGTCCACAGCAGGACGCCGATGGTGCCCGCCAGAGGGCCGTAGGTGGCGCCGAAGGTACCGGTGGCCTCGATGTAGGCCACGAGGACCACCATGAAGACCACCCACAGCGCCGCCGCCGCGCCGCTGCCGAAGGCCAGCCACGACGGCTCTGGCTGGCGGCGGTGGGGGGCCACCTCGAAGAGCAGCGCGATGGCCCCGACCCTGCAGGCCAGGCCGATCGGCCAGCGGGCGATGGCCCACGCCGGGTCGAAGCCGGCGTCCCCCCCGGCGGCGTCCCGGAGCGCCGCGCCCCCGTCGAGGGCGGCCCGCGCCTGCCGGAAGAGCCAGGGAGCGCCGTGGGAGCCCCGCGCGATCATGATGCCGTCGCAGCCGGTCTCGTCCCGCATGCGCACGGCGTCGGCGCCGGTCCGCACGTCGCCGTTTCCGATCACGGGGACGGTCAGGGCCTCCTTCAGCGCCCGGATCTCCTCCCAGCGCGCATGGCCCGAATACATGTCGGCCCGCGTCCGGGGGTGGAGGCACACCATCCGGGAGCCGGCGTCCTCGCACGTTCGTCCGATCCGG
>JAHWKL010000226.1 GCA_019347915.1 Actinomycetota bacterium
ATGCTGGCCACCGTCCTCAACGCGCTCACCCTCCAGGACGCCCTGGAGAAGCGCGGCGCACACACCCGCGTGCAGAGCGCCATCACGATCTCCGAGGTGGCCGAGCCCTACATCCGCCGCCGCGCGATGCGCCACCTCGAGAAGGGGCGCATCGTCATCTTTGCAGCGGGGACGGGCAACCCGTTCTTCACCACCGACACCGCGGCGGCCCTGCGCGCCGTCGAGATCCACGCCGAGATCATCCTCATGGCCAAGAACGGCGTCCGCGGCGTCTACTCCGGCGACCCCCGGACCGACGACGGCGCGCAGTTCATCGAGCGGATCACGCACATGGAGGCCATTCAACGCCGGCTGAAGGTCATGGACACCACCGCGCTCACCGTCTGCATGGAGAACGAGCTCCCGCTGCACGTCTTCAACATGGACGACGAGGGCAACATCGACCGGATAGTGTCCGGCGAGATGGTCGGGACCCTGGTGGCCACACCGTGAGCGAGATGACCGATGCGCTGCTGGCCGACGCCCGCGACCGGATGGGCAAGTCGGTGGAGGCCACCGCCGCGGAGTTCGGCTCGGTGCGCACGGGCCGCGCCAGCCCGGCGCTGCTGGATCGGGTGGTCGTCGACTACTACGGCGCGCCGACCCCCCT
This sequence comes from Actinomycetota bacterium, assembly GCA_019347915.1. Lineage (GTDB taxonomy): Bacteria > Actinomycetota > Acidimicrobiia > Acidimicrobiales > CADCSY01 > JAHWJR01. The sequence goes on from JAHWKL010000226.1 coordinate 650, forward strand.
GCGCCAACTGGCCACGATCAACGCGCCCGAGGCGCGCATGCTCACCGTCCAGCCCTACGACCAGTCGTCCATCAAGGCCATCGAGAAGGGCATCATCGAGGCCCAGCTCGGGCTCACCCCCTCCAACGACGGGCAGATCATCCGCCTGGTCATCCCCGAGATGACCGAGGAGCGCCGCCGCGAGATGGTCAAGGTCGCGCGCAACATCGCCGAGGAGGGCCGCGTGGCCATCCGCAACATCCGCCGCGACTGCATGCACGACCTGCGCGAGCTCAAGGAGAGCGGTGAGACCGGAGCCGACGACGAGCACCGCGCCGAGACGGAGCTCCAGCGGCTCACCGACGCGAGGGTCGCACAGCTCGACGCGCTGCTGAAGGCCAAGGAAGAAGAGATCCTCGAGGTGTGAGCGGGTCCGTGCCCGCACGCGCGCGCCACGTCGCCATCATCACCGACGGCAACGGCCGGTGGGCGCAGGCGCGCGGGCTCGCGGTGACCGAGGGCCACCGGGCGGGGGCCGACACCGTGAAGGCCCGGCTGCGCGACGCGGCACAGCTCGGCGTGCGGGAGCTCACCGTCTACTCATTCTCCACCGAGAACTGGTCGCGCTCCGACGAGGAGGTGGCGGCCCTCATGGGCATGTTCTCCCAGCGGATCCTGGACGAGACGCCGGAGCTGCACGCCGAGGGCGTGCGCATGCGCTTCGTGGGGCGGCGCGAGGGGGTGCGCCCAGAGCTGGTCGAGCAGATGGCCTGGGCCGAGGAGCACACCGCGGCCAACGAGCGCATCACGCTCTACGTGGCCTTCAACTACGGGGGCCGCGCGGAGATCGTCGACGCAGCGGCCAGGTACGTCGGGGGCGGGGAGGAGGCCTTTCGGCGTCTGCTCTACGCGCCTGAGATGCACGACCCCGACCTGGTCATCCGCACCAGCGGGGAGCGCCGGCTGAGCAACTACCTGCTGTGGCAGTCGGCCTACTCGGAGCTGGTCTTCCGCGACGAGCTGTGGCCTGACTTCAGCCGTGAGGCCTTCGAGGAGAGCCTGGCCGAGTTCCAGGCCCGTCGCCGGCGCTTCGGCGGGCGCTGATGGCCGGAGCGCCTCCGCGCGCGCGGGGACCCGGCCCGCCCACCCGGCCCACCCCTCCGCCGACGCGCCTCCCGGGCGGGTCGGGTGGCCAGCGCTCCGACCTGGTCGCCCGGATCATCGCCGCCATTCCCGCCATCGCCTTCGGGATCTTCATCATCGCGGCTGGCGGGCCCATCTTCATGGCCGGTGTGGTGCTGTTGGGCATCGCGTGCCTGCACGAGCTGTTCACGATGCTGGACTTCACGGCGCCGGTGCGCCTGGCCGGCTTCCTGGGCCTTCTCGGGCTGGGCTGCGCGGCTCTGCTGGGTGACCGGGACACCGTGCTGTTGGCCTTCGTGGCGGCCATCCCGCTGATCTTCGCGATCGGCCTGCTCCAGGCTCGGCCTCCGGGGATGGCCGGCATAGCGGTGACCGTCTTCGCGCTGGCCTGGATCGGCCTTGGTGTCGCCCACGCGGTGCTCCTGCGCGAGTTGGACAACGGCGGGGGCATGGTGACGGGCATCCTCGTGGGCACCTTCGCCGGGGACACCGGCGCCTACGCGGGCGGGCGAGCCTTCGGCCGCCGGCCG
>JAHWKL010000227.1 GCA_019347915.1 Actinomycetota bacterium
CATCCATCGCGTCCACCTGGAGGAGGACGCGGCCAAGCTGGTGCACGTCGGCGCCAGCGGGCGGATCCACAGCTCGAGCTCCTCGGTGGTGGACTTCAACCGCGGGGGGACCCCGCTGGCCGAGATCGTCACCGAGCCCGACCTGCGCTCGGGCGAGCAGGCGCGCGAGTGGCTCACGCTCCTGCGCACCACGCTGCGCCAGCTCGGGGTCAGCGACGTGAACATGGAGGAGGGGTCGCTGCGCTGCGACGCCAACATCTCCGTGCGCCCCGAGGGCACCACCGAGCTCGGCGTCAAGACCGAGCTGAAGAACATGAACTCCTTCCGCTTCCTCGAGCGCGGCATCCACGCCGAGGTCGCCCGGCAGGTCGAGCTCCTGGAGCGCGGGGAGGAGGTGGTGCAGGAGACCCTGCACTTCGACCCGCGCACCGAGCGCATCACCTCCATGCGCTCCAAGGAGGAGGCCCACGACTATCGCTACTTCCCCGAGCCCGACCTCGTGCCGGTGCGCATCGACCAGGCCATGCTCGACGAGGCGCGCGCGGCGATGCCCGAGCTGCCCGCCGACCGCGCCGCGCGCCTGGAGCGCGAGCACGGGCTGGCCGAGGCGTCGGCGAAGCAGCTGGCCTTCCGCGCCGAGCTGGGGGACTTCTTCGAGGCGGCGGTCGGCCGTGACGGCGATGTGGCGGCCCAGCCCCTGGCCAACTGGGTCACCGGAGAACTGGTGGCACGGATCGGCGACGAGGACCCCGGTGAGTCCAAGGTCCAGCCGGGCGCGCTGGCGGCCCTGGTCGGGATGGTGGAGCGCAAGGAGGTCCATCAGGGCGGCGCCAGACAGGTGCTCGACCGCCTGGTGGAGCAGGGGGGCGAGCCGCGCGCCATCGTGGAGGCCGAAGGGCTGGGGGCGATCGGCGGCGAGGACGAGCTCAGCGAGGTCATCGACGCCGCGCTGGCGGCCAACGCCGACGCCGCCGAGAAGATCCGTGGCGGCAACGAGAAGCCGATGGGCGCGATCATCGGCCACGTGATGCGCGAGACCAAGGGCCGCGCCGACGGCGGTGAGGTCACGCGGCTGGTGCGCGAGAAGCTGGGGGTGTGAGCCGGGCCCGCCAGCGGTTGCGCGCGGCGCTGGGCTGGCCGGCGCGGCGCCTGCTCGATCCCCGTGCCCGCTGGACCGCCGACCTGGTCGACGACCAGCTCGGCGGGCGCCGTGGTCAGCGCCCGGCGGTGCACGACCGGCTCGACGACCTCGAGGACCTGGCGCGCCGCCAGCTCGCGGCGCTGGGTGCGCGCGAGGCGGCGGGACGGGCGCTCCCGGTGGCCCTGGAGGACATCGACGAGCCGCTGGCGGCGCTGCTCAACTGGGCCGCCGGGCCCGACGGCCCGGCGGCCCAGGCGGGTCTGTGGTTCAACGAGCCGGTGCCGGTGCGCCTGGAGGCCGGTCGCGCCGAGGTGCTGCTGGTCAACGAGCGCATCGTGGAGCAGCCCTACGTGCTGGCGGCCGTGCCCTCCGGGGCCAGCGTGCTCGACGTCGGCGGGGCGGAGAGCACCCTGGCGCTGGCGCTGGCCTCGCGCGGGCATGCGGTGCGGGTCGTGGATCCCCGGGGCTATCCGCTGGCGCATCCTGGCTTGACGGTCTCGGCCTGCCCACTGAGCGAGCTGCGCCTGAGCGACCCGGTGGACTGCGCCGTGGCCCTGTCGGCCGTCGAGCACTTCGCCCTCGGCCACTACGGTGCCGCCGCGGGCGACGACCGCGACGCCCTGATGCGCCTGCGCTCGCTCGTGCGCCCGGGAGGGACGCTCGTGCTCACCGTGCCGTTCGCCGCCCACGCGCGGGTGGAGGGCTTCGAGCGTGTCTACGACCTGGAGACGCTCGAGGAGTTGCTGAGGGGCTGGCAGGTGGTCGATCGCAGCGCCGCCTGGCGGGTGGATCGCCTGACGTGGCTGGCGGGTACCCTTGAGGCTCCCTGGGGCGAGCGCGGGGTGGCGCTGGTCACTGCGGTCAACGCCTCCTCCGGCGCCGGCGCCGCAGAAGCCTCCTCAGACTCGGCCCCACCAGGATCGCGATGACAGCGGCGGCCATGGCCAGGGCGATGAGCCCCGGCAGCCCCAGCCCCAGGACCAACGCGCCGTCTCCGGGTACGTCGGATTCCTCGTCCGGCGATGCGGACTGGTCAAAGTGCTCGAGCCGGAGTCCGGCGGTGCGCAGCACCTGGGCCTTGCCGCCCTTGACCCGAAAGCCGTCGAGGCGCTCGAGCAGCCCGGACTGGCTCCCTGCCACCAGGTCGATCAGGCCCT
>JAHWKL010000228.1 GCA_019347915.1 Actinomycetota bacterium
GCCCCGCCATCCTCGAGCACCTCGGCCAGCGCAAGGTTCTCGAGGGCTGCCGCGCGCGGGAACTCGTGTAGAGGTTCCGCGCGCGGCAGCCCCGCGACCATCTATTCCAGAGCGACGCCCGAATGACGCTGGAGCCGGCTCGGGACTCAGCCGATCTCGAGCCTGGGCTTGTCTTCCACCAGCCCGATCGCTCGGAGCCGATCGTGGAGAGCGGCCACCCACGCCCGTAGGTGCTCGTCGGGCAGGTCGGTGCGCTGGGCCTCCATGGTGAGGTGGTCGCCGCTCACCCACGCCGTTGCGATCGGCCTCGAGCACCCTGCCTGTCAAGAGCTCCAAGGCACCCTCGGGGTCGACGGTCGCGGGCAGCCTCCACGAAGCGAGGACCCGGCGCGCGCGTCGAGGCGTCCGCGCGCCGCCGCGAGCGGTGAGGGTCGCCACATCGTCGAGGCCCTGGCGCCGGCCCGCGGCGAGCTTCATGCGCACGAGGTCGTCGCTGGCGGCGACCCGCACCTTACGCTCGAGCACGGTGATCTCCCTCCCGCGAGCACGAACCTCCTCGTAGCGGGCGCCGCCGTCTGGCTGGTACAGCACGTCCAGCTTCCCGTGGCGGGTCGAGAACAGGAGCATGGGGTATGGGTCATCGGGCGCGGGCACCCGGCCGTGTCCGGCCTGCGTGCCGAGGAGCTCGGCATCCAGCCTCTGGAGAGCCCGCTCGAGACGGCCCTTGTTGAGGTCGTCGCCGGTCGGAACCATGATGTCGATGTCGCCGGTCGCGCGATCGGTGCCGTAGGTGGCGACCGCGATCCCGCCCACCAGGATGAGGTCGAGCAACTGGGCCAGCTGTCCCTCGCCCTCGGCCCACACCTCCTGGACCGAGGAGACCACCTCGTCGAGCAGGGCGTTCACCACGTCGAAGCGGCGAGCCACCTGGGGGTGCTCGAACTCGTGGCGGAGGTTGACCAGTGTGAAGACCTGGCGGGTCAGGTCTCCGTGCTGGCCCCACCCGCAGATCTCGTTGTGGCACAGCTCCGGATGGGTGTGCCAGAACGCCGGGGCCTTGGCGTTCTCGTTGACCTGGTTCTTCCACCGCTGGGCGGCGGTGGCACCCACGTCGCCACCGCCGTAGAACAGCGGCACGGTACGCCCGATGCGCCTGGCCACCTGCACGGCCAGGCTGCGATCGCCCACCAGCGCGTCGCGGCGCCGGCGCAGCTGTTCGACGGCGAAGTCGATCCACTGTCGGGCGCCGGTGAACAGGCCCATCTCCTCGAGCACGACCAACGGAGGGATGGCGAGGGCGCCAATGGCCGCCCGGGGCTGGCGGAGATCGTGGGGCACGTCGATCACGGGCACGCCCCAGCTGGTGGCCAGCCGGCCCAGCTCCCCGCCTCCTGTCACCACCACCATGCGGGCACCCTCGACGGCGGCGGCGGACGCCACCTCGACCGTCTCCTCGGTGTTGCCGGAGAACGACACGGCGAAGACCAGCGACGTCTCTCCCACGAACGCCGGGAGCTCGTACCCCTTGGAGACCACGACCGGGACGGGGAGGAAGGGGCCGGCGGCGGCGGCGAGGATGTCCCCGGCCATGGCGCTGCCACCCATGCCCAGCACCACCACGTTCTCGATCCGGTCGCGCTCGGGCAGGCCGGGCAGGCCCCGGGCCCGCACGACGGCTTCGCACACCTGCTCGGGCAGGTGGGCGGCAGCGTCGAACATGTGCTGGCTGTCGAGCACCCCGGCACCCATGTGCTCGCTCACGCCGGCCGCCTCACGCCTGGAAGGTGGGCTCGATGGCCTCCGCCTCGATGCGGCCGAGGATGCGCTGGTGCTCGGCGTCGTCGACCGTGACGGCCTCGTCGACGAGCATGACCGGGATGTCGTCCCGGACCTCGTAGCGACGCTGCAGGCGGGGGTTGTAGAGCAGGTCCTCGTCGGCGAGGTAGTACAGCGGGCCCTTGTCCTCGGGACAGGCCAGGATCTCCAGCAGCTGGCGGTCGAGCGTCACGCCTTCTCGTCTCCTTGCTCGTCTCCTTGCTCGTCTCCTGGCTGGTCGCCCGACGGCTGCCCGTCCGGCTGGCGGATGAGGGCGAGGACCTCGTCGGTGTGGGCCTGGCATGCCTCGTCGGTATCGGCCTCCAGGTTGAGGCGCAGGAGGGGCTCGGTGTTGGACGGGCGCAGGTTGAACCACCACGAGCCCAGGTCGACGGTGAGACCGTCGACGCGGTCCTGTTCGGCATCGGAGAAGTGCTGGGCCACCCGCTCGATCACC
>JAHWKL010000229.1 GCA_019347915.1 Actinomycetota bacterium
AGAGCCCGGGGCTCGCTGCAGTGGCTGCAGCGGCACGGCCGGGCCGTCGAGCGGTTGGGTGGGGGGATGCTCGTCGGCGTCGGCGTGCTGTTCGTGTCCGGCGCCTGGCGGTCGTTGTTCTTGCCCTTGCAACGGTGGTTCGCCCAGTTCGGCTGGCCTCCCATCTGATGGCACCGCCCCCGCAGTTGGCGGACCCGCCCGAGGTGGGGTCGCAGTCCCCACGGCGGTCTCGCCTCGCCGTCGTGGTGGCGCTGGTGGTGGCGGTTTCCCTGTTCGGCCTCGTCGCCGTCCTCGCCACCTTGGAGGCGCCGACCACCCGAGCGGCCGACTCGCCGCTACTTGGCCGCCGCGCCCCTGAGCTGGCGGCCGAGACCATGGACGGCGAAACCTTCACCCTGGCCGAGACGCAGGGCCAGTGGGTGCTGGTGAACTTCTTCGCCACCTGGTGCGTGCCGTGCCGGCGGGAACACCCAGAGCTGATCGAGTTCCACGAACGCCACCAGATGCTGGGCGACGCCACGGTGGTGGGGGTCATCTACGACGACGAGGTCAACGCTGTCCGCCAATTTCGCGACGAGGAAGGTGGCAGCTGGCCGATGCTGGTCGACGGCGACGGTCGGATCGCCCTCGACTTCGGCGTAGCCGGAGTCCCTGAGTCCTTTCTCATCGCCCCCGACGGGGTGATCGTCGCCAAGGTCGTCGGCGGCGTACGTGCTCACGAGCTCGAGCGCCTGCTCGACCAGGCCCAAGCCAGTTACTGATCTGAAAGGACCGCCGATGGAATCGCTTCTGTATCTCCTGCCCGTCCTGGCCTGCGGCCTCATGATGGCCCTGATGATGTTCTTCCTCGCTCGCCTCATAAGCCGCGACGAGGGAATGGCGACGACGACAGGCGCAAGCAGGAGGTGGCCTCGCTGCGTGAGGAAGTGCGCCGCCTTTCCTCTGGGAAGACCGCCGAAAGGAACCTCGATGGCTAGGACGGGAAGCACCAACCAGAAGCGACAGCGCAACGCCGGGCGGGGCCCTGCCTGGCGAGGACGCTGGGTATCGCGCAACCGGGTGTGGGGGCGGGCGGCCGTGGTGCTCGTGGCTGGTGCAGCGTTGGTGCTGGCCACCGCCTGCGGAGACGGCGAGGCCGCCTCAGGTGCGTTCGTAGGCGGCGACCTGCACTCGTTGGTTGTCGATCCCACCAATCCCGAGCGCCTGTTCGCCGGGGGTCACCAGGCAGTGTCGATGTCCCACGACGGCGGGGCAACGTGGCGACGGGTGCCATCGCTCGACGACAAAGACGCCATGGGCTGGGGCTTCACCGAGGACGCCATCTACGTGAGCGGCCACCCGGGGCTCAGCCGGTCCACCGACGGCGGTGAGACCTTCACCCTGGTCAACGAGGGCTTGCCGGACACCGACGTCCACGCCTTCGGCGCCGGCGAGGCCGTGCTCTACGGCGCATCGCCCGCCGTGGGGGTGTTCGCCTCCGACGACGGCGGAACCACCTGGGAGGTCCGCACGAACGAGGCCGGACACGCCTTCTTCGGTCGGATCCTCGTCGACCCGCAGGCTCTACGCCCAGCTCCTCACCGCGCTGGGACGCCCGCAGGCGGCGCTCTACCAGCTTCCGCCGGCGGCCGCGGACGGCCTGGCCGGCCGGCGGGCCGACGTGGCGCTGGTGTTCGTCGCCGGCGGGCACCTCATGGCGCCGGAGGCCACGCTGGAGGGCGTGCACGAGGTCCTGGAGCCGGCCGCGCTGGCGGGATGCGGTGCGGCCGGCGTGCTGGCCGGCGAGCGCGAGATCGAGGACGGAACCGCGGTGGCGGTGTGGGCGGCCGCCCTGGACGGCGGCACGGCGCAGGCCTTCCACGCGCGCACCCAGCGCGCCGCGAGCGGCGTCGCCGTGAGCGGGCTGCCCGCGCTGGACGGCGCCTCGTGCGCGCTGCTGCTGCCCGACGGGCGGGTGTTCGTGGCGGGCGGCGAGGACAACGATCACTCATACGCTCACCAGTTCGGCAACAACCAGAGTTCCTTCGAGCTGTACGAACCGCCGTACTGCCACCAGGGCGACCGGCCGACGATCACGTCCTTGGACGGCGGCGACCGACCCGACGACGAGCTGGGGTACGGCGATCAGGTTCGCATCCAGAGCCCGCAGGCGCCCGAGATCGACTCGGTCGTGTTGATGCGGCTCGGGTCGGCGACCCATCACACCGACTCCGAACAGCGGCACGTGCCGATGAACTTCGCCCTTACCGGCGAAGACCTGATCG
>JAHWKL010000022.1 GCA_019347915.1 Actinomycetota bacterium
TGCTGCCCTCCTCGGGCGCTGGGAGCCCGAGACCGCGTGGGAGCGGGTGGGCGCGGGTGGGGCCCATCTGGACGCCGGCGTGGCCCGGGCCGCACGGCGGCTTCCGCCCTCCGTTGCCTCCCGATGGCAGGAGCACTGCCGCCGCTTCGACGTGGCCGCTCACTGGGCGTCCTACGACGCCGCCGGCGTGGCCGTGGTCAGCCACGGTGATCCCGACTACCCGGCGGTGCTGGCCGACGACCCCGAGCCGCCGCCGGTGCTGTTCCATCGCGGCCGGTTGCAGGTGCTCGAACGTCCCCGTGTGGCCGTTGTCGGCACTCGCCGCTGCACCCACTCCGGCCGTTCGACGGGGCGCCGCCTGGGCCACGACCTGGCCGCCGCCGGGGTGTGCGTGGTCTCCGGCCTGGCCAACGGGATCGACGCCGAAGCGCACCGCGGCGCCCTGGAGGCAGCGGGGGCTTCGCCCGCTGCCGTGGTCGGAACCGGGCTCGACGTGGTGTACCCGCGGGGGAACGGCGAGCTGTGGGACCGGGTGGGGGCCCAGGGCGTGGTCTTGTCGGAGTACCCGCTCGGCACCCGGCCGGAGGCGTGGAGGTTCCCGGCCCGAAACCGCATCATCGCCGCCCTGGCCGATGTCGTCGTCGTGGTCGAGAGCCACACGACCGGCGGGTCGCTTCACACCGTCGAGTCGGCGCTCGAGCGTGGCCGCCCGGTCATGGCCGTGCCCGGCCCCGTTCGCAGCCCGGCATCGGCCGGCACCAACGATCTGCTCGCCGCCGGCGCCGGGGTGGTCCGTGACGCTTCGGACGTGCTCGTCGTGCTGGGCCTCGACGCTGCCGCCGACCGACGCGGCCGCCCGGAGGAGGAGCCGGTGCCGGTACCACCCGAGACCGGCGTGCTGGCCGCGTTGGGGTGGGAGCCGGCGACCATGGAGCAGATCGCCGCACGCGCCGGCCAACCGTTGGGCACCATGGCGGTGGAGCTTTCCCGGCTCGAGGTCGGTGGCCAGGTGGTGCGCGACGGTGCCTGGTTCCAGAGGAGCGACCGACCCTGATGATCCCATCGCCGTCGAAGCCGTGCGCGCTAGGGTTCGGCTGCTGTTGTCCAGGGGGAGGAAGACATGCGAATCCACAGGTTGGGGTCTATGGCGGTCGTGGCGGCGGTGGCGCTGGTCGGGTGCGGGGGCGGGGGTGATGCCCTGAGCAAGTCTCAGTACGTCGAGCAGGGCAACAGGATCTGCGAGCGGACCCAGCAGCGGATCACCCAAGGGGCTGAGCGCAAGTTCACGGTGGAGGGTGAGATCCCCTCCGCCCAGCAGATCACCGACTTCGCCAACGAGACCGTCGATCCGGCGCTCGAGGAGCAGCTCAACGGGCTGCGCGAGCTCACGCCGCCCCAGGACGACAGGGAGCGCGTGCAGGACATCCTCACCGCCGGTCAGACCGGCCTCGAGGAGGTCCGGCGTGACCCCACCAGCCTCATCGGCGAGCGCGACCCGCTCGAGAACTACAACGAGCTGGCCAGCGGTTACGGGCTCGACAAGTGCGGGGCCTTGGGTGAAGACGTCGAACTCCGCCTGAGCGGGCGTGCCGCCGAGCCCACCCGGACCGGCGGCTGACCGTCGTGCACGGGCGCCCCGTTGCCGCTCTCGTCCTCCGGGGCGACGAGCGGGGGGCGGCTCCCGTCCACGCTGGCGTCGCTCCGTCGCTCTGACCACATGGCATGGGAGCTCGAGGAGTTCACCCGATCGCTGACCTCGGTGTCCCCGGCCACGGTCGGCGCCTACCGCGCCGATGTGGAGGCGTTCACGGAGTGGGCCGGCCGGGCGGGCGCGCACGAGCCCGGGGCGATCGACCGCCGCACCCTCCGGCGTTACCTCGCCTATCTGGGAACCCGCCGTTACGCCCGGCGCACGGTGGCCCGCAAGGCGTCATCTGTCCGCCGCTACTTCCGGTGGTGCGTGCGTACGGGCCGACTGCAGGCCGATCCCTGTACCGGTCTTTCCGCCCCGAGCGGCGGGGGGCGCCTGCCTCGTGTGCTGCGCGCCGAGGAGCTCGACGTCCTTCTCGACCATCCGCCGGCCAGGGTCGACGCCGACCATGACGGTGTCCGGCTGCGTGACGACGCCGTGCTCGAGCTCCTCTACGGCAGCGGCCTGCGGGTGGCCGAGCTGTGCGGGTTGCGCCCCGACGACGTGGCGCTGGAGCAGCGGTCGGTACGGGTGTGGGGAAAGGGGTCCAAGCAGCGCCAGCTGCCCTTGAGCGTCCCCTCGGTGGAGGCCCTGGCCGGGTGGCTGGAGCGAGGTCGTGCCAGCCTGGCCCACGACGACTCACCGGCCGATGCGGTGTTCTTGAACCGCCGGGGACGCCGGCTGGCCCCACGCGACGTCCGGCGCATCGTCGACCGGCGGGCGGCCCAACCCACCTCCCCCCATGCGCTGCGCCACACCTTCGCCACCCACCTCCTCGACGGGGGGGCGGACCTCCGGGCGGTGCAGGAGCTGCTGGGGCACGCTGACCTGGCCACGACCCAGCACTACACTCACGTGAGCAAGGAGCGGCTCCGTGCGGTGCACCAGGCGTCGCATCCTCGGGCCCGGCCGGTGGACAGGGGCTGACGTGAGTGACGAGGGAGCAGAGCTAGAGCGGCTGTGGACCGACTACAAGGCGTCGGCCAAGGTCGAGCTTCGGGACCGCCTCATCCTCCACTACTCGCCGCTGGTCAAGTACGTGGCCGGTCGTGTGGGCGTGGGCTTGCCTCAGAACGTGGAGCAGGCCGACCTCGTCAGCAACGGCATCTTCGGCCTCATCGACGCCATCGAGAAGTTCGAGCCGGAGCGGGGCTACAAGTTCGAGACCTATGCCATGTCGCGGATCAAGGGTGCCATCCTCGACGGGCTCCGCTCGATCGACTGGGTCCCCCGCTCGGTCCGCATGAAGGCCAGGGCGATCGAGCAGGCCTACACCAAGCTGGAGAGCGCGCAGCGGCGCAGCCCCACCGATGCCGAGCTGGCGACGGAGCTGGGCATGACCGAGCCCCAGCTGCAGTCGACGCTCAGCCAGATCTCGTTCGTCGGGCTGGCCGCCCTCGACGAGATCCTGCTCGTGGGCGGTGATCGGGGGGAGTCCCTGACCTTGGGGGACACGGTGGCCGATGACAGCGCCGGGCCCATGGCGGCGTACGAGGTGGAGGAGATGCGCCACATCCTGGCCGACGCCATCAACCGGATGTCCGAGCGGGAGAAGCTGGTCCTCAGCCTCTACTACTACGAGGGCCTCACGCTCAACGAGATCGGCCAGGTCATCGGCGTCACCGAGAGCCGCGTGTGCCAGATCCACACCAAAGCCGTCATCCACCTGCGCTCGAAGCTCGCCGCCGCCGACCGGGAAAGCGCCTAGGACCACACCCCCGGCCCGGCGGCGGGACGGCGAACGAGCCCTTTCCCCGCCCCGCCCCTCGATGTAGCGTGATGACCGCGGCCGCGGCCCCCGCTCGACGGCGGACGCCCGCCGCCTTGCCCGGTGCTTCCCCTCCCGGTGCTTCCCCCTGTGCCGCCACCCGTCCAGGGGGAAGTCGATGCCCACGTTCCCGCCGGCTGCCGTCCCCGGCGCGCCCGCACCCGCCGGGTCGGCCCGGACACCCTCGCCTCCCGGCACCGGCTCGGCCCGCCCGTTCGTCGCCGCCGTGCTGGTGGCGTGCCTGCTGCTGTCGCTGGTTCCCGAGGCCCTCGCCGAACCGGCCGGCCCCTACGTCGCCCCGGTCGAGGCTCCCGTCGTCGACGGCTTTCGGGCCCCGGTCACGCCCTACAGCGCCGGTAACCGGGGCCTCGACTACGCCACCACCCCCGGCCAGGAGGTCCGGGCCGCCGCCGACGGCGAGGTCACCTTCGCCGGCCGGGTGGGCACGGACACCCACGTCGTGGTGCTGCACCGCGACGGCATCCGCACCAGCTACTCGTTCCTGGCCAGCGCCGGCGTCCGGCGGGGTGAGGAGGTGGGCCGGGGCCAGGTCGTGGGGACGGCCGGGCCGGTCCTCCACTTCGGGGCCCGGGCCGGTGACCGCTATCTCGACCCGAGCCTGCTCCTGGCCGGAGCGCCCGTCGAGGTCCACCTCATCCCGGTCGAGCTGCGCCGCCCGGCGAGCGAGGCCAAGGAGCGACGCTGGCTGCAGGAGCTGGTCTCTCTTGCCTGGAAGGGCGCACGTGCCGGCGCCGGCACCGCCGGTCAGGCACTGCGCTGGGCCCGTGACGGCGCCGCTGAGTCCTGGGAGGTCGTCGAGGCCGAGCTCCGGTCGCGGTGGCAACAGCTGGTCGTTCTCGCCGCCTATGCCGAGCAACTCCCGATCGGTCCTGCGTTCCTGGTTCACGCCAGCGAGCTGTGGGCCCGGGCCTCGCGGTTCCGGGACGCTCAGGAGGGTTGCACCCCGGCGTCGCAGCCGCCACCGCCGCCTCCCCCCGGCCGGCGCATCGCCGTGCTCGTCGCCGGGTTCGGCTCCTCGTCGGCAGAGGCCGACGTGGCCGGTGTCGACACCGCCGCGCTCGGCTACGCCGGCGACGACGTGGTGCAGTTCTCCTACGCCGGTGGGCGGACACCGGGAGTGGGCGCCGTGGCCGGCGTTCCCGTCAGCGACTACCGCCCGGAGGACTCCACCGGTGACCTCCGGACGTCGGGCCGGCGCCTGCGGGCGTTGCTCGACGCCATCGCCGACCGGCATCCCGAGGTGCCGGTCGACGTCATCGCCCACTCCCAGGGCGGCGTGGTGGCCCGCCTGGCGCTGGGGCCGGGGGCCGCCGGGCCGGGCGCCGGCGCCAAACCGGTGGAGAACCTCATCACGCTGGGATCTCCCCATCACGGCGCCGACGTCGCCACGGCCAACGCCCTGCTGGGCACCACCACCAGCGGGACGCTGGCTCAGGCGATCACCGAATGGGCCAGCGACGGGCGGGTCGACGGTTCGTCCGACGCCGCCGCCCAGCTGGCCGAGACCTCGGCCCTGGTCGCCGAGCTCCGCCACCGCCCGCTGCCCGCCGGCACCCGGGTGACGTCGGTGGCGGCGAGCGGCGACCTCACCGTCGTCGCCCTCAACAGCTCGCTGGAAGGGGCGACCAACGTGCTCGTGCCCCTCGCCGGGCCCTCCGCCCACGGCGACCTGCCCAGGTCGGAGACGACCCTTCGTGAGCTGCAGCTGGCCTTGGGCGGCCGGGGGCCCACCTGCCGGCAGCTGGCCGACGACCTGGCGCTGGCGGCGGGCATCGGCATGGTCGAGGACGGCATGGGCCTGGCCGTCGGGGTCGGCGCCATGTGGGCCGATGGCGCCGTGCCGGGGCCGTCCATCCGGGTGCGCACCCCGGGGCCGGTCGGGCCCGCCACCGGCGCCGGCCGCTGAAGCCGGCGGGGGGCCGGGCCCGCAGCCGGGCTCGGGTACACTGGCGGCTCGCTCAGTCCTTCACTCGGCGTCCACCCGCGGTCGCTCCTCCACCGGAGCGCGGGCGCCCGAGCTCGTCAACCGTCGGGAGGGAGCCGTATGGCACCGGTCGTGACCATGAAGCAGCTGCTGGAGGCCGGCGTGCACTTCGGCCACCAGACCCGGCGCTGGAACCCCAAGATGAAGCGCTTCATCTATGGGGAGCGCAACGGGATCTACATCATCGACCTGCAGCAGACGCTGCGGCGGATCGAGACCGCCTACAGCTTCGTGCGCGACCTGGTGGCCAACGGCGGCACGGTGCTGTTCGTCGGCACCAAGAAGCAGGCTCAGGACTCCATCGCCCGTACCGCCGGCGAATGCGGCATGCCCTACATCAACGAGCGCTGGCTGGGCGGGATGCTCACCAACTTCACCACCATCAGCGGGCGGGTGAAGAAGATGCAGGAGCTCCAGAGCATGCGGGCCGTGGGCGACTTCGAGGCCATGCCCAAGAAGGAAGCGCTGCAGAAGAGCCGCGAGCTGGAGAAGCTCGAGCGCAACCTCAGCGGCATCCGGGACATGGCCAAGCTGCCCGACGCCGTGTTCGTGATCGACACCAAGAAGGAGCACATCGGCGTCACCGAGGCCAACAAGCTCCGTGTCCCCGTCGTGGCCGTGGTCGACACCAACTGCGACCCCGACCTGATCGACTACGTGATCCCTGGCAACGACGACGCCATCCGGTCCGGCACGCTGATGTGCCGGGTCATCGGCGACGCGGTCAAGGAAGGGCGCTACATCGCCGAGCGCAAGGGGACCGCCCGCCCGGCACCTCCCACCGCCGAACAGGAGGCCGAGCGGGCCCGCCAGCAGGCAGCTGCTCGCTCCGCCGCCGCCCGCCAGCGGGACGAGCGCGAGGCACGCATGGCGGCGAAGGCTCCGGACACGGACACGGCCCCGGACACGGCGACGGTCGCGGCGACGGCCCCGGCCCCGGCCCTGGACACGGACACGGACACGGCCCCGGCCCCGGACACGGTCGCGGCGACGGCCCCGGCCCCGGCCCCGGCCCCGGCCGAAGGCTCAGGCGAGGAGACCGACGCAGTGGTGCCCCAACAGGCAGCTCCGGAGATGGGCCAGGAGCCGGGAGGCGAGCCTGAGCCGCACGTCCAGGCGCCCCCGTCGGATGCGGTGGAGCCGGCGCCCGGCGCCATCCCCACGCGCGACGACGACATCGCCGTGGCCGCGGAGTTCCCTCACACCCAGCCCGGCTCGGCGGCGCACTCGCCGGTCGGCTCCCACGGTGGCGACGGTGAGGCTCAGACCGACCGCCAGCCCGGGCCGCAGGCGGCCCCGGCCAACGCCGGGGGCACCAGCGACGACCTGGCGCCACCGTCGGCCTCCGAGCCGGACGGTGTCATGACTGCCGACCCGGTTGTCGGCGACGAGGGCGCTCCCGACGAGCCGCGCCCGAGCCAGGAGTAGACGTGCCCACCTTCACCGCACATGACGTCAAGCGCCTCCGTGACGTGACCGGCGCCGGCATGATGGACGCCAAGAAGGCGCTCGACGCCAATGGCGGCGACTCCGAGGCGGCCGCCCGCTGGCTGCGGGAGCAGGGCCTGGCGGCCCAGGAGAAGCGAGCCGGGCGGGAGAACGCCGAAGGGGCGGTGGCCCTGGGTGTACACGATCAGGCTGCGGCCATCGTCGAGCTCCGGTGCGAGACCGACTTCGTCGCCAAGTCGTCCGAGTTCACGGCACTGGCCGACGAGCTCGCCGCCGCTGTCGCCGAGCGCGGTGAGCAGGCCGTGTCCGAGCTGGCCGACCGCGTCGACGACCTCAAGGTGACGCTCAAGGAGAACCTCGAGCTGGGCCGGGTCGTGCGCATCGAAGCCGCCGAGGGCAACGTGCTCGACACCTACCTCCACATCCAGAACGACCGGGGGAAGAACGCGGTGATCGTCGAGCTCGCCGGTGGCGACCGGCAGCTGGCCCACGACGTGGCCATCCACATCGCCTTCGCCCGTCCTGCCCACCTCAGCCGCGACGATTTCGAGCCCGAGGTGGTGGCGGCCAAGCGGGAGGAGCTCGAGAACCTGTCCCGCAACGAGGGCAAGCCCGAGCAGGCCCTGCCCAAGATCGTCGAGGGCCGCATGACCGGGTTCTTCAAGAGCGTGCCCGGTGGGGCGCTGCTCGATCAGCCCTTCGTCAAGGACGAGAAGCAGTCGGTGGGCCAGGCTCTGGGCGGCGCTCGGGTCGTGCGCTTCGCCCAGGTCGAGATCGGCGGGTAAGTTCTCGACCCGATGCCCTCCGGTGCCGCCCGCTGGAAGCGGGTCGTGCTCAAGCTGTCGGGTCAGGCGTTCTCCGACGCCAGCGGCTACTCCATCGACGGCGATGTGGTGAGCCAGCTGGCCACCGAGATCGTCGACGCCCGCCGGAACCTCGACGTCGACGTCGCCGTGGTGGTCGGGGGCGGCAACATCTGGCGGGGGATGACGGGCGCCGGCGCCGGCATGGACCGGGCGCAGTCCGACTACATGGGGATGCTGGCGACCGTCATCAACGCCCTGGCCCTCCAGGACGCCCTCGAGCGCCTCGACCAGCCCACCCGGGTGCAGAGCGCCATCCAGATGGCGCAGGTGGCCGAGCCCTACATCCGTCGCAAGGCCATCCGCCACCTGGAGCGGGGCCGGGTGGTGATCCTGGCCGGAGGGCTGGGCAACCCGTTCTTCACCACTGACACCCCGGCGGCCCTGCGGGCGGCGGAGATCGAGGCCGAGGCCATCCTCAAGGGAACCCACTCCGGCATCGACGGCATCTACACCGCCGACCCGAGGACCGACCCGGAGGCCACCAAGCTCTCCGAGCTGACCTACATGGATGTGCTCAACCGCGGGCTGAAGGTGATGGACCCGACCTCCATCACGTTCTGCATGGATCACAAGCTCCCGATCGTCGTCTTCGACGTGCTCGAGCGGGGCAACATCCGCCGTGTCCTCATCGGGGCCGAGCCGATCGGTACGCTGGTCAGGTGATCGAGGACATCCTCGCCGATACGACCACCAAGATGGCCAAGGCCGTGGAGCACACCCAGGCCGAGTTCAGCTCCATCCGGACCGGCCGGGCGTCGCCCGCGCTGGTCGAGAAGCTGAACGTCGACTACTACGGCAGCGAGGTCCCGCTCCAGCAGCTGGCCGGCTTCAGCGTGCCCGAGGCCCGGCTCCTGGTCATCCAGCCCTACGACCGCGGGGCGCTCGGCGCCATCGAGAAGGCCATCCAGAACTCCGACCTCGGCATCAACCCTGGCAACGACGGGCACGTGGTGCGGCTGAGCTTCCCACCGCTGACGTCCGAGCGCCGCAAGGACCTGGTCCGGGTGGTCAAGCACATGGCCGAGGAGGGCCGGGTGGCCATCCGCAACCTGCGGCGCTCGGCCCGTCACGACCTCGAGGCGCTCGAGCGCCAGAGGGAGATCTCCGCCGACGAGCTCGAGCGGGCCGAGAAGGAGCTCGAGAAGGTCACGGCCCGGTACGTCGGCGACATCGACACCGCGCTCGAACACAAAGAGCACGAGCTGCTGGAGGTGTGATGGATCTCCGGCCCGCTCGCCTGGCTCAGACCACCCGGTCCTGGGCGCCGGCGGGTGCCCGGACGTTCCCTCACGCACCACCACGCCAACCGAGGAGGCCCCATGGACGAGCGCCCGTTCCCGGAACGCCCTGAAGACGACACCGAGGGCATGCCCATCGCCGGAGGCCAACCAGGCCGGGGGCGGGGTGAGCCCACCGAGGGCGTCCGCATCATCGGTGACGACGAGGCGGCCGAGGTCATGGAGAGGGGCGACGTGGCGCCTCGCCGGGGGATGGGGACTCCCAAGTACGGCGATCGGCCCGAGGCCCCGCCCGAGGACGCCCGTCCGGCGTTGCGGTTCCCGCTCAGCGCCGGCGGCGACGCCTCTGACATGGCGCGGCCCCGCGTGAGCGGGACGCCGGCGCCTCCCATGCAGCCCTGGACCGAACCGCCGAGCGGAGAGGTGCCGGTGATCGTGCCCGACGCCAAGGGCGACGACGACACGGGCGACGACCTCGAGGCATGGTCGAGCTTCGCCACGTCCGGGCCCCGCTGGCGCGACCAGTCCAGCGACTGGGAGAAGCCTGACTACGACGACGGGTCCATGCTCCACGACGACGAGACCCGCGTCGGAGCGCTCGACACCTCCGACCGCCCGCCTCCGGACGACTTCTTCTCCTTCGACGAGTACGACGACGAGGTCGCCCCCCCGCCGCCGGTCCCGCGCCGGGAGGAGAGGCCAGGTGCCGCGGTGCCGGCAGAGCAGTTCGTAGGCGACCGGCCACCGCCCGGGTCCAGCCGCATGCCGGCCCAGCCCGAGGAGTGGGACGAGGGCATGCCCCCCGACGACGAGGGCGAGGGTGACCTGCGTCAGCGGGTCCTGACTGCGGCGGTGCTGGCCGCCGGCGCCCTCTTCGTGTTCGCCCTCGGCCCCGGGCCGGCGGTGGTCCTGGTGACCGCCGTGGTGGCGGTGTGCGCCGGCGAGCTGTTCGACTCCCTGCGACGGGGCGGCTACCAGCCGGCGACCCTCCTCGGCCTGGTGGCCAGTGTGTCCATGGTGGCCGCCGCCTACTGGAAGGGCGAGGTGGCCCTGCCCCTGGTGCTGGGCCTCACCGTGGTGTTCACCTTGCTCTGGTACCTGGTCGGCGTCACCCGGGTGGCACCCACCATGAACCTCTCGGTCACCGTGTTCGGGGTGGCCTACGTGGGTCTCCTGGGATCGTTCGCCGCCTTGATCCTCACCTTCCCCAACGGCATCGGCGTCCTCATCGGCGTGGTGGTGGCGGTGGCCGCTGCCGACGCCGGCGCCTTCTTCGCCGGCCGGCGCTTCGGTCAGCGATTGCTGGCGCCCGAGATCAGCCCCAACAAGACCGTGGAGGGCGTGGTCGGGGGCGGCGTGGTCGCCGTCGTGGTCAGCTGGCTGGTGCTGGGCGTCATCGGCCTCCACCCGTGGGAGGCGGGGACGGCGGTCGCACTCGGGCTGGTGGTGGCGGTGGCTGCGCCGCTCGGTGACCTGTGCCAGTCGATGCTCAAGCGGGACCTCGAGCTCAAGGACATGGGCACCGTCCTCCCCGGCCATGGGGGGCTCATCGACCGCTTCGATGCCCTGCTGTTCGTCCTGCCCTCCGCCTACTACCTCTGCCGGCTCCTGGAGATCTTCTGAGGGTGGGCGGGGCCCCGACACCCCCTGCCCCCGCGGAGCCCGCCGGACGGGTCCTGTCACCGGCGGGACTCCTTCCCGCCCGGCTGGCGCCGGTCGGGCCCCTTCCGCCGGCGCCACCCGTCCGGCTCCCGCTCTGGCGGACGCCCGGGGGTGCCACCCCGCTGGGCGCGAGGGCCCCTTCCGCCGGCGCCACCCGTCCGGCTCCGCCGACGCGGGGTCCCCCGGGGTGCCACCCCGCGGGGCGCTGAGCGATGACCACCACGGTGGCCGTCCTCGGGTCCACGGGGTCCATCGGCACCCAGGCCCTCGACGTCGTGCGAGGCGAGCCCGACCGCTACCGGGTGGCGGCCCTGGGGGCGTGGTCGTCGGTCGAGCTGCTGGCGGACCAGGCGCGGGAGTTCCGGCCCGAGGTGGTGGCGCTGGGCGACCCGGCGCGGGCCGGTGAGCTGCGGGCGCTGGTGCCGTCCGCCACCGAGGTGGTGGCTGGCCAGGACGCCCTGACCTCGGTCGCCGGCCACGCCGACGTGGTGCTCAACGCCGTGGTCGGCTTCGCCGGGCTGCCGATCACCCTGGCCACCCTGGAGGCGGGCCACCGTCTCGCCCTGGCCAACAAGGAATCGCTGATCGCCGGCGGACCGGTGGTGCAGCGGGCCCGGGCCGGCGGTGGGGGAGAGATCGTTCCGGTGGACTCGGAGCACTGCGCCCTTCACCAGTGCCTGCGGGCCGGCGGTGACCACGAGGTGGCCCGGCTGGTGCTCACTGCCAGCGGAGGGCCGTTCCGGGGCCGCTCGGGCGCCGACCTGGCCGAGGTCACCGTCGACGACGCGCTGGCCCACCCCACGTGGAGCATGGGCCCCAAGATCACCGTCGACTCCTCCACCCTGATGAACAAGGGCCTCGAGGTCATCGAGGCCCACGAGCTGTTCGCGGTGGCCTACGACCGCATCGAGGTGGTGGTGCACCCGCAGTCGGTGGTGCACTCGATGGTGGAGTTCAGCGACGGCGCCACGCTGGCCCAGCTCTCGCTGCCCGACATGCGCTTGCCCATCGCCTACGCCCTGGCCTGGCCCGAGCGCTCCGGGATCCCGTTCGGAGCCATCGACTGGGCCCGGCTGGCCCGGTTGGACTTCGAGGCGCCCGATGCCGACGCCTTTCCCTGCCTCGGCCTGGCCTACGAGGCGGGACGGGCGGGAGGTTCGGCGCCGGCGTGGCTCAACGCCGCCAACGAGGTCGCCGTGGACGCCTTCCTCGCCGGTCGCATCCCGTGGTCCCTCATCGCCGAGGTATTGAAATCGGCGTTGGCCGAGCATGATGGGACCCCACTGGACGACGTCGAGGCCGTGATCGAGGTCGACCGGCGGGCCCGTGAGCTGACCACCAAGATCGTCGAGAGGAGCGTGACCGCGTGACCGAGACCGCCCAGGAGGGGTCGACGGAGCTGCCCGAGGAGGGCCGCACCGGAGGTTCCCCGCCCGAAGGGGAGACCACCAGCTGGGCCCGGCGCCTCCTGGTGATCGTCGCCACGATCGTGCTGGCCCGGTTCGTCTCGCTCCCCACGCTCGTGGTCATCGCCGCCCTGATCTTCATGATCTTCGTGCACGAGCTCGGTCACTACGTCACCGCCAAGGCGGCGGGGATGAAGGTGACCGAGTTCTTCATCGGGTTCGGCCCCAGGCTGTGGTCGTTCCGCCGGGGCGAGACCGAGTACGGGTTCAAGGCCATCCCGGCCGGCGCCTACGTCCGCATCATCGGGATGAGCAACCTGGAGGAGGTCGACCCGAGCGAGGAGGAGCGCACCTACCGCCAGAAGTCCTACTGGCGCCGGATGTCGGTGGCCCTGGCCGGCTCCACCATGCACTTCCTGATGGCCATCGCCTTGGCCTTCACCGTGCTCAGCGTCGTGGGCACCCCCGACCTCGAGTCCGAGCGATGGGGTGTGGGCGCCATCGGCGAGGACAGCGCCGCCGAGGCCGCCGGCCTGGAGGTCGGCGACCGCGTCCTGGCCGTCGACGGCCAGCGCTTCGAGAGCTTCCAGGACCTCGCCGGCTTCCTGCGTGAGCACCCCGGCGAGGAGGTGACCCTGCTCGTCGACCGGGACGGGCAGGAGCTCAGGCTCCAGACCACCCTGGGCACGAGGACCGACGCCGGCGAGGAGGTCGGCTTCCTCGGGGTCGCCGCCGAGTTCCCCAGCCGGCGACTGGGCCCGGTGGCCGGCCTGATCGATTCGGTGAAGCTCACCGGCCAGACGATGTGGCTGTCGATCGAGGGCTTGGGGGCGTTCTTCTCGCCGGCGGGCGTCTCTGGCTACGTCGACACCCTCACCGGCAGCGCCCCGGCGGCGGCGCCGGGGGAGATCGAGGGTGAGAACCGGCTGCTCTCCCCGGTGGGCGCGGTGCGCATCGCCAGCGACGCGGCGTCGACCAGCCTGGTCGCCGTGCTCCAGTTCATGTTCGCCATCAACGTGTTCGTCGGGGTGTTCAACCTGCTGCCCTTGCTGCCCTTCGACGGCGGCCACGTCGCCATCGCCACCTACGAGCGCATCCGCAGCCGGAAGGGCCGGCGCTACTTCGCCGACGTGGGCAAGCTCATGCCGCTGACCTATGCGGTGGTGGCGCTGCTGATCCTGGTCGGGCTGACCGCGCTGTACCTCGATCTCGTCGATCCCATCTCCCTTCGATGACGGCATCGGCGCAACGCCGGCCGACCCGCCAGGTGGTCCTGGCCCATCCCTCCCGTCCGGTGGCGGTGGGCGGCGGGGCGCCGGTCAGCGTCCAGTCCATGACCATCACCAAGACCGCCGACCACGAGGCCACGCTCGAGCAGATCTACGCCCTGGCCGGCGCCGGCGCCGACATCGTGCGCTGCACGTGCAACGACGAGGCCGCCGCCGAGGGGCTGGCCCGCATCGTCCCCCGGTCCCCGGTCCCCATCGTGGCCGACATCCATTTCCAGCACCGCTTGGCCCTCGCCGCCCTGGAGGCGGGTGTGTCGTGCCTGCGGCTCAACCCGGGCAACATCCGCAAGCCCGAGCACATCAAGACGGTGGCGGCGGCCGCCCGCGATCGCGGCGTTCCCATCCGCATCGGCGTCAACGCCGGCTCCCTCGACCCCGACATCGAGGCCCGTCTGGGCGTGACACCGGAGGCCCTGGTGGCCTCGGCCGAGCGGGAGCTGGCCCACTTCGCCGACGTCGGGTTCGACGACGTGAAGATCTCGGTCAAGGCGTCCGACGTGCGGCTCATGGTCGAGGCCTACCGGATGCTGGCCGAGACCGTCGACCACCCGCTGCACCTGGGCGTCACCGAGGCCGGGCCACCTCCGGGCGGACTGATCAAGGCCACCGCCGGCATCGCCACCCTGTTGCTGGAGGGCATCGGCGACACCATCCGCTACAGCCTCACCGCCGACCCCGTCGAGGAGGCGCGGGCCGGTCGCCAGCTGCTCGAGGCGCTGGGGCTCCGGGAGCGGACCGGCGTCGACCTCATCGCCTGCCCGAGCTGCGGCCGGGCCGAGATCGACGTGATCAAGGTGGCGGCCGAGGCCATGGCGGCCTTCTCCGAGCGGGAGCTGCCGGTGCAGGTCGCGGTCATGGGCTGCGTGGTCAACGGCCCGGGGGAGGCCCGCTCCGCCGACCTCGGCATCGCCGCCGGCCGGCGCCGTGGGCACCTGTTCATCCGGGGCCAGGTCGTACGGGTGGTGCCCGAGGACGAGATGGTCGACGCTCTGGTGGAGGAGGCCGAGAAGCTGGTGGCCGACGGCGTCGAGGCCCGCCTGGCCGCGGCCGACGCCGGCGCCGCCGCCGAGGCTGAAGCCGACCGGGCCGCGCTGCTGGCCGACCAGGGTGACGACGCCAACGCCAGCGAGGCTCGCGTCGAGCTGATCCGGAGCCGCACCGGCGCCGGCTGACTTCGGCCCACGACCGTTCTGGCCCCAGAAACGCCGGGGAAACGTCCCTCTGCAGGGGCCAGAACGGAAGATGTCCTACCCGTTCGGTACTTTTCCGCTCCGTGAGGGGGCGAGAGCTGGAGGCGGCGATGCGGGCGGTGGTCGAGCGCCAGCACGGCGTCATGAGCCGGGCGCAGGTCCGCGCGCTCGGCGCCTCCCGGGACGCACTCCAGAGTCGACTCCGCTCGCCCGGTTGGGTGGCGGTGAGCCCCCGGGTGATCAAGCTGGCGGGCACCCCGCCGACGTTCCTCCAGTCATGCATGGCCGCCGCCCTCGATGCCGGCCGTGGCGCCGCGGTTTCCCACGTGGCGGCGGCGGCCTTATGGGGTCTGCCGGGGTTCGGTACGGAAGACCTGCACGTGAGCCGGCCCCGCACAGCGACCAGCCGGACGAGCCGCGTGGCCACCGTGCACGAACCCCGTCTGCTGCCCGATCACCACGGGACGCTGATCGAGGGCATCCCGGTGACCACCGTGGCCAGGACGGTCTTCGACCTGGCGGGATTCCTCCACCCGCTCCGGACCGAGCGGGCTCTTGACAACGCCCTGGCCCGCAGGCTGGTCGACCTCGAGGCGATGCGGGCGGTGGCCATCGAGTTGCTGGAGCATGGTCGCACGGGAAGCGCGCTGATGCGCCAACTGCTCTCCGACCGGGGAGCCGGCTACATCCCACCGGCCAGCGGGCTCGAGGCTCGGTTCTTCGCCCTCCTGGTCGAGGCAGGGATGGAGCTGCCCGACCGCCAGGTCGAGGTCGGCGGCGAGGCCTGGACCGGCCGCGTCGACTTCCTGTACCGCCGGGCGAGGCTGGTGATCGAGATCGACAGCGACGTTCACCACACCGCCAAGCTCGACATCGAGAGCGATCGCCGGCGCGACGAGGCGCTGCGGGTCGGCGGGTTCCAGGTCCTGCGCATCACCGAGGCGCAGGTGTGGCAGCGTCCTCACGAGGCCGTCGCCCTGGTGCGCGCGGCGTTACGGGCGGCGGCGGCCGCTGCCTGAGGCCGTTCTGGCCCCAGAAACGCCGGGAAAACGTCCCGCTGCGGGGGCCAGAACCGGAAGGGGCCTATCCTCGGCGGCCGTGGCCAAGGCGCCGGTGCTCACACCGCAGAACGAGGACTACCCCCGCTGGTACCAGGACGTGGTGGCCAAGGCGGAGCTGGCCGACAACGGCCCGGTGCGGGGGACGATGGTCATCCGCCCCTACGCCTACGCCATGTGGGAGCGGATGCAGGCCGAGGTCGACGGGCGCATCAAGGCCACCGGCGCCCGCAACGCCTACTTCCCCCTGTTCATCCCCGAGAGCTACCTGCGCCGTGAGGCGGAGCACGTCGAGGGCTTCAGCCCCGAGCTCGCCGTGGTGACCCACGGCGGCGGCAAGGAGCTCGACGAGCCGGTGGTGGTGCGTCCGACCAGCGAGACGGTCATCAACAGCTACTTCGCCAAGTGGGTGCAGAGCTACCGCGACCTCCCCCTGCTCATCAACCAGTGGGCCAACGTGGTGCGCTGGGAGTTGCGGCCCCGGCTGTTCCTGCGCACCTCGGAGTTCCTGTGGCAGGAGGGGCACACCGCCCACGCCACCGCGGCGGACGCCGCCGCCTACGCCGAGCGGATCCTGCGGGACGTCTACGAGGACTTCATGGTGAACGTGCTGGCCATCCCCGTGCTGACCGGGCGCAAGACCGCCCGCGAGCGCTTCGCCGGCGCCGTCAACACGCTGACCTGTGAGGCGATGATGGGCGACGGCAAGGCCCTGCAGTTGGGCACCAGCCACGAGCTGGGGCAGAACTTCGCCCGGGCTTTCGACATCACCTTCTCCGACGAGGACGGCGGGCAGTCCCACGTCTGGCAGACCTCGTGGGGAGTCTCGACGCGCATGCTCGGGGGGCTGATCATGGCCCACGGTGACGACGCCGGGCTGCGTCTCCCGCCACAGTTGGCGCCCACCCAGGTCATGGTGCTGCTGGTCCGGGCCGAGGGCGGGGCGGGGGAGCGGGCGGCCGGGCTGGTGGCCGAGCTGACGGCTGCGGGGGTGCGGGCCGAGCTCGACGACCGGGTCGACGTCAGCTTCGGCCGGCGCAGCGTGGACTGGGAGCTCAAGGGTGTTCCCGTGCGGGTCGAGATCGGCCCGCGTGACCTGGCCAGAGGCTCGGTCACGCTCGTGCGGCGGGACACCGGTGAGAAGACCGGCATCCCTGCCGGCGAGGTCGCTCCCCGCGTCACCGCCGCCCTGGCCCAGGCCCAGGCCGCGCTCCTGGACGGCGCCCGCCGGCGCCAGGAGGAGCGCACGGCCGACGTCTCCAGCCTGGAGGAGGCGACGGAGGCGGCCCGGTCGGGCTTCGCCCGCCTTGCCTGGTCGGCGGTGGGCGAGGACGGAGAGACTCGCTTGGCCGAGCAGGGGATCACGGTGCGCTGCCTGCGGCGTCCGGACGGGAGCCTGCCCGTGACCGGCGACGAGGGCGACCTGGTGGCCGTGGTGGGCCGGGCCTACTGAGCCGTTCGCTGGCCTGGAGGCGACCCCGGCCCCGGTCACGAGGGAGCCCCGGCTGGCTATACTTGGGGAGGTTCTGTTGTCCCTGCGGTCGGCGGACCGTCCCGGCGTGGGCTCTGCCCACGCCTTTGTCTTGTCGGGCCGCAGGCGCGAAGCGAGGGAGGTGGCGATGGGCACGACCGAGGTGGTGGAGCAGGTGGTGGCGCCGCTTCTGGAGCGTCGCGACCTCCAGCTCTATGACGTCGAGCTGGCCGGTGGCACCTTGCGGGTGGTGGTGGAGCGCGCCGGCGGGATCGACCTGGAGGTGCTCGGGGAGCTGACGCGGGAGGTCTCGGCGGCCCTCGATGCCGCCGACCCGCTGCCCGGCCGCTACACCCTCGAGGTCTCCAGCCCCGGGCTCGAGCGCACCCTCCGGCGGCCCGACCACTTCGCCGGCGCACTGGGAACGCGCATCCGGGTCAAGACCAAGCCAGGGACCGAGGGTGACCGCCGCGTCGAGGGCGAGCTCGTCGCCGCCGACGGTGAGCACATCACCGTGCGGGTCGACGGCGAGACGCGCACCCTGGGCCTTGACCAGATCGAGCGAGCCCGCACCGTGTTCGAGTGGGGCCCGGCCGCCGCCGGCACGCGCAAAAAGGGAAAGGCAACGACGTCATGAGCTCGAGCTACGACATGCTGGAGGCCCTCCAGGCCCTGGCCGCCGACAAGGGGATCTCGGTCGACACCCTGTTGGACGCCCTGGCCAACGCCCTGGTGTCGGCGTACAAGCGCATGCCGGGGGCTGCGGACGAGGCCTACGTCACCATCGACGCTGAGAACTTCGAGATCCGCGTCTATGGCCAGGAGCTCGACGCCGAGGGCAACGTGGCCCGGGAATGGGACGACACGCCCGAGGACTTCGGCCGCATCGCCGCCCAGACGGCCAAGCAGGTGATGACGCAGCGGATCCGCGAGGCCGAGCGGGAGATGAAGTACGAGGAGTACGCCGGCCGCGAGGGCGACATCGTCACCGGCATCATCCAGCAGACCGACAGCCGCTTCACCCTGCTCGACCTGGGCAGGGTGGAGGCGCTGCTGCCCCAGGCCGAACAGGTGGCCTACGAGCGGCCCGAGCCCGGTACCCGGCTCAAGGCCTACATCGTCGAGGTGCGCCGCAACCCCCGCGGGCCCCAGATCGTGGTCAGCCGCACCCACCCCGGCCTGATCAAGCGGCTCTTCGAGCTGGAGGTGCCCGAGATCGCCGACGGCGTGGTCGAGCTCAAGGCGGTGGCCCGCGAACCCGGGCACCGCACCAAGATCGCCGTGTGGTCGAACGACCACAACGTCGACCCCGTGGGCGCCTGCGTCGGGGCCCGGGGGGCGCGGGTGCGCATGGTCGTCAACGAGCTGAGGGGCGAGAAGATCGACATCGTCCCCTACACCGACGACCTCCAGGAGTTCGTGATGAAGGCGCTGTCCCCGGCCAAGGTGAAAGAGGTCCGTCTCGACGACGAGACGGGAACCGCCGAGGTGATCGTGCCCGACTACCAGCTGTCGCTCTCGATCGGCAAGGAGGGCCAGAACGCCCGCCTGGCCGCCCGGCTGACGGGCTGGCGCATCGACATCAAGAGCGAGAGCCAGCTGGCCGAGGAGGAAGCCGGTTACGCCGGCGAGGAGTGGGCCGAGGGCGAGTGGGTGACCGACGCGGAGACGGGTCAGCTGACCTGGCGGCCGGCCGAGGGTGGCCCGGCGGTGACCGCCGACGAGTGGCGGCAGGGCGGCGACGTCCCGCCCGGTGACGAGGACGGCACGCCCGACGGTGCCAGCTCGCCCGCGGTGCCCGCTCCGCCCGACATGGCCGACGCCTCTGAGGAGGCGCCGGCCGACGCCCCGGCCGGCGCCGAGGTGCCGTCGTCGGTGACCTCCGAGGCGGGACCGGTTCCCGCCGGCGAGAGCGAGGCGCCCGGTCCCGACCGGGCGGAGGGGGTCTCATAGCCCCGCATCGCACGTGCATCGGCTGCCGGCGGCGAACCACGCCAGAGAAGTTGACGCGTGTGATTCGGCGATTCGACGGCACACTGGAGGTCGGTCGCACGTTGCCGGGCCGGGGTGCGTGGTTGTGCGCCGGGTCACCGGGATGCGTCGACCGGGCCGAGCGTCGGGGTGCCTTCCAGAGGAGCTTGCGGGGCCCGGTGACACCAGAGGCGGTGGCCTCGCTACGCGAGGAGGCCGAGGACCGCGCGAGGATGGGACGTCACGCCGACGGTGGCGGCGTCACGACGGAACGAAGGGGTTGAGTCAGCAACTTGGCATCGAAGATCCGGGTCTACGAGCTCGCTCGCGAACTCGGGCTCACCAACAAGGAGACACTCGACCTGTGCGAGGCGCTGGGCATCGGCGTCCGAAGCCACTCCTCGAGCATCGTCGACGCGCAAGCCGACCGGGTGCGCCGCAAGGCCGACGCCGAGGGCTTGCGCAGAGAGCCCCGGACCGAGGAGCCCGACGAACCCGCCGCGGCCGCACCGGCGCCGGCTGCCCGTGCGCCAGAGCAGCGTGCCGTCCGCTCGGCCCCGCACGAGGCGCCGACGAGCCCCCGATCTGAGCCGTCCACCCCGCCCCCGGCGCCCCCGCAGCAGCCGGCCGCCACCGCCTCCCCTCGGTCCCCCGAGGCCCCGGCGCCCCTGTCTCCGGACCGGCCCGCCGAGCCGCTCCACCGCCTGGTGACCAGCGGCAAGGCGAGCGAACAGCCCGACCTCGAGCCGCCCCGCCAGGACCGCCCCGTGTCCCGGCCGCCCCCTGCGCCGCCGCGACCTCCGGCAGCGCCGTCACCCCGCCCGGCGCCGGCACCGGCACCGGCACCGGCGCCGGCAGCAGACTCGGGGCCCCATCCTCCGGCGCCGCCGCGCTCGGGCCCGTCGCCGGCCGGCCGCCCTGGGCCTCCTCCGACGGTCCGGGGCCCCGGTGGCCGGCCCATCGAGCCTCCGCCCGGCGGACCGCCGCGCTCGGGCACGGGCAAGCCCATCCCCCCTCCCCCCGGCCCCCGGCCCACCTCCCAGACGGGCAAGGCCATCCCGCCCCCGCCCGGCGCCGGCGGCCGCCGCGCCGCGCCCCCCCCGCCCCGGGACCCCTCCGGGCCCGGGCGTTCCGCGCCCTCCACCGGTCGCCCCGGCGGCTACGGCGGAGGCGCTCGTCCCGGCGGCCCGCCTCCCCTCCGGCCGGGCCAGGTGCCCGGCGCCGGCGGCCGCCCCGGTGGCCGCCCCGGTGGTCCCCGCCGACCACGGCGGCGCGGCCGGCGGCGTCGTAACCGCGAGGAGCTCCAGCCTCAGGACATCGCCACCTACACCCCCGAGGATGCACCCATCCCCGAGGGAGAGGTGGTCATCGAGCGGGGGAGCACGGCCAAGGACCTCGGTCCCAAGCTCAACCGCTCGGCGGCCGACGTGGTCAGGTTCCTGCTCCAGCAGGGGGAGATGATCACCGCCACCCAGACCCTCTCCGACGACATGATCGAGCTGTTCGCGGCCGATGTCGGGGCGGTCGTGCGCCTGGTCGACCCCGGCCAGGAGCAGGAGGTGGGGCTGCAGCAGCTCCTCGACGTGCTCGACGAGGAGGACGAGGACGAGGCCGACCTCAGGCCCCGCCCGGCGGTGGTCACGGTCATGGGCCACGTCGACCACGGCAAGACGCTGTTGCTCGACCGCATCCGCTCGGCCAACGTCGTCGCCGGCGAGGCCGGCGGCATCACCCAGCACATCGGCGCCTACCAGGTCGAGAAGGACGGCAAGCGCCTCACCTTCATCGACACCCCCGGCCACGAGGCCTTCACGTCCATGCGGGCCCGAGGTGCCGACGCCACCGACATCGTCATCCTGGTGGTGGCGGCCGACGACGGCGTCATGCCCACCACTGTCGAGGCCCTGGCCCACGCCAAGGCGGCCGAGGTGCCGATCGTGGTGGCCATCAACAAGGTCGACCGCGAGAACGCCGATCCCGACCGGGTGCGCCAGCAGCTGTCCGAGCACGGACTGGTGCCCGAGGAGTGGGGCGGCGACACGGTGATGGTCGAGATCTCGGCGCTGCAGAACCTGGGCATCGACGACCTGCTGGAGAACCTGGCGGTGGTGGCCGAGCTGGAGGACCTCAGGGCCAACCCCGAGGGCCGGTCCTACGGGGTCGTCCTCGAGGCCAACCTCGACATCGGCCGGGGCCCGGTGGCCACCGTGCTGGTGCAGCGCGGCCTTCTGAAGGTGGGCGACCCCATGGTCGCCGGCCCGGCGTGGGGCCGGGTGCGGGCGCTCATCGACGACCGCGGCGACCACGTCAAGGAGGCCGGTCCCGGCGTGCCCGTCCAGGTGCTGGGGTTGTCCGACGTGGCCGAGGCGGGCGACGACTTCGTGGTCGCCCCCGACGACCGCACCGCCCGCCGGGTGGGTGAGACCCGCGGCCAGTACGCCCGGATCAAGAGCATCGCCTCCGACGCCTCCGCCATCTCCACCGGCGTGAAGCTCGAGGACGTCTTCGAGCAGATCCAAAAGGGCGAGGCCGCCACCCTCAACCTGGTGCTCAAGGCCGACGTCAACGGGTCGCTCGAGGCCCTCACCGACGCCCTGCGCAAGCTCGAGCGCGACGAGGTGAAGATCGTCTTCGTGCACCGGGCCGTGGGTGGCATCACCGAGAACGACGTCCAGCTGGCCAGCGCCACGGGGGCCACCATCATCGGGTTCAACGTCCGCCCCGACCGCAAGTCGCGGGAGCTGGCGGCGATCGAGGACGTCGAGATCCGCACCTACGACATCATCTACCAGGTCCTCGAGGACATCGGGAACGCCCTGGTGGGCATGCTCGCCCCCGAGTACGAGGAGATCGTCACCGGCGAGGCCGAGGTCCGTGAGGTCTTCCGGGTGCCGAGGGTCGGCGCCGTGGCCGGCTGCTACGTCCGCAGCGGGACCATCACCCGCAACTCCGGCGTCCGGTTCCTGCGGGAGGGCACGGTCATCTGGAAGGGCACCGTGCAGTCGCTGCGCCGGTTCAAGGAGGACGTCCGGGAGGTGGCGGCCGGCTTCGAGTGCGGTGTGGGCCTGTCCGACTTCCAGGACCTCAAGCCCGGTGACGTCATCGAGACCTTCACCCAGCGGGAGATCGCCCGCAGCTGACCGGTACCGTGGCGGTCGTGCATGCGGCGGCGGTGGAGTTCGACCTGCACATCCCCGAGTGCCGGTCGTTGAAGGCCAAGCGATCGGTGGTCCGCCCCCTCGTGGAGGGGCTGCGCCGGCGTCACCACGTCGCCGCCGCCGAGGTGGGCCATCACGACCAGTGGCAGCGGACGTTGGTGGGCGTGGCCACGGTGGCGTCGACCGCCGGCCACGTGTGTGAGATCCTCGACGAGGTGGAGCGCTTCGTGTGGTCTCGGCCCGACATCCAGGTGCTCTCCAGCTCGAGGAGCTGGCTGGATGAGCCGTAGGCGGGGACGCAGCGGCGGCGAGCGCCAGCCCGGTCGCTACCCGCGCATGGCCCGGGTCAACGAGTTGTGCCGGGAGATCGTGGCCGAAGAGCTCGAGCGGCTCGACGACGAGCGTCTCGACCTGGTGACCATCACCCACGTCGGCGTCGACCCCGACCTGCGCCGCGCCACCGTGGAGTTCTCCCGGTTGGGCGAGGAGGAGGCGGAGGCGGCCGAGGCCCTGGCCGACCACCGCACCCGCCTGCAGGCGGCCATCGGCCGCCAGGCCCGCCTGAAGCGGACCCCGGAGCTCTCCTTCAGGGTCGACCAGGTGATCCACAGCGGCGCCCGCATCGAGCAGCTGCTGAGGGAGGGCGTGACCGCCGACCACGAGGACGAGGCGCTCGGCGGCGAGCCGGGCTCCGACCAGGAGGCGTGAGCGCCGACGGCGTGGCCGTGGTCGACAAGCCGGCGGGCTGCACCTCCCACGACGTGGTGGCCCGGGCCCGCCGCCTGCTCGGCACCCGTCGGATCGGCCACGCCGGCACCCTCGACCCCGATGCCACCGGGGTGCTGGTCCTCGGCGTGGGGCGAGCCACCCGGCTGCTCCGCTACGTGACGGCCCTTCCCAAGTCGTACGTGGGCGAGATCGTCCTCGGCGTGGAGACGACCACGCTCGACGCCGGCGGCGACGTCGTGGCCACCTTCGACATGGGGCAGGTGACGCTGGACGAGGTCCGGGCGGCGACGGCCGGCCTGGTCGGTGACATCGAGCAGGTCCCCCCCATGGTGTCGGCGGTGCGGGTGGGCGGGCGCCGCCTGCACGAGCTGGCCCGGCAGGGCCTGGAGGTGGAGCGGGAGCCCCGTGCGGTCACCGTGCACCGCTTCGAGGTGACCGGGGAAGCCGCTCGGGGCCCGACCGGCCCGGTGCTGCGGGTGGAGGTCGACTGCTCCTCGGGTACCTACGTCCGTTCCCTGGCCGCCGATCTGGGACGGGCCCTCGGAGGCGGAGGGCACCTTCGGGCGCTGCGACGCACCGCCGTCGGGCCCTTCACCGAGGCCCGGGCCCGCCCGCCCGACGATCTCGAGGTGCTCCCTCCCGGTGAGGCCGTCGCCCATCTGGCCCGGGTGCCGGTCGACGACGGCGTGGCCGCCCTGGTGGCCACCGGCACCCGGCTGGTGCGTACCGGGGAGCAGGTGCCGTTCCCCGGCGAGGGGCCGTGGGCGGTGACCTCGGCGGCGACGGGGGAGCTGCTGGCCGTCTACGAGGCGGCCGGGGAGCGGGCCCGCCCCACCGTGGTGCTGGCCGCCCGCTGACCCACGCTCGTTCTTTGTCGACTGGACCACCCCCACGGTGGGTCATCCGACAAAGAACCGCTGGGCCATTGCCGGGGCACCGACGCCGATGGGGGCGGGCTCGAACGCGCCGCTGCCGGGACCGGCTGCTACTACCGTCGGGGCGTGGAGGTCATCACCGCCGGCGACCCGTGCCCGGCCCGGGCCGAGGGGGCGGCGGTCATCGTCGGCTTCTTCGACGGCGTCCACCGCGGCCACCAGGCTGTCATCGGCACGGCCCGCCGGCTGGCCACGACCTGGGGAGCGGTGACCGCAGCGGTGACCTTCGACCGCCACCCGGCCACGGTGGTGCGGCCCGAGTCGGCGCCTCTCCTGCTGACCGACCTCGACCAGCGCCTGGAGCGGCTGGCCGAGGCCGGCGTCGAGGTGACGATGGTGGTTCCCTTCGACGAGGTCCGGGCCAAGGAGCCGGCCGAGGAGTTCGTGACCGAGATCCTCGTCGGCTGCCTGGCCGCTCGTGCCGTGGTGGTCGGGGCCGACTTCCACTTCGGGCACCGGCGCAGGGGCGACGTCGCCCTGCTGCTGGCCATGGGCGCCGAGCACGGCTTCGACGTCCACGGGGTGGACCTGGCGAGCGTCGGCGCCGCCGACGGCGAGCCCCCCATCTCGTCGACGGCCATCCGCTCGGCCCTGGCCGCCGGGGACGTGGTCGAAGCGGCCCGGATGCTGGGGCGGCCCCACGAGGTGCGGGGCGTGGTGCAACGGGGCCGCCAGCGGGGTGGGCCGCTCGGCTACCCGACGGCCAACGTGGCCGTGCCGCCGTCCATCCAGTTGCCGGCGCCGGGCATCTACGCTGGGTGGTACGTGCGTCCCACGGGGACGGTGCATCCCGCCGCCGTCGCCCTCGGCCGACGCCCCACCTTCTCGCCCGCTTCCGACCGACTGCTGCTGGAGGCCTACCTGCTCGACTTCGACGGTGACCTCTACGGCGAGACCGGAGCCGTCCGGTTCGTCGAGCGGCTCCGGGCCGAGGAGCGGTTCGACTCGGTCGACGATCTGGTGGCGCAGATGGCCCGGGACGTCGAGGCCACCCGCTCCGTGCTCCGCCGCTCGGTCGAGCCGCCCGGCGGAGCCGGACGCTGATAGCGTGGATTCGACGTCCGCGACAACGCGCCAGCGAGGATCATGCCCGAGAAGTCCGCCACCATCAGCGAGTACAAGCTCCACGAGGGCGACACCGGCTCGCCCGAGGTCCAGATCGCACTCCTGACCGAGCGCATCAACCACCTCAACGAGCACCTCAAGGACCACAAGAAGGACCATCACAGCCGTAGAGGGCTGTTGAAGCTCGTCGGCCGGCGCAAGCGCCTCCAGGCCTACCTGCGCAACAACGACGTCGAGCGCTACCGGGCCATCAACGCCCGGCTCGGCCTCCGGCGCTAGCGACCTCCGGGCAGCCTGCCGGCTGCCCGTCGTCGTTTTGCGACGGAGCCGATTCCCTTCCACATCCGGCGGCGGCAAACGTCAGCTGCCAGTCGCCGGGCCCTCGTCACCGACGGGAGCCCGACGACTGGGAACTGGCCAGCCGCTGCCACTGACAGAAAGGCACCTATGCCAGAGCAAACCTCCGTCTCCGGTCCCATCAGCGGGACCGACAAGACCCTCTCGTTCGAGACCGGCAAGCTCGCCCCCCAGTCCCAGGGCGCCGTGGTCGGCCAGCTCGGCGACACCGTCGTGCTGGTCACGGCCAACGCCTCCAAGGGCATCCGTGAGGGCATCGACTTCTTCCCCCTCACCGTCGACATCGAGGAGCGGATGTACGCCGCCGGGAAGATCCCCGGCTCGTTCTTCCGCCGCGAGGGCCGACCCAGCGAGACCGCCATCCTGACCTGCCGGCTGATCGACCGACCGCTGCGCCCCAGCTTCGCCGAGGGCTACCGCAACGAGACGCAGATCGTCGGTACGGTGCTCGGCGCCGACCTGGAGAACCCCCACGACGTGCTCGCCATCAACGTCGCCTCGGCGGCGCTCATGGTCTCGGGCATCCCCTTCGAGGGCCCGCTCGGCGCCGTGCGCATCGCCTTCGACCGCCAGGGCACGTGGCGGCCCCACCCCACCTACGCCGACGGCGAGGAGAGCACCTTCGAGCTGGTCGTGTGCGGCCGGCGCGCCGGTGACGACATCGCCATCATGATGGTCGAGGCCGGCGGCACCGAAGAGGCCTGCCGGTACTACGACGAGGGCGCCCCCCACGTCACCGAGGACGTCATCGCCGACGGCCTGGAGGCGGCCAAGACCTGGATCCGGGAGTCGATCGAGCTCCAGGAGGAGCTGGTGGCCAAGGCCGGCACGCGCCCGCCCCTGCCCTACGAGCCCCAGCGCGACTACACCGACGAGGTCTACGAGCGGGTGGCTTCCGTGGGCAGTGACAAGCTCGCCCAGGCCCAGACCATCGCCACCAAGGCCGAGCGCAACGCCGCCACCGACGAGGCCACCCAGGCCATCCTCGCCGAGGTCGGGGCCGAGCTCGAGGGCCGGGAGCGTGAGGTCAAGGCCGCCGTGCGGGCCCTGATCAAGAAGCTCATCCGCAAGCGGATCGTCAACGACGGCGTGCGCATCGACGGGCGTGGCCCCACCGAGCTGCGGGCCCTGTCGGCCGAGGTCGGGCTGCTGGCCACCGCCCACGGCTCGAGCCTGTTCCAGCGAGGCGAGACCCAGGTGCTGAACATCCTCACCCTGGGCATGCCCCGAATGGACCAGCTCCTCGACACCATCGGCGTCGAGGAGAAGAAGCGCTACATGCACCACTACAACATGCCGCCCTACGCCAACGGCGAGACCGGGCGGGTGGGCAGCCCCAAGCGCCGGGAGATCGGCCACGGCCTCCTGGCCGAGCGGGCCGTGCTACCTGTGGTCCCCTCCAAGGAGGAGTGGCCCTACGCCCTGCGCCTGGTCTCCGAGGTGCTGTCGTCCAACGGCTCCACCTCCATGGCCTCGGTGTGCGCCAGCTCGCTGTCGCTGATGGACGCCGGCGTGCCCATCGCCGCCCCGGTGGCCGGCATCGCCATGGGCCTGGTGTACGACGACGGCAAGTACACCACCCTCACCGACATCCTCGGTGCTGAGGACGCCTTCGGCGACATGGACTTCAAGGTCGCCGGCACGTCCGAGTTCGTCACCGCCCTGCAGCTCGACACCAAGATCGAGGGACTGCCGGCCGACGTGCTGGCCGCCGCCCTGCAGCAGGCGCGCGACGCCCGGGTGAAGATCCTCGAGGTCATGAACGCCGCCATCAGCGCGCCCCGTTCCGACGTGGCCTCGAGCGCTCCCAAGATCGTCAGCTTCCAGATCCCCATCGACAAGATCGGCGAGGTCATCGGGCCCAAGGGCAAGGTCATCAACACCTTGCAGCAGGAGACCGGCGCCGACATCG
>JAHWKL010000230.1 GCA_019347915.1 Actinomycetota bacterium
GAGGGGACTCGAACCCCCGACCGCCTGGACCACAAGGAGGCGGACGCGACGCCCCGCCTCGCCCCTACAGGCGTGCTCGACGCTCGCCTTCACGGCGCAGACAGACCTGCCCCAGGTGCCCCAGGTCGTCCACCGGCGACGCCGACATGCTCGGCTGGCCATGGCCGCTACGAGCGAACGCGATGCGACCAGGATGCGACCTCGACGCCTCAGAGAGGTCGGGCGAGGTGGTGCGAGCCCGGCATGACCTTCGGCTGGGCCCAGGCCCCGATTACCGGCAGGTGCAGCGGGAAAGTGCGAGATGGTGCGATCTGGGACAAGCGGACGACGGGGGTCGAACCCGCGACCTTCGGCTGAAGTCGGCGGTCAGGCTGGCGACGCCACTCGACGCACACTGGGCGCGCCTGAGGACTATCGCGCGGCCATACTGACGAATCGACGGACTCGAACCGTTCGGCGATGACGCTCGTCAGCCGTGGTCTTGCGTTGCACGAGCCGCTTCTCGACCTGCTCGGCAGAAGGGACGTCACCCTCGTCGACGATCCACCCACCGACGAGAAATACGGACCGGTTTGTGGACCGCGAGGCGGTGCCCAGGAGAAGCCTTAGCGCGTCGCGCGGGGCCCACCCTTTGCTCAGGAATTCCAGCGTTTGTCGCCACGTTGCCGGTAGGCGCCACCGCGTGGGCGTCGGATCCGATGTTGAACGCTGCTAGCCTCGGAAACGCCGTCGTTCAAGTGATCGGGGCGAGTTCATGGCTGATTTTCTAGATGACAAGCGCCGCGAGATTGCTGCGCGCCTCAACGAGCTTAGGCCCCTTGTGCATGAGTACCGGCGCCTCGAGGCGGCCGCCGGCGCACTGGGCAGCGTGCCGGGCGCCTCAGCGACAGCCACCGCGCCGCGCCGGACCACCAGGCGCGCCGTCGCGGCGAGCTCGCCGCGACGCGCAGCCGCGACCGCTAAGCCGCGCGGGCGGCCGAAGGGCAGCGGACCGCGCGCCACCCAGGCGCTGCAGCTCGTCGAGGCCCACCCGGGGATCACCATCCCCGAGATCGCCGAGAAGATGGACATCCAGCAGAACTACCTCTACCGCGTCCTGCCCGGCCTGGCCCAGGAGGGCTTGGTCGAGAAGCAGGGCCGCGGCTGGCACCCCAAGGACACCGCGTAGCCGTGGCCGAGAACGGGAAGGGACCTTCACATGATGATTAAACGCCTCCTCCTCGGTCTCCTGATCGCCGCTGCCGGCGCCTTCTCCGCCGTCGCCATCTCCGCCTGCGACGACAACGACGAGGTTCTTGGCGACTCTGCCCAGGAAGTCGATATCCGGATCACCGACGGGGCGCTTGAACCCGACCGCGTGGAGGTCACCGCCGGGACGATCCGCTTCGAGATCGAGAACGAGGGCGACCAGACCCACGAGCTGGCCGTCGAGACGACCAACGAGGTCGAGGAGAGCGGCGCGATCGACCCCGGCGGCTCGGTCACCATGACGGTCAACCTCCCTGAGGGCCAATACGCTATGTACGACCCGCTGGAGAACTTCCGCGAACGCGGCCTCGAGGGCACCGTGATCGTGAACGAGACCACGAACACCGTCGAGCGGACGGTCACCGAAGAGGGCACCGACACCGTCATCGAGGACACCGAAACCGACACGGTCACCAGGGAAGACACCGACACCGTCACCAGGCGGGACACCGACACCGTCACCAGGCAGGAGACCGTGACGCGGGAGCGGACCGTGCCGCAGGACCAGCAGACGACGACCACGCCCTGAGCGCGGCGAGCTGCACCGAAGGCGGCCCCGGGTACAAGTGACGCTGACCATGCGTACAGCGAGCACGACCCGGACATGGGCCGGCCCAGCCGCTAGGCCGACCATGGACGACGGCCGGGCTTCAATGCGAGCGCCCGCGCGTGACTCCGCGGGCGCTCGCACAGGCGCCGCACTCAGTGCTCGAGTCGCTCGGCGAACCTCTGCAGGTAGAGCGGCCAGCCGCCGGGCGAGCCGACCGCGTCGCGCACTCCCTCCCATCCCTCGCCGTGGCGCTCGAGGTTGCGGTGCTCCACCTCGACCCGAGTACGCTCGGGCGCCTCGGAAACGAACCGGACCTCGACCTCGCTCGTCTTCTCGAGGTTGGTCTCGACCGCCCACTGCGCGCTGATGTCCCAGCTGATCACGACCCGGTTCGGCGGCTCGTAGGCGAGCACGCGCGCCCAGCGGCACTCGCTCCCGTCGACGCCGCGGTCGTAGACGTGACCGCC
>JAHWKL010000231.1 GCA_019347915.1 Actinomycetota bacterium
CGTAGGCGTCCGGGTCGCCGCTGACGATCTGCCCCGCCTCGGAGTTGTAGTTGGGCTGCTCGGGGTCGTAGAGCACCGGGCCGCTCACCTGCCCGCCCTTCTCCGTCCAGGCCGCCTGGAAGCGCTCGGCGAAGCCCTGTCCGTAGGCGTCGTTGCGTGCCGCCAGCGAGAGCGTGCCGGTCGTCCCACCGAGCTCCTGCTCGACCACGTTGGCCAGCGCCGGGGCCTGCAGGTTGTCCGAGGGCGCGGTGCGCCACACGAACCCGTTGTCGTCGAGCTCGGTGATCTCCGCGCCGGTCGAGGCCGGGGAGATCAGCGGCGTGCGCTGGCGGATGGCCACCGAGTTGGCCGTCGCCAGGGTGCTCGCCGAGGCCCATGCGCCGGTCAGGCAGGTGGCCCCGCCGCCGGTCAGCTGGCGCGCGGCCTGGACCGCAGCCTCCTCTGAGGCCTCGGTATCGGCGTGCTCGACCCTGACCTGGGTCTGGACGCCGGCCTGCTGGGCGGCCTGGTTGATCTGCTCGACGGCCAGATCCGCCGCCGTCTGGCCCGGCTCGCCGAACACCGACAGGTCACCCGTGAGCGGGATCATGTCCCCGATCATCTGCTCGAACGAAATCTCCTGCGGCGTCTGGCCCCCGCCCGCGTCTTCACCACCCTCGTCGTCGCCGCCGCAGGCGGCGATCCCGACGGAGAGCGCAAGGGCGCCGGCGGCCAGCATTCGCGCTGCCACCTTCCTGTGCATCATGTTCCTCCTTTGGACGTTGACGGGACCGGAGGGCACCGGTCCTCCTACCCGCAACCTAACCGACTCCGACTACCCGGCGTTGCACCAGCGTGCCCATGTCGTCGACGCCGAAGATCGCGTACTCGCGCAGACTGCTGCCGCCGCCGTCCTCGATCGAGTAGGTCCCCAGCACGGAGCGACGGTCCTGGGTCTCCAGCAGGGCGTCCACGATGTCCTCGCGGCGACCGGTGCCCGAACGGGCGATGGCGTCCAGCGCGAGCTGCATGGCCTCGTAGCCGTAGAGGACATAACGGCTGGCCGGGTCGTCCTGCGCGTCGGGGCCCAGCTCGTTGAGCAGCGCGGTGCGCACCGGGGACGCGGGCTCGCCGCTCGGCGGGAGCGTCAGGATCAGGCGCTGGCTCAGCTGCGGAGGTAGCGGACCGTCGCGCGGCGCGAAGAAGGACGGCTCGGCGAGGCCCTTGGACGCGAACAGCGAGGTGCGCTCCCCGAGCTGCTCGGCGGCTTGGAGGAGGAGCTGGGCGGCCTGCGGGGTGGCCCCGCCGGCGTAGAGCAGGCAACCGGCGTCGGCCTCGCCGGCGCGCTCGGCCACCCGGTCGGGCGGAAGGCCCTCCTCGCCCAGCACGTCGTCGAGGACCACCTCGACGCCCTCCCCAGGCAGCGCCTCGGCGACCACGGGCACCAACTGGGCGGACTCCAGCTGCCCGTCGTTGACCAGCGCGGCGCGCAGGCAGCGCTCCTCGCCCATGAGGCGGGACAGGACGGCGCCCTGGACCCCGTCGTCGGGGATCAGCCGCACGAAGTGGGCCTCGCCGGTGGGGTAGTAGCGCCCGGGCTCGCCCTCCTGGGCCCCGGGGCCCTCACGGGTCAGCCCCACGGCGCTGGCCGCCGGGGAGATCTGGGCGAGACGCCCCTCGTTGAGGATGGGCATGGACAGCACCGAGGCGGCGGAGCGCAGCTCGCCGATGTAGACGCCCGCAGCGTCGTCCTGAGCGGCGCGCCGCGCGTTGGCCGACACCCGCGCCGCGCTCCAACCGTTCTCCTCGGGCGTCGCGTTGTCCAGCGGCTCGTGGGTGATGGCGATGTCGCTCACGCCTCCGCCGGCCTGGGCGAGGGCCAGGTCCATGCCCCGGCGCAGCGCGGCGGCCTCCTCGGTGTCAGGGCCCAGCGACGGAAGGCTGGAATAGATCGTCAGCCCGGTGATCGGCTCTTCGACGGGCGTCGTGGGCTCCGGCTCCTCCTGGGCGCCGCAGGCGGCGAGGGCCAGCGCCACGATCGCCGCCCCCACCGCGACGCTGCGCCGCGAGACCACTCGCCCAGGGACCACTAGGCGGGTACCTCGAGCAGCTCAGCCAAGACGAGCCGCCCGCCGCTGACCCGGAAGGCGCCGTAGCGGCGCAGCGAGGTGTCGCCGTTGTCGTCGAACACGTAGTCGCCCAACACGGTGTCACGGCGCTGTAGGCCGATGAACCGCTCGGTGACCGCCGAGCGGTCGTTGCCGCGGGGACC
>JAHWKL010000232.1 GCA_019347915.1 Actinomycetota bacterium
AGCAGGCGTTGCTGTCGATGCGCCTGCAGGCCTTCCTGGAACAGCTCGGCCCCATGGAGCTCACTGAGGCCCAGCAGCGGATCGTCTCGGCGGTCAACCTCCGGGTGGAGGCGCTGGTGGCGCATTCCTTCCAGGGCCTGAGCCAGTGGCAGACGGCGCTGCGGTCCATCGCCAACCAGCTGGAGGACCTGGAGCGGCGGGCACGGCGAGGGCGGTCGGGCCAGGAGGGACTCAGCGAGGCTCTCGCCCGAGAACTCGGGCTCGACGACGGCGAGGGCGAAGGAGAGGCCGGCGACGACTGAGGTGTTCGGACGGAAGGCCCGGTCAGGCGGACTTGCTCACGGTGGCCGACGCTTCCGGTTGAAGCTCGGCGAGCACCTCCAGTACGAGTGCCCCACTGCCCTCGTCATACTCGAGCACCCGTGCGGGGGCCACGCCCCAGTCGTCGTCACCGACCACCACGGTCTCCCCGACTGCAATCACGGTGCCCGGAACGGCTCGACGGGCGTTTCCTCGGATCACGTTGTCGCGCAACAGTCGGTTGAAGTCGACGGTCAGCTGGCGAACCATTCCGATCTCCCTGGGTCTCGACTTCATCGCTGCTTCGCCGGATTTGGCATCGAGGTGAAGCAAGTGACCAGTGACTCGATGGTACCGGGCGCCACATCGGCGAGCACGATGTCGAAATGGGGACGAGCATCGGTCGCCAGCAACCGGAAGCCTCGTTGGCGGAGCTCGCCGCACGTCGCCACCCAGACCGTCCCCGGAGTTCGCGGTCGCGGCACGCTGCGGCACAGGTCAGGGACGTCACTGTCGAGCGCTGCGAACACCGACAGCCCGTAGAAGCCGGAATCGGCCAGGCTGTCCTCGCACAGCTCCCGAACCTTCTCGGTCGCCAGACTGTGAAGTCCGCCCCGCACGACGACGACGCCGTCTTCGGGCGTCTCTTCATCGCGGATGCTGCGGGGCGTGACCATGGCGGCGGATCGGGTGGACTGGGGGGCGTCGCCGGCTGGTGCGCCTACTCGGCCCCGAAGAGCTGGCGGCCAACTCTCTCGGCCGTCTCCGTGTGCATGTGCTGGCTGACATGTGAGTAGACGTCGAGGGTGATGGCCACCCGGGCGTGGCCCAGCATCTCCTGGACCTGCTTGGGGTTGGCACCGCCGGTGAGGGCCAACGTGGCCGCGGTGTGGCGTAGGTCGTGGAGTCGGATCGGACGAAGACCGCTGCGTCGGACAGCGGCGTGGAAGTCCCGGGCCACGTTACGCGGGTGGATGATCGAGCCGAGGCTGGTGGTGAACACCAGGCCGGCGTCCTGCCATGCCGTAGCGGCGAGGTTGCGGTCGTGGTCCTGGCGCACCTGGTGGCGGCGCAGCGCCGCGACAACGTCGGGATACAGCGACACCGACCGCCTGCCCGCCGAGGTCTTGGGCTCGGAGAGGTAGACCTGGTTGGAGGCGACCACCACCGTCTGGACCACCGACAGGCGACCGGCGTCGAGGTCGACATCGGCCCATCGCAGTCCCAGCGCCTCGCCGCGGCGCACACCGGTGGACAGCATCAGCGCCCACAGCGCGCCCAGGCGCTGGTCGGCGGTGGCTGCCAGGAAGTGGCGGGCCTCCTCTGCCGTCCACGTCTGCATCGGCTGGTGCTGCATCCGGGGGAGGTCGAGCTTGGCCGCCGCCGGGTTGCGGGCGATGAGTCGCCAGTCAGCGGCGCGCTCCAGGGCGAGGCGGAGCACCTGGTGCGCCAGGCGGACCGAACGTGGTGACAGCGGGCCCGAGCCGTTGACCCGCCCCGAGGCCAGCAGCTCGGAATACAGGTCCTGCAGGTGCTTGGGCGTCACGTCCTGGAGGGGCAGGTGACCCACCCGGGGTCGGATCCAGTTGTCGACCGCGCTGCGATAGAGGGCCGCGGTGGTCGGACGTAGCGACGGCGCCACGGCGGCCAGCCAGTCGTCGAGGTACTCCCCCAGCGTCTGGCGGCTCGGATCGACCGCAGTGCCCCGGTCGAGCTCGACCACCAATTCCGCCAGAGACCGCTCGGCGTCGGCCCGCGTTCGGAACCCGCCCTTGAGCCGCTGGCGGCGCTTGCCGTCGGCCCCCCGGGGCAAGTCGATGGCGTACGACCAGGGCTTGCCCCGACCCTTCGCCCGCTGGAAGACGCGCCCCCGCATCGGTGATCACGCTAGTGCCCGGCACGGACAGGGTGTGATCATTCTGTGATCACTGCCCCTCGGTG
>JAHWKL010000233.1 GCA_019347915.1 Actinomycetota bacterium
GGCACGTCCGGATAGGCGTTGTGGCAGAACATGCACTCGCGGCGCACCGGGCGCAGCAGGCCGACGTGGTCCGGGCGGTCGAATCCGGGTGCCATGGCCCAGTGGCCGCCGTCCTGGCTGTACCAGGCGAGCGGGAGCTGGTAGAGCTCGCCGCCCGGCGTGGCGTAGAGATAGGTCCGCGAGGTGTGGCCCGAGCCGAGCACCCAGTCGACCGGCTGCTCGACGAGGCCCCCGGCGACGACGAGCGCGGTGCCGGGTGGTCCGAGGAGGAGGTCACCCGCTTCGGTCGTCTCGCCCGCCGCCTCTGGTATCCGGTGTTCGAGCGGGAGGTGTGGCGATGAGCGATCGATCCTCCACCACACCGGGGATCACCGTCCTCGAAGCCTCCGCCGGGACGGGTAAGACCCACACCGTCACCACCGTGGCCGTGGAGGCGGTGACCGACGGGATGCTCCTCGAGGAGCTCCTCCTCGTGACGTTCACCCGCATGGCCACCGGCGAGCTGCGCGAGCGCGTGCGCGAGCGCCTGGTCTCCGCCGAGCACGGCCTGACCCGCGGGCTGGCCGGGGCGCCCCCGCCCCAGCGCGACGCGGTCGTCGACCTGCTGGCCACCGGGTCGCCCGACGCGGTCGCCCGCCGGCGCGACCACCTCGTCCGCGCCATCGCGGACTTCGACGCAGCCACCATCGCCACCACGCACGGGTTCTGCCAGGAGGTCCTGGGCGGCCTGGGCGTCGCCGGCGACGTGGA
Organism: Actinomycetota bacterium; assembly: GCA_019347915.1. Taxonomy (GTDB): domain Bacteria; phylum Actinomycetota; class Acidimicrobiia; order Acidimicrobiales; family CADCSY01; genus JAHWJR01. The sequence continues at coordinate 751 of JAHWKL010000233.1, forward strand.
GCCCGACGCCACCCTGGTCGAGGACCTCGGCGACCTCGTCGAGGAGGTCGTCGACGACCTCTACGTCCGCCGCTTCCACCGCCACGGCAGCCCCGACTTCGACCGCGACCAGGCGCTGCGCATCGGCCGCGTCGCGGTGGCCAACCCCGCCGCGCGCCTGGAGCCCGCCGACGCTCCCCACGACACCGTCGAGGCCATGCGCGTCCGCGTCGCCGAGGCGGTGTGCGCCGAGCTGGAGGTGCGCAAGCGCCGCCTGGCGGTCATGACCTACGACGACCTGCTCACGCGCCTGGACGCCACGCTGAAGGGCCCGGGCGGCCCGGCCGCCGCCCAGCGCCTGCAGGCCCGCTACGGCGTGGTGCTGGTCGACGAGTTCCAGGACACCGACCCCGTCCAGTGGGACATCCTCCAGCGCGCGTTCACCGGCGGGGCGACCACGCTGGTGCTCATCGGCGATCCCAAGCAGGCCATCTACGCCTTCCGCGGCGCCGACGTCTACGCCTACCTCAAGGCCGCGCGCAGCGCCGGCGCGCGGGCCACCCTGGAGGTCAACTGGCGCAGCGACCAGGGCCTCATCGACGCCTACGACGCGCTGCTGGGCGGGGCCAGGCTGGGCCACGAGGGGATCGTCTACCGCCACGTCCGCGCGGCGCAGGCCAACCAGGCGCCGCGGCTGACCGGCGCCCCGGTCAGCGCACCGCTGCGCCTGCGCGTCGCCCACCGCGACGAGCCGGCGATCGGGCTGACCCGCGGCGGCTATGCCAGCAACGCCTCCGCGCGCGAGCACATCGCCCGCGACCTGGCCGACGACCTCGTCGCCCTGCTCTCCTCCCAGGCGCAGGTCGAGACCCGCACGCCGGAAGGCACGGCGCTTCGCCGCGAGCGCCTGCGCCCCGGCCACGTCGCCGTCCTGGTGCGCACGCATCGCAACGCGGCGCTGATCCGCGACGCGCTGGAAGCCGTCGACATCCCGGCCGTCATCAACGGCGCGGGCAGCGTGCTGGGCACCGACGCCGCGCGCGCCTGGCTGGCGCTGCTGGAGGCCATCGAGCGCCCCAGCTCCTCGCCCCGCGCCCGGGCGGCGGCGCTGACGCCGTTCCTCGGGTGGACCACCGAGCGGGTGGCCACCGCCGGCGACGACGAGTTCGAGCACCTCCACCGCCGCCTGCACCGCTGGGCGGGCGTGCTGCGCGAGCGCGGGGTGGCCTCCCTGAGCGAGACGGTCACCCGCGCCGAGGGGCTGCCCGAACGTGTCCTGGGCGCCGTGGACGGGGAGCGCGCGCTGACCGACCTGCGCCACGTCGCCCAGCTGCTGCACGCCGCCGCGACGAGCGAGCAGATGGGCCCCGCCGCGCTGACCGCCTGGCTGCGCCAGCGCGTCGCCGCCGCCGGGGAGGAGACCGGCGACGAGGAGCGCAGCCGGCGCCTGGAGTCCGACGAGGAGGCCGTCCAGGTCCTGACCATCCACCGCAGCAAGGGCCTGGAGTTC
>JAHWKL010000234.1 GCA_019347915.1 Actinomycetota bacterium
TCGATGTCCGAGCGCAGCTTGGTCAGCGAGGCGCGGATGATGCGCGAGACCTGCATCTGGGAAACGCCGACGCGCGTGGCGATCTCGGTCTGCGTGAGGTCGCCCTCGAAGCGCAGGCGCAGGACCTCCTGGTCGCGGTCGGAGAGCACGTCCATGGCCTCGTCGAGCAGCACGCGCATCTCGGCGCGGGCGATGTCGGGGTCGCGCTGGCCCAGGGAGTCGGCCAGGGTGACGTCCTCGCCGGTGGGCTCGTCCAGCGAGCGGGTGCGCCGGGCATCCTGGCTCTGGATGGTCTGCAGGACCTCCTCGAAGGGCGAGTCGACCGCGTCGGCCAGCTCCTGCACGGTCGGGGAGCGCCCGAGGGTCGTGGTGAGCTTGTCACGTGCCTTGGCCACCTCGATCTGCAGTTCCTGCAGCCCGCGGGGCACGCGCAGAGCCCAGGTCTTGTCGCGAAAGTAGCGCTTGATCTCGCCCAGGACGGTGGGAGTCGCGTAGGAGGAGAAGCGGACCTCGCGGGAGAGGTCGAATCCGTCGATGGCCTTCATGATCCCGACGCAGGCCACCTGCACGAGGTCGTCCAGCGGCTCGCCGCGCCCCGTGTAGCGACCGGCCAGCGCACGCGCCAGGGGAACCATCTCCTCGGCCAGCTGGTCGCGGGCCCGAGTGTCGCCGCGCTCGTGGTAGCGCTTGAGCAGTTCGCGCTCGCGCGCGGCGCGCTGCGCCGTGTCCATAACCGTGCCGGCCGGACCCGGGCTCCTCGCGGAGTCACCGTTGTCCCCTTGGTCCCCGGCCCGAACCACGTGGTCCTGGTCGTCTTGCATCCTCGTCGAGGCTAGAACATCCCCCGCCGGCCGCTGTGGCGGAGGAGCCAAGGTCAGTCCCGCTCGAGTGGGGCCATCGTCAGCCCGGCCGCCTGCAGCTGTTCCCAGTAGTGCTCGGCAGGTTCGCGCTGGCCACTCCAGACGATGGCCTGACCGCTGCGGTGGATCGTGTCGGCTATCTGGTAGCCGCGGTCCACGGACGTCCCCGGGATGGTGCGCGCGAGCGTCTGAGCGACGTGGTCGAAGGTGTTGTGGTCGTCGTTGCGCACGATGACCCGCCAGGAGCCGCCCAGGCCGCTGTCGGGCCCCGACGTGCGCGGGCGCTCAATGGTCTGCGTCATCCCCTCGAGGATGACACAGGCGCGTCCCGGCGCGAAGTGATGCGGGCGGGCACCCACCACGCCACCAGACCCACCACGAGCGCGGGCGCCAGGCCCACGAACACCCCGACGGCCCCCACGGCGAGCCCGACCGTCCAGGCGCGCCGACCGCGCAGGTCGGCCACCAGGCCGATGTGCAGGAGACCCGCGGCGGCGAGCATCGCGGCGAGGACGGCCAGCGGGAAAGCGGCCAGCAGCACGGCCATTCCCGCACCCAGCCCGAGCGCGGCGGCGAGCCCATCGAGCTCGCCCCCGAGCCCTCCTGGGGGCGGGTGGCCTACCTGCCGCGCTGAGCGGGAGATCGCGGCCTCGGAGCGCGGCCGCGGCAGGTTTTGGCCGCGCTCAGCTCAGCACTGACGCCCAGCCGTCCTGCTTTGATGTCGCTATACGACCCCTATCCAGGACGGCTGCGACGGCGTCCTCGCCGTGCTCGCGCTAGCCCTCGCCGTCCTCCCCCAGCGCGGTGCGCCGCGCCTGGGCGATGGCCTGGGCGCCGGCGTCGCCCACCAGCAGCTCGGGGCGCACGGTGCCCGAGGCGACCAGGTCCAGCGCCGGAAAGCGCCCCGTGGAGGCCAGCACGCCGTCCATGGCCACCACCGTGGTCTCGCCGCCGACCGGCTCGGACGCGGTGGCGATGACGGTGAGCGAGCCGCCGTCGACGATGCAGCGCGCCGCGCCCAGCGCCTTGCGCGCCTGCGCGGGGGCCACGGCGCCCAGGCCGTCGACGAGCACGACGGCGTGGCCGCCCCGCGCGGCGATGCGCTTGGCGGTCTCCACCGCGCGCTCCAGCGCATGGGCCTGCGCGTCGGCCGACGCGGCAAGGGTCAGATCGGCGGTGGGCTCGGGCAGGCCGTCGGCCTTCCACAGCGCCAGCTCCTCGGGGCGCACGCCGCACAGGACGGTCGACAGCTCGAGTTCGTCCTGGGCGGCCAGCGCGCCGGCGAGGCGCAGCAGCGCCTCGGTCTTGCCCGAGCGCGCCGGCCCGGCGATGGTCACGCGCGAGCCGCGGCCG
>JAHWKL010000235.1 GCA_019347915.1 Actinomycetota bacterium
GCGCGCTGTGCGGGATGGTCGGCGTCTACGTCGTGCTCAAGGGCATGAGCTACATCGGCCACGGCCTGTCCCACGCCATCTTCGGCGGCTTCGCCGCCAGCGCCCTGCTCGGCGTCAACTTCGCCCTCGGCGCCGGGGTGTGGGGCGTCGCCTCCGCCCTGATGATCAACGGCGTCACCCGGCGTCGGGTCATCGGTGCCGACGCCGCCATCGGGGTCGTCACCACCGCCTCGTTCGCCTTGGGCCTGGCGTTGTTCGCCGTCTTCGGCCGGCGGGGCAGCAGCTTCGACGCCGCCCTGTTCGGGAGCATCCTCGGTGTGGGACGGGAGGACGTGTGGGCCATCGCCGTTGTCTCGATCCTCGTCTCTCTCGTCGTGTTCTTCGGCTACCGCCGCCTTCTGTTCACGACCTTCGACCCCGAGGTGGCCGAGGCGTCGGGCGTGCGCACCGCCCGGGTGGACGCCCTGCTGATGCTGGCGCTGGCCGGGTCCATCCTGGCGACCATGCAGGTGCTGGGCGTCACCCTCATCGCCGCCACGCTGGTCATCCCCCCCACCGTGGCCCGCATGCTCACCGACTCCTTCAGCCGCATGCTGCTGCTGGCCACTGGAATCGGGGCCGTCACCGGCTTCGTGGGGATGAACCTCAGCTACCACCTCGACGTCCAGTCGGGTCCCACCATCGTGCTCGTCGGCGCCGTCCTGTTCGTCGTGGTCTTCGCCCGCACCGACCGGCGCAGGCGCCGGCGCACCACCGCCCTCGACCGGCACGCCACCGCGCCCCTCGCCTCCGTCTCCTCCCCGCTGCACTGACTGGTCCACGCCGACGGTGACGGGACGACCGGTCCTCACGGGAGAGCGGCGGCGTTCCCCCGCACTCTCGGCCATGGACGAGGAGAGGGCAGCACAACTGCGGCAGATGAAGCGGCGGGCCACCGGGCTGTTGGTGGTGGTGTCGGGGGTCTTCGTCGTCCTGGCGGCTCAGCCGTCCGAGGCGGCGTGGGTGGGCTACGCCGTCGCCACCGCCGAGGGCTCCATGGTCGGAGGCCTGGCCGACTGGTTCGCGGTGACGGCCCTGTTCCGCCATCCCCTCGGCATCCCCATCCCCCACACGGCCATCGTCCGCCGGCGCAAGGACCAGTTCGCCGAGACGCTCGGCGCCTTCGTGCGGGACAACTTCTTGAGCCCGGGAATCGTCGCCGAGCGCATCCGCGCCGCCCACGTCGCCCGCCGGACCGCGAGGTGGCTCTCCGAGGCCGGTACGTCGGAGAGGGTGGCCGCCGCCGCCGTCGACGGGTTGGTGGCCGTGGTGGACCTGGTGGGCGACGACGACCTTCACCGGCTGCTGCACGCCGAGATCGACCAGGCGGTGCGGTCGGTCCCGTTCGGCCGGGTCGCCGGCCGGGCCCTGACCGCCGCCGTCGGCGAGCAGCGTCACCGGCCCCTCGTCGACGCCGGGCTCCGTGCCGCCGTGGCCATGCTCGACGAGCAGCGTGAGCCCCTTCGCCAGCGGTTCGCCGAGTCGTCCCCGTGGTGGCTTCCCGGTCCTCTCGAAGGCCGCGTCTTCGATGGGCTGATCGACGGTGTCCGGCGGTTGCTGGACTCGGTGGCCGAGGATCCCGAGCACGAGCTGCGGGCCACCGTGGACCACCGGCTCCTCCAGCTCGCCCAGAGGTTGCAGCACGACCCCTTGACCGCGGCCAAGGTCGACGAGCTGGTGACCGGAGTCCTCGAGCACCCGGAGGTGCGAGGTTGGACGCGCACCGTGTGGACCGACTTGAGCAAGGCCTTGCACGAGCAACGGGACGACCCCGGATCACGGCTGCGGTCGCGGGTCACAGAGGCGGTGCTGGCCGTCGGTCACCGGCTCGCCGAGGACACGGTGCTGCAGGAGCGGATCACGGCCGCCGCGGAGTCGGCGGTCCGGTCGGCGGTCGAGCGCCACCGCGGCGAGATCTCGTCGCTCGTCAGCGCCACCATGGCCGCGTGGGACGCCGACGAGACCTCCACCCGACTCGAGCTCCTCCTCGGCCGGGACCTGCAGTTCATCCGCATCAACGGCACGGTGGTCGGCGGCCTCGCCGGCTTCGCCCTCCACACCGTCGCCGACGCCCTCGGTCGGGCGTGAGGTGCCGAGTGTGGTGCGGTTTCCGGCCCCAGGGACGCCGGGAGAGCGTCCCGCTGCTGGGGCCCGGAACGGAGACCACAG
>JAHWKL010000236.1 GCA_019347915.1 Actinomycetota bacterium
CGGGGCGAACTCGCTGAGCTTGCCGGTGATGCGATCGTCGAAGCGCGCCCCGATGGCGCAGATGAGGTCGGCCTCGTCCATCGCGTAGTTGGCCGCGCGCGTGCCGTGCATGCCCAGCATGCCCAGCCACTGCGGGTGCGGGGCGGGGAACGCCCCCAGGGCCATGAGGGTGCACGTGACCGGGAAGCGATCCAGTGCGGCCAGCTCGCGCAACTCCTCCGAGGCGCCGGCGTTGACCACGCCCCCGCCGACGTAGAGCACGGGGCGTCGTGCTGCGGCCAGCGCCTTGGCCGCCTGGCGGATCTGCTTGGCGTTGCCCTCGGTCGTCGGCTGGTAGCCGGGGAGCTTGACATCGGTCACCGGGTGATAGTCGATCTCGGCGCGCGAGAGATCCTGGGGAATGTCCACCACCACCGGGCCCGGCCGTCCGGTGCGCGCGACGTGGAAGGCCTCGTGCAGCGAGCGCGGGATCTCGTCGGGGTGCTGGATCATCCACGAGTGCTTGACGGCGGGCATGGTGATGCCCATGGTGTCGGCCTCCTGGAAGCCGTCGGTCCCCAGCAGCTCGGTGCGCACCTGCCCGGTGATGAACACGACGGGGACCGAGTCCATCATCGCGTCGACGATCGGGGTCACGAGGTTGGTCGCGCCCGGACCCGACGTGCCCAGGGCGACCCCGACGCGGCCCGTGGCCTTCGCATAGCCCTCGGCCGCGTGTCCGCCACCGGCCTCGTGACGAACGAGGATGTGGCGGATGCCCCCGTCGACGAACGCGTCGTAGGTGGGCAGATTGGCGCCGCCGGGCAGGCCGAACACGGTGTCGACGCCCTCCGCCTTCAAGCACTCCATCACGGCATCGACCGCACGCATGCGACCTCCTCTCACGGCTGCTCGGGGTCCGGCCAGGAGGGCTCCCGCCCGCCGCCGGGTGAACGCCTGATGCTACCGCTCGACGGCCAATCGCTCGTCGGCGTCGACCCAGTCCAGCTCGGTGCCACAGCCCGTGCACAGCGCGTCGTGGAGCATCACCACGCGCCCGCAGCCGGGGCACCTGCGTCGTGGCTCGTCGCTGTCGAAGCGGTAGGCCAGGGCGGCGAGCAGGCCGAAGACCGGGACCACCCCGGAGATGAGGAACCACAGCCAGAAGGACGAGCCCTTGAGCTTGCCCACGATCCCGCCTGCGAGCCCGAAGAACAGGGCGATGATGACGTACGTGCCGCCGGCCATGGCACCGTCCACGGTAGCGGCGCCCCATGGCCCGCGGCGCGCTACGCGCCGCGCGCCAGGCGCCCGGCGTGGTCGAGCGCGAGGCGGGCCGAGGGGTCCAAACGGCGGCGCACGCGCCAGCGGGCGCCGGCGAAGGCGCGGTTGGCCACGGTGGCGAAGCCCTGCTCGTCCAGGCGCAGGGCCAGCAGCAGGTGGGCGATGCGGTCGCCGGCCGGGAGATCGGGATCATCGACGCGCACGCACCAGCAGTGCACCCTGCGGCCACCCGCCCGCACGAGCAGCGCGCCCGCCTGGCCCACCAGCCACACGCCCAGGCGCCCGTGCTCCACGACCAGGCCGGTCCTGGCGTGCAGCTCGCGCGCGTCGTGGCCGACGAGGTCGCCCAGGAGCCCGAGGGCCACCCGCTCCGGCTCGGCCGGCGCCTGCGTGCGCCGCCGCGGTGGGCGCATCACGTTGGCCCCCCGCTGCGCGTAGAGCTCGGGGATGATCCAGGCGTGGGCCAGGGCGACGAGGGAGACCGGCAGCGCGAGCGGCTCGAAGGCCATCAGGACGACCGCCACGACGAGGAAGGGCACGACGTGGGCGACCATCGTCAGGCCCCACAGCCACTCCGCCTGGCGCAGCTCACCCTCGTCGACACGCCGCCGCCAGGCGACGGCGTCGGCCTCGGGGAGGAGGTGGCCCGGCGCGCCCCTCGTCGGCGCCGCGGCCATCTACCCGCCGGAGATGGGCAGGCGCAGGATGACCGTGGGCGCGTCGACCGGCAGCTCGCGCACCTGCTCGGCATGCCCAGGACCTGTGGAGACCATGGCCAGGTAGCCGCGGTCCAGCTCGTGGCGAAAGGCCTCGACGGCGGCCTCGACGGCCCCCGGATCGTCGGCCGTCCACTCGGCGACGGTGGAGTGGCCCGTGTGGTCCATGCG
>JAHWKL010000237.1 GCA_019347915.1 Actinomycetota bacterium
CGAGGTCTTCTCGCCTCAGAAGGGTGCCGACGCCGCGATGGTGGGCCGCCTGGCCGCGCGGCTGGACGCCTTCGCCGCCAAGCTGCCGCGCGACCCGAGGGGCATCGCGATGACCGCTCCCGCGGGCGGGCTGGCCGGCGGGCTGTGGGCCCGCTACGACGCGGTGCTCGAGCCGGGCCCGGCCTTCGTCCTCGACGCGCTGGACTTCGACGCCCGCATGCGCGCCGCCCGGGCCGTGGTCATCGGCGAGGGCCGCCTGGATCCCACCTCGTTGCAGGGCAAGGTCACCGCCGAGATCGCCACCCGCGCCCGCCAGGCCGGCGTGCCCTGCCACGCGATCGTCGGCCGGAACGCCCTCGAGCGCTTCGACGCCCGCATCCTCGACCTCCAGGCCGTGCTCGAAGGCTCGACCATTCCCGAGCTCGAGGCGGCCGGGGAGTCACTCGCGGCCTTCCTTTGAGGACGATTGGTCGATCGCCCGCCCTCAGAGCGGGGAATCGACCGATCGTCACCCGCACCACGCGCGAAGTAGCCTCGAACACCTCATGCCCCCACCCCGCGCCCGTCCCTCCCTCCACCTCCCCCTGGCCGGGCGCCGCGCGGTCGTCATCGGCGCGGGCTCGTTCGGCACCGCGGTCGCCGTGCTCCTGGCCCGCGGCGGGCTGCGCACGACGCTCCTGGCCCGCACGGCCGAGCAGGCCCAGCGCCTGCGCGCGGACCGCGAGAACGCCGTCTACCTGCCCGAGATCGAGCTGCCCGCCGAGCTGCGCATCGGCACCGTCGACGACAGCCTCAGCCGGGCCGACCTGGTGTTCCTCGGCGTGCCCTCGCGGGGGCTGGACGAGGTCATCGGCTCGCTGCACCGCTGGGGCCTGCAGGGCCGCACGCCGGTGGTGTCGCTGACCAAGGGTCTCGTGCCGCCCGACGGCCACGCGCCGACGGTCCTTCTGCGCGAGGCATTGGGCGAGGGGCGCGTGGCCTGCATCGGCGGTCCCGCGCACGCGCGCGAGATGGTCAGCGAGGGCGCCGGCCTGGTCGCGGCCAGCGCCAACGAGGAGTTGGCCGCGACGCTGGCCGACGTGTTCACCAAGGCGGGCGTGGTCTGCGAGCGCAGCAACGACCCCGTCGGCGTCGAGCTGGCCGGCACGGCCAAGAACGCCGCGGCGCTGGCCGCGGGCGCGACCGAGGCCCAGGGCATGAACGCGGCGGGGGCCGCGGCCGGGCACATCTTCGCCGAGGTGTGGCGCTTCGCCGCGCTGCAGGGCGCACGCCCCGAGTCCATGCTCGGCCTGGCCGGCACCGGAGATCTCGTGGCCACGGTGCTCGCTCCCCAGAGCCGCAACCGTCGCGCCGGGGAACTGCTGGCCCAGGGGGTCCCGGCCGCGGACATCCCCCGGCGCATCGGCCAGGCCGTCGAGTCGCTGCGCTCGGTCGAGTTGCTGGCCCGCGCGCTGGAGCGCGCCGGCGTCAGCGCGCCCGTCACCGGCGGCCTGGCGCGGCTGATCTCCGGCGAGCTGCCTCTCGACGACTGGGTCGCCCTGGTGCGCGCCACCGTCCCGCCACCGGCCCGCTGGCGCCGCCCCGTGCGCCCGCGCTTCTGGGCCCGCCTGCGCGAGCGGCTGCGCTCGCCGTTCCGTCGCGGGGAGACGGGCCCAGCGCTCCCTCCCGCCTGAAGACGGGGCTACCCGGCGCGGCTCAGCGCCGCTCGGCCAGCTCGGTGATCACGGCCTCGTAGACCCCCGGGCCGTGGCCCTCCTCGGCGACGCGGACGTTGGGCAGGCCGGCGGCCAGGTGGCGCATGGTGGGGTCGTCGCTGATCGCGTTGGCCACGAGCCACAGGCGGTCGACCTCGGTGGCACAGGCCAGGTCCTCGGGCGAGTCACCCACGGCGATGATCTCCTCGCGGGCGTAGTCACGGGCCGCCCGATGGAAGGCCACGCCGTCGGCCTTGGAGGCCCCGGCGGGCAGCAGGTGGTAGACGCGGACCTGCTCGAGGCCGTCGAGGGTGGGATAGGTGCCGGGGGCCCGGCCGTTGTCGAGCAGGCGCAGGTCGCCGTGGCCCTGGCGGGCCAGCAGGGAGGTGGCCGCGGCGGTGTCCACCAGGCCGCGGAAGAGGTGGGAGACCTCGCGATC
>JAHWKL010000238.1 GCA_019347915.1 Actinomycetota bacterium
TCGAAGCTGAGCGCTCCCTGGTGCACGAGGACCTCGACGCCGTCGGCCACGGCCGCGCCGCGCTCACGGGCCAGCGCGGTGAGCGGCGTTTCGTTCTCTGTGTAGACGAGCTCGAGCACGGACGTACCCATGGACAGATGATCGGCAAGAGGGGGGAGATCCTTGAGCTGGTCGGAGCCGGGTCGCAGGCCAGAAGTGGTGCAATGCACCAGTACGTCGAAGGCCGGCAGCGGCGGCTCGACTGCCTGCGCGCCCAGTTCCCGTGCGAGCGCGCGCGCCCGCTGGGGCGTGCGGTTCCACACCAGCACCCGGCCGGCGCCCGCCTCGCGCAGGGCGTGGATCGCGGCCCGCGCGCTCCCGCCGGCGCCGAGCACGAGCGCCGTCGCACCGCGGGGGTCGGCGGGTAGGGCGGCGAGCAGCCCGGGGGCGTCGGTGTTGTCGGCGTGGATCGCGCCGCCGGCGGCGAAGGTCAGCGTGTTGGCCGCTCCGATGGCCCGAGCGGCGGCGGTGGCCTCGTCGGCCAGGGCGAGCGCCGCCTCCTTGTGGGGCACCGTGACGTTGGCGCCGGCGAACCCGGCGGCGGGCAGGGCGCGCACCGTCTCGGCGAAGAGGTCGGCCGGGACGGGCAGGTGCTGGTAGCTCCATTCCTCCGCGAGGCCCAGCTCGCGCAGCGCGGCGGTGTGCATCGCCGGCGAGCGGCTGTGAGCGACCGGCCAGCCGAGGACGCCCAGGCGGGGCAATCAGCAGGTGGTGGGCGATTTGCCGCCCGCGGCGTCGCGCGCGCGGTTGTACTCGGCGACGTCGCGCTGGAACTCGCCGTCGGAGTCGGAGAAGTTGTGCTCCCCGCAGGTACCGGGCTTGACGACGTAGTAGAGGTAGTCCTCGTCGGCCGGGTCGGCGGCGGCCTGGATGGAGGCCAGGCCCGGGTTGCCGATCGGCGTGGGCGGCAGGCCGGTGCGCGTACGCGTGTTGTAGGGCCCGTCCTCGGTCAGCTCGCTCTGCTTGAGCGGGCTGTCCCAGTTCTCGTTGGCGTAGCGGATCGTCGCGTCGATGCCCAATGGCATGCCGTCCGACAGGCGGTTGTAGATCACCGCGGCGACCAGGGGACGCTCCTCGGGGACACGCGTCTCGCGCTCGACCATCGAGGCGATGACGAGCACCTCGTAGGGCGTGAGGTTGCGCTTCTCCGCGCGGCTCATGTCGACCTCGGCGACGTTCTCCTGGAAGGCCTCGAGCTGCTTGGACACCAGGTCCTCGGCGTTGTCCTCGACGGTGAGCTCGTAGGTGGACGGGAAGAGGAAGCCCTCCAGCGAGTCGGCCTCCTCGGGCGCGCCGTAGTCCTCCTCGGGGCTGAAGCCCCTCTGGCCCAGCGAGGCCTCGACGTAGTCGCCGTCCACACCGGCCTGGTCGACCAGCGGAGCGATCTCCGAGCGCGACAGACCCTCGGGGATCGTGACGTCGATCACCTCGCCGGCGCCGGCCGCGGGCGGTGGGGTGGACAGCGCGGCGATGGCCGACGCGTAGGACATGCCCTCGCGCAGCTCGTGGGGTCCCGAGCGCAGCGCGGCGCCCTCGCCGGAGATGGTGGCGCGCAGACGGAAGAAGAAGCCGCTGTCCACGACGCCCTCGTCGGCGAGGATGTCACCGATCTGGGCGACGCTCGCCCCCTCCGGGATGGTCACCGAGACCCTGCCCTCGCCCTTGCCGGCGAAGGGCTGGAAGAGGGCCGAGATGAACCAGAGGAGGGCGATGACCGGGACGAGGAAGAAGGCCAGGGCGATGAGACGCTTGCCGCGGGGGCGCGGGCGCGGCAGACCAGGGTGCACGGGCGTCACCTCGGGACGGCCGGGCGCGCCGCCGGAAGCGTCACTGGAGGCCTCGGGAGACGAAGCGGTGCGCGGTGCGCCGTGCCCCCCGATGCGCTTGGTGGGGCGGCCGGGCAGTCCGACTGCGCCGGCGCGATCCGGAGGCGGCGGCTCGTCGTGGTCGGGTTCGTCGTGCGCGTCGACACCGTCGCCGGCCAACGCAGGGTCGCGGGCGGCCGGCACGTGCGGCGGCGGCTGATCCCAGGGCTCGGGCCCGCCCTCCCGGCCGTCATCGCGCGGCT
>JAHWKL010000239.1 GCA_019347915.1 Actinomycetota bacterium
GACGGGCTCACGGGGGTTCACGTCCCCCCACGCGACCCCGAGCGCCTGGCCGCCGCCCTGCGCCCGCTGCTCGACGACCCCGCCCGCCGGCGGGCGATGGGTGCCGCGGGTGTCCGCCGCACGCGCAAGCTGTACACATGGGAGCGGGTGGCCGCCGCGACCGAGGAGGTCTACGCCGGCCTGGTCTCCCGTCCGCGCCGCCGGCGCCCCCGCCGCGAGCAGCGGCCTTTCCAGCGCACCGGGCCGGACGCGCTGTCGGCCTCCGTCGGCGTGCACGCGGAGGCCCGTGCGCACCTGGGCGCGCTGAGCGACGCGCTGCGCGCGCTGGACGGCGAGGTACCGCGGCTGGAGGGCTGGGGCCGCCACCTGGCCGGCCGGCTGCTGGAGGGCGGCCGCGTGCTGGCCCTGGGCAACGGGGGCAGCGCCGCCGAGGCCCAGCACCTCACCGCCGAGTTGGTGGGTCGCTACGAGACCGAGCGCCGGCCGCTCAGCGCTCTTTGCCTGCACGGCGACACGTCGAGCCTGACGGCCATCGCCAACGACTACGGGCACGAACAGGCCTTCGCGCGCCAGGTCGCTGCGCACGGGCGCCCCGGTGACGTGCTGTTGGCCCTGAGCACCTCGGGCGCCAGCGCCAACGTGCTGGCGGCGGTGGAGACCGCCAACGAGATCGGGATGACCACCTGGGCGCTCACGGGCCCCCGCCCCAACCCCCTGGCCGGCGCCTGCGACGACGCTGTCTGCATCGACGCCGCGGTCACTTCGACCGTGCAGGAGATGCACCTGGTCAGCATGCACCTGCTGTGCGGGACGGTCGACCGCGTCGTGGCCGAGACCGACCGCTCGGCCGTGCGCCCGGAGGCGCTGCGATGACCTCCCTGGTGGTGGTGGGCGACGCGCTGCTGGATCGCGACGTGAGCGGGACGGTCGAGCGACTGTGCCCGGACGCCCCGGTCCCCGTGGTCGACGAGCGCAGCCAGGCCGTCCGCCCCGGCGGCGCGGGGCTGGCAGCGGCGCTGGCCGCCGCTGACGGGCACGAGGTGACGTTGATAACCGCGCTGGCCCGGGACGGCGCAGGTGAGGATCTGCGCGCGACGTTGTCGGCCTGCGGCGTGGACGTCGTGGATCTGGGGTGCGACGGCGGCGCCACGGTCGAGAAGGTACGGGTGCTGTGCGACGGGCGTTCGCTGCTGCGCGTGGATCGCGGTGGCGGCGGCGCGATCGGTGTGCTCACGGCGCAGGCACGCGCCGCCATCCGATGCGCTGATGGCGTGCTGGTGGCCGACTACGGGCGCGGGGTGACGACCCGCGCCGACGTACGGGCGGGGATCAGTGAGCGCGTGGCCGCGGGTGGCTGCGTCGTGTGGGATCCCCATCCCCGGGGCGCCGTGCCGGTGCGTGGGATGGCCATCGTGACGCCCAACGCGGTCGAGGCCGGTGCCTTCGCAGCGGCGATCTCGGCCGATGGCGTCGAGGGCAACGGGCGGAGCGTGGCCGCGGACGGTGCGGGTGTCCTGGATGCTGCTGTTTGCGCCCCGCGCCTGGCCGCAGCGTGGGGTTGCCAGTGGGTCTGCGTTACACGGGGCGCTTGGGGCGCCCTACTGTGCAGTGGGAACGGTGGCTCGCCGCTGGCCTTCGCGGCGCCTGGAGTTCATGGTGGCGATCCGTGCGGCGCCGGCGATCGCTTCGCGTCCTGCGCCGCGGCTGCTCTGGCCGCCGGCGCCGACGCGCCCGCAGCGATCGCCGCCGCCGTCGAGGCCGCGACCGCGTTCGTGGCCGCCGGGGGAGCGACCGCCACACGGCTCGCCGAGGGGGGTGGGTCGACTTCGCCCGGCCATATCGCGTCAACTCGACCCACCCCCCTTGCTGATGGTGCCTCAGCGCTCGCCGAGGGGGTGCGCGCCCGGGGTGGGACGGTGGTGGCCACCGGCGGGTGCTTCGATCTCCTGCACGCCGGCCACGTCCAGACCCTGCAGGCCGCCCGGGCGCTGGGCGACGCGCTCGTGGTGTGTCTCCACGGCGACGCATCGGTGCGCCGCCTCAAGGGAGCCGACCGGCCGCTGGTCGGCGAGGACGAC
>JAHWKL010000023.1 GCA_019347915.1 Actinomycetota bacterium
TCGAAGCTGTCGGACGCGAGTGCAGCCGCGTAGGCACCGAATGCGAGGTCGCGGTCGCCCAGTGCAGCGGCGGCGTCGCCCACCGCCAGCCATCCCTCGCCAGAACCGGGTGGGGGCTGGAGGGCTCGGTCCACCAGCGCCCGCGCCCGGACGTCGCGGCCCAGCCGGGCGGCCACCTCGGCGGCCCGCCCGAGGGCCACGGGACGGGGCCAGGCGGCGCTGGGCGGGCCGATCGTGGCATGTCGGCGCGCGGCAGAGGGTCGGTACCGATGTATGCTGATCTGCATGCACAGCACCAGTGTCCGGATCGACGCCACCACCCATGAGGAGCTGAAACGACTCGCTTCGGAGCTGCACACCACCGTCGGGAACACGGTGACCTTGGCCGTGCGCGCTCTGCGGCAGAACCGAGTGGGGGCGGAGCTGTCGGCACCGCTGCGGAGCGACGAGACGGCCTGGCTCGATGCCGACCTCGGGTGACGTCGTTGACCTCGAACTTGGTGTGCCCGAGGGGAGCGAGGCCGGATTCCGTCACCCCGCGGTGCTCGTGACGGCGCAGCGCATCCTCGACGCCGACCCATCCGTGATCCACGTGGTCCCCGTGACCAGCACGATCCGCCGTTTCCATTCCGAGGTCGTGCTCGAGCCGGATGCCTCCAACGGGCTCGCTGTGGTGTCTGCCGCTCAGTGCCAGCACATCGGAGCCGTCTCCCGGCAGCGGCTGGTCGGCGTTCGAGGCAACGTCGGGCCTGCGCTGCTGGCACAGGTGCGAGAGACGATCGCCGTACTCCTGGACCTGCCCTGAGGTCCTCGCCATCGCGGCCGACGTCCGATCCGAGGCGAGCGCAAAGATGCGTCCGGTGATCGGCCCATCCAGGACCGGGACACCGCTCGAAGTCGGTGGTCACCGATGGTCATGGCGTCGCGGTGGTCGATGCCATGCCCGCCCGCAGCAGGTTCCTCCGAGGAACCGAGTCCGGCAGGCCCAGGCGGGCTCTTGCGGTGGGCCGCCCGGGTCTCGAACCCGGCACCTTGGGATTAAAAGTCCCCTGCTCTACCTGCTGAGCTAACGGCCCGGAGCCGTCGTCACCCTACCCTCGCGGTTTCGCCTGCCCCGGGGCGCCGCCGGGCACCGCCGGTAGGGTGGATGCCCGTGGAGGCGGACCTGAACCGGGTGGAGCACGAGCTCGGTGACGTGGAGCACGCTCTGACCCGCCTCGACGCCGGCACCTACGGCACCTGCGAGGTGTGCGGCTCGCCCATCGACGACGAGATCTTGCGGGCCGCGCCTGCCGCCCGCTGCTGCGCCGACCACGGTTGAGGCCGTCATGGCCCTGCGCAAGACGATGGCCGTCCCGTTGGTCGCCGCCGCCACGGCCGTCGGCGCTGCGGGCGCCGCAGCGTTTCTGTCCGACGCCGACCGCCGCCTGCACCTCACCCGCAGTGCCCGGGTGTGGCGTCTCACCGCCCGCCGGGGCCTGTCGTGGGGGATGCTGAAGGTCCGGCGCCGCGGTGCCGGGGATGAGGAGCGGGCCCGGCTCGAGGAGCGCTTCGCCATCCGCACCGCTGAGGACGTGGCCCGTGAGCTCGGCAACATGAAGGGCGTCATCATGAAGGCGGGGCAGATGATCTCGTTCATCGCCGACGGGCTGCCGCCCGACGCCAAGGCCGCCCTCGCCACCCTCCAGGCCGACGTCGAGCCCATGGCCCCCAGCCTCGCCGAGAAGGTCGTGGAGGACGAGCTGGGGGAGCGGCTGTCCCGGCTCTTCCTCGACTGGGACCCAACCCCGGTGGCGGCGGCCTCCATCGGCCAGGTCCACCGGGCCGTCATGCCCGACGGCCGGCTGGTGGCCGTGAAGGTGCAGTACCCGGGCGTCGACCGGGCCATCAGGAGTGACCTCGACAACGCCGAGGTGCTCTACCGGATGTTCTCGTCGTTCGCCCTGAAGAGCCTCGACGCCAGGGCGGTGGTCGACGAGCTGCGGGCCCGTATGGGCGACGAGCTGGACTACCGCCTGGAGGCACGGTGCCAGGCCGAGTTCGCCGCTCGCTACCGCGGCCATCCGTTCATCCACGTCCCCGACGTGGTCCCCGAGCGGTCCACCCGCCGGGTGCTGACCAGTGAGTGGGTCGACGGGCGGCGCTGGGACGAGTTCCTCGCCACCAGCAGCCTGGGGGAGCGCCAGCGGGCGGGGGAGGTGCTGTTCCGCTTCGCCCAGGGATCGGTCCACCGCCACCGGGTGTTCAACGGCGACCCGCACCCCGGGAACTACCGCTTCCACTCGGACGGCTCGGTCACCTTCCTCGACTTCGGCCTGGTCAAGCGCTGGCGCCCCGGTGAGCTCGAGCAGCTGACGCCCGTGCTGGATGCGCTGCTGGAGGGCGACGCCGAGGGCACCACCCACAACCTGGTTGGTGCCGGCTTCCTCGCCGCTGACCACGGTCTCGACCCCGCCGACGTCTGGCGGTACGTCAGCGGCCCCTACGAGCCGTACCTCCACGAGGAGTTCACCTTCACCCGGGAGTGGACCGGCCAGGCGCTGGCCCGTGCCCTGGACGTGTCCGGCCCGTCCGGGGACGTGGTGCGCAGCCTCGACATGCCGTCGTCGTTCGTGATCCTCGACCGGGTGGTGTGGGGGGTGTCCGCTCTGCTCGGGCGCCTGGAGGCGCGGGCACGGTGGCGCGCCATCCTCGCCGAGTACCGAAAGGGTGCCCCGCCGGCGACCCCGCTCGGCGAGGAGGTGGCCCGGTGGCTCGAGGCCCGCGCGGCAGGGGAGGGCGCTACAGCTGGCGGGGGACGGTGACGGGGACGTCGTCGGGGTCGACGAGCAGGACCCGGGTGCCCAGCTCCCACCGGCCGTGCTCGATGGCGAGCCACACGCCCCCGAGGTTGGGCAGCGGCGCCGGCTCGATGCCACAGTGGCGTTCGATGCCCCGGATGACGCCTCCGTGGGTGACCACCAGGACATCGGCTTCGCCGTAGGTCGCGCCCAGCTCGTCAAGGGCGCGACGGGCCCGGGAGAAGACCTCGCCCGGGCTCTCCCCGCCGGGCGGGTGCGGCCCTCCCGGTTGGTCGAGCGCTCCGGGCCACCGCTGGTCGATCTGGCCCCGGGTCAGCCCGGCCCATTCGCCCACGTCCCGTTCCCGCAGCCGTGGCTCGATCGCCACCGGCCCCAGGCCGAGGGCATCGGCCAGGATCGCCGCCGTGTCTCCCGCCCGCAGCAGGTCGGAGGCCACGACGGCGTCGAACCCACCGAGGGCCGGGACGGCTGCCCGGGCCTGCTCTTTGCCCAGCTCCGACAGCGGCGGGTCTGCCCAGCCCTGCCAGCGCCCGACGGCGTTCCACTCTGACTGGGCGTGGCGCACCAGCAGCAGGCGGGTCACCGCGGTGACGCTACCCGAGCGTTCGCCGGCCCTCGGCCTGCACTAGCCTGCCCGTCCACGCCCAGGACATCGACCATGGCCGTGCCGCCGAGCCGGGCTCCCGCCAACCGGTCCCGGCCACGCTGCTGAAGTGGCCGTGCTGCGCTTGTTCGCCTCGGCGCGAGAGGCGGCTGGCACCGGCCGGGACACGGTCGAGGGCGCAACCGTTGCCGCCGTGCTCGCCGAGGCCCGCCGCAGGTACGGCCACGACTTCGCCCAGATCCTGGACGGATGCGGCGTGTGGGTCAACGGCGAGCCCGCCCACGAGGACCTCCCCGTGGGCGCGGCCGACGAGGTCGCTGTCCTGCCACCGGTGTCCGGTGGCGCCGGCGGCTTGCCCGACCGCCGCCCGCGGCCGCGCCAGGCCTGCCGCCTCTGACGGCCTACGCCTTCTTGGTCTCCCAGAAGATCCGGTCGATGTCGGCGATGGCGTCGAGCAGTTGTTGCCCCTGGGTGGGATCGGTGGACTTCTTGGCGTCTCCCGCCAGCTTGGTGGCGGTCCAGAACTTCTCGTGCAGGTCGGGGTAGCTCTCGAGGTGGTTGGGCTTGAAGTAGTCGGTCCACAGCACCCAGAGGTGATGCTTCACCAGATCGGCGCGCTCCTCCTTGATGAGGACCGCCCGCTCCTTGAACACCGGGTCGTCCGACCCCTGGTACTTCTCCTGGATGCCCTTCACGGACTCCGCCTCGATGCGGGCCTGGGCCGGGTCGTAGACGCCGCAGGGCAGGTCGCAGTGGGCGGTGGCGTAGACCGGAGGGCAGACCCGGTCGATGGCAGTGAGCAGTCGGGAGATCATCGGTGCTCCTTCGTTAGACGGGCTAGATAGTGCAGGCATGCCTCGGTTGCGACCTTACCCGTGGCTTCTCGCGGCCATCACCGTCGCTGCCGTGGCCGCCGCCCGATCGGTCGTGCGGGTCGAGGTCGGCGGTTCCAGCATGGTCCCCACCCTGCTGCCGGGCGACCGGGTGGTGGCGGTCCGCACCCTGGCGACCCGGGTGGGCGACGTGGTGGCGGTCGCCGACCCCCGGGTGGCGTCCCGCCTGCTCGTCAAGCGGGTGGTCACCGTGCACCCGGACGGGAGCGTCGAGGTGGCCGGTGACAACCCGGCGGCGAGCACCGACAGCCGCACCTTCGGCCGGGTGGCCGCCGGCGGTGTCACGGGCCGGGTGGTGTGGCGTTACTGGCCACCGGAGCGCCGCGGGTCCCTCGCCCGTGGCGAGAGGGCAGCGCTCTTCGCCGGAGGACCACGGGGGTAGCATCCCGGGGTGGACCAAGCTCGCCTCGACTCCGTGTTGGCCCCGGAGTGGTCGGCCGACCCCGCCTCGCTCTCGATGGAGGAGTTGCGGGCGCGCCGCGCCGAGGGCCAGGTCGTCGAAGTGGCGCTGTCGTACCAACGACGGATGGCCCAGGGGCGCCTGGACATCGTCGCCGCCGAACGCCAGCGCCGGGCGGCCGGGGGCGAGCCCTTCGACCAGGAGCGCATGGTCGCCCGGTTGAGCGAGATCCTCGCCGAGCGCACGCGCTCCCCGGGCGTGGGCCGGCTGCCGCAGCTCATGGCCCCCGAGCCCACCGAAGCCGAGACGCCCGAGCTCGACGCCATCGCCGGCCCGGGGTTGCTCGCCTCGCTGCCCGAGCGCAGCGATGCCGAGATCGAGCGGCTGGTGGACGACCTGGCCGCCTTCGAGACGCAGTGCTCGTCGCTGCGGCGAGAGCTCCATGACCGCATCGATCTGCTCCAGGCCGAGGTGGTGCGGCGCTACCGGAGCGGCGAGGTCTCGATCGAGAGCCTGCTCCAGTGACCGACGCCGTACCGTCTCCCTCCCGCCGGGCCGTGCTCGTGGTGGACGACGACGACTGCATCCGCGCCGTCGTGCGGGCCGTGTTGGAAGCCGGTGACTTCGAGGTCGCCGAAGCGGTGGACGGTCCCTCGGCCCTGCAGCTCCTGGGCGCCGGCAGCGACGCCACCGCCGGCGGTGACGTCGGCGCGGGGCAGGAGGCGGTCGTTCCCGACGTGCTGGTGCTCGACGTGATGATGCCGGGTATGGACGGCATCGAGGTGTGCCGGCAGGTCGATCACCGGACCACGCGGGTGCTGATGCTGACTGCCCGTGAGGACGTCGCCATCCGGGACGCCAGCGCCGCCGCCGGCGCCGACGCCTTCCTGGCCAAGCCGTTCTCGGCGGTGGAGCTCCTGGACGCCATCGAACGTCTCAGTGCCGACGCGCCCGGTGGTTGACGGTCGAGATCTCTCTCCTCCGGCACCCGAGGCCGACGCCCTCGAGGCCCAGCTCAGGATGTTCGCCCGCGACATCGGCGTCCTGTACCGCAACCAGAAGGAACGGGCCGAGCAGCTGGAGGAGGCCCTCGCCTCCCTGAAGACGACGTACCTGGAGACGATCCGGTCGCTCGCCTTCGTGGTCGAGGCCAAGGACGCCTACACCGGCCAGCACCTGGAGCGGTGTCGGGCCTACGGCGTGGTCCTCATGGAGGCGCTCGGCGTGGCCGCCGACCATCCCGACGCCGAGTACGGCTTCCTCCTCCACGATGCCGGCAAGGTCGGCGTGCCCGAGCGCATCCTCTCCAAGCCCGGGCCCCTCACCGCCGCCGAGTGGCGGGTCA
Organism: Actinomycetota bacterium; assembly: GCA_019347915.1. Lineage (GTDB taxonomy): Bacteria > Actinomycetota > Acidimicrobiia > Acidimicrobiales > CADCSY01 > JAHWJR01. The sequence continues at coordinate 6,044 of JAHWKL010000023.1, forward strand.
TGCGGACCCACCCGGTCATCGGCTACCAGATGCTCGAGAACATCCCGTTCATGACCACCGCGGCCGAGATCGTGCGGTGCCACCACGAGATGTTCGACGGCTCCGGCTATCCGGAGGGCCTGCGGGGCGAGGAGATCCCGCTGCCGGCTCGGGCGTTCAGCGTGGTGGACGCCTTCGACGCCATGACCACCGACCGGCCGTACCGGTTGGCGATGCCCGCAGAGCAGGCCGCCGCCGAGCTGGCCCGAATGGCCGGAACGCAGTTCGACCCCGACGTGGTGGAGGTCTTCCTGCCGCTCATCGAACGGCTTCCCGTGGTGCTCCCCTGAGCCGGTGACCGGGGCGGGCCGGCCTCCGGCTTCGCCCGAAGCGGTGTGCAACCAATAGCGTTGGCCGCCGCGTGCGCAGGCTGGCCGTCCTCTCCTTCCACACCTCACCGTTGGTGCAGCCGGGAACCGGCGACAGCGGGGGGATGAACGTCTATGTCCGCGAGCTCGTCTCGGGCCTGGCCCAGGCCGGTGTCGCCTGTGACGTCTACACCAGGGCGTGGTCGCCGGAGCTGGCTCCGGAGGTGGTGGTGGAGCCTGGGTTCCGGGTGGTCCACGTCGAGGCCGGCCCCACGGCGGAGGTGCCCAAGGAGGAGCTTCCCGCCCTGGTCCCGGCCTTCACCGCCGGGGTGGTGGACCACGCCCGGGCCAGCGGTGACGTCGACGCCGTCCATGCCAACTACTGGCTGTCAGGGGTGGCCGGGCACGCGGTCAAGCACGAGCTGGGGCTGCCGCTGGTGTCCACCTTCCACACCTTGGCCCGGGTCAAGGCGGAGGCGGCCGCCAGCGAGCCCGCCGCCCGGGCCCGGGCCGAGGGCAGGGTCATCGCCTGCAGCGACGCCATCGTGGCCAACTGTGTCGAGGAGGCGGCCGAGCTCCAACGTCACTACGACGCGCCGGGCGAGCGCATCGAGGTGGTGCCGCCGGGGGTCGATCACGCCTTCTTCTCCCCCGGTGACCGAAACGGGGCCCGCGCCGCGCTCGGCTGGGCCTCAGCCGGTCGCATCTCGTTGGTCGGCGGCCGGCGGGCGGCCCGGCACCCCGTGCTGCTCTTCGTCGGGCGCATCCAGCCCCTGAAGGGGCTCGACGTCGCCGTGGCGGCGCTGGCCGAGCTCGATCACCCCCGCGCCGAGCTGGTCGTGGTCGGAGGCCCGAGCGGGATCGGCGGCCCGGCCGAGCTGGCCCGGGTGCACTCGCTGGTCGAGGACCTCGGACTGGCTTCGCGCGTCCGTTTCGTGCCTCCCCAGCCGCACCACCTCCTGTCCACGTGGTACCGGGCCGCCGACGTGGTGATCGTCCCCAGCCGCTCGGAGTCCTTCGGCCTCGTCGCCCTGGAAGCGGCGGCCTGTGGGCGGCCCGTGGTGGCGGCGGCGGTGGGCGGGCTGCGCACGGTCGTGGAGCACGGGCGGACGGGCTTCCTGGTCGAGGGTCGCCTCCCCGCCGACTACGCCGCCCGGATCGGTGAGCTGCTGGCCAGTCCCGAACTGGCCAGGGACATGGGACACCAGGCGGCACGACGCGCCACCCGCTACACGTGGTCCACCGCCGCCGCCCGCCTCCGCCGCATCTACGCCGACCTGACCGCTCGACGCCCGGTCGAGTGTTGATGAGTATCTCCTAGTTCTCCGAGTATCTCGTTGTCTTTCAGGTCCGCGTGGTCTAGGGTGACCGGCGGGGCCCGAGGAGCGCAACGATCCCGCTCGTTCGGGGAAGTGCGGGCAGGCACGCCAGGTTCCTCGGGCCCCTCGACCGCTGCCGGCGCCACCGGTCGCCGGCGCCACCGTCCACCTCCCCGGTGGATGATCTTCGTCATCACCGTCACGGGGATCATGGCCAACACCCTCATCGCGCCGGCCATCCCCGACATCCTCGGCGACCTCGGGATCACCGAGGCCGGGGCCGGCCTGCTCGTGGCGGCGGCGACCCTCCCCGGCGTGGTGGTGGCACCCGCCATCGGCCTGCTCGCCGACCGCTACGGCCGCCGGGAGGTGGTGGTTCCCTGCCTCTTGGTGTTCGGCGTCTCCGGCGGCATGGCCAGCTTCGCCCCCTCCTTTCCCATCCTGCTGGCGTTGCGCCTGTTGCAGGGCGTCGGCTCGGCAGGGTTGATCAATCTGGCCGTGGTCCTCATCGCCGACCACTGGCAGGGTGTGGACCGTGCCCGACTGATCGGCCAGAACTCCGCCGTGCTCACCATCTCGCTCGCCGTGCTCCCGGCGCTGGGGGGTGCGCTGACCGAGGTCGGCGGCTGGCGGGCCGCCTTCCTTCCCTACTGGATGGGCCTGGTCACCGCCGGCGGCGCCGCCGTCGTCCTGGGGCCCACCCGCCGCCAGGACGTTCGCATCGGGCACCAGGTGCGCCAGGCCCTGGGCTTCCTCCACTCGCCGCGCGTGCTGACCGCCATGGGGAGCGGTGTGGTGCTGTTCCTCCTCATCTTCGGGCTTTTGCTCACCGTCCTTCCCTTGTACCTGGCCGACGGCTTCGGTCTCGGTCCCACCTCCCGAGGATTGGTGCTGGGTCTGCCGGCGGTCACGGCCACGATCGGCGCACTCTCGCTCGGGCGTCTCACCGCCCGCTTCGGTGCTCGCCCCCTGGTCCTGACCGGCTCGGCGGTGCTGACCGCCGCCTTCATCGTGATCGGTGAGGCGCCGGCGCTGCCCGTCGTGGTCGCCGGGGCGCTCTTCTACGGCCTCGGCGAGGGGCTCGCCGTGCCCTCGTTGCAGAACATCGTCGCCGGCGCGGCACCGGCCTCGAGCCGAGGCTCGGTGGTGGCCGTGTGGGTCGGTGGGGTGCGGTTGGGGCAGACGGCCGGCCCCCTCCTCGCCGGGGTGGCACTGACCCGGATCGACGCCGGCGCCACCTTCCTGGCCGGCGCCGGCATCGCCGCCGCGCTGCTCGTCGTCCAGATCGTCACCGGACAGCCGACGGGTGGCCGGGAGGACCGATAGGGTCGCTCGGAGGCGATTTCGGCGCCCCTCGAGCGGGTTGGGCCGGTTGCGAAAGAGTGGCGGCGAGATTGCGCTCGTGTTACGGTCCCCGCGGTTCTTCACGTCGCAAGTTGATGTTGATGCAGCGCGCGGCTCGACGCCGTCACAGCGAGAGAGAGCAGCGAGCGACCGACCGTATGACAAAGATCAGGATCGTGCTCGTGCTCGTCCTCCTGGCCCTTTTCGGGGCCCAGGTCGCTCCCGCCGGCGCTGACCCGCGCGCCGAGCGCGAGAAGGCTCGTGAGCGCAAGGCGCAGTTGGCGAGAGAGCTCGACGGGCTTCAAGCCTCCGAGGACGAGCTCAACAACGCCCTGCGCGCCCTGGACGAACAGATGCTGGCTCAGGCCGCCGAGGTCGACGGGGCCCGCCAGGCGGTGGCCGCCGCCGAGGCCGAGGTGGCCGAGGCCGAGCGCCAGGTCGCCGAGACCGGCCAGCGCATCGACGGGTTGACCGAGGCCGTCGTGCAACGGGCGGTGGAGTCCTTCATCCGCCCCGCCGGCGATCCCGTGGAAGACATGGTGCAGTCCCGCGACATCACCGAGGCGGCCCGCAAGCGGGCGTTGCTCGCCCAGGTGGCGGCCAGGGACGACGACGTGATCGACGAGCTCAACGCCGCCCAGGAGGACTTCGAGGTCAGCCGGGCGCAAGCCGACGCCGCCCGCGTCAAGGCCGACGAGCGCCGGGGCGAGACCGAGGGCCGGTTGGCGGAGCTGGCCACCACCCGGGAGGAGAAGGCGCGCCTCGCCCGCGATCTGGAGGTCCGGGCCACCGAGGTGTCGGACGAGATCGCCGCCCAGGCCCGCAGCGAGGCCGAGCTCACCCGCATCATCGCCGAGGCTGAGGCCAGGGCCGCCGCCGAGGCTCGCCGGCGCCAAGCCTCGAGGAGCAGCGGCTCGGCAGCCGGCATCGTCGGGGTGACCTCTGACGGCAGGGTGGGGGGCGGTGGCTGCATCTGGCCCACCCGTGGCACCGTCACCTCCGGCTTCGGGAACCGTTGGGGCCGCCTCCACGCCGGCATCGACGTCGCCGCACCCACCGGCACGCCCATCTGGGCGGCCAAGGCCGGCACCGTGATCTTCGCCGGCCAGCAGGGCGGCTACGGCAACGTGGTCATCATCTCCCACGGCGGTGGGCTGACCACCCTCTACGGCCACCAGAGCAAGATCAGCACCTCCCAGGGGCAGGAGGTGGCCCAGGGCGACACCATCGGGGCGGTGGGCAACACCGGGCGCTCCACCGGGCCGCACCTCCACTTCGAGACCCGCTACGGCGGCTCCCCCCGCGACCCGAGGGGCTGCCTGCCGTAGGGCGTCCCCGGGGCGGTGAGCCGACCCCGCAGAGGGCGCCGGCGGTAGCGTGCCGCCCATGGCCACACGGTTGGCGGTGGTGGGCGGCGGGCGGATGGGCGAGGCCCTGGTCGGAGGCCTGCTGGCCCGGGGCTGGGCCGAGCCCGGTGAGGTGACCATCGTCGAGGCCAGAGCCGGACGCCGGGACGAGCTGGAGGCGCGCTTCCCCGGTGTCGCCGTGGTCGAGGCGCCGCCCCGTGCCGAGGGAGTGGTGGTGGCGGTGAAGCCGGGCGACGTCGCCGCCGCCTGCCGGGAGGTGGCCGCCGCCGGCGCCGACCGCGTGCTCTCCATTGCCGCCGGCGTCCCCCTTGCCTCCCTGGAGGCCGCCCTGGGCCCCCTCCCCGTGGTGCGGGCCATGCCCAACACCCCGGCCCTGGTCGGCGCCGGGGCCGCCGCCATCGCCGCCGGCACCCATGCCGGCGCGGAGCACCTGGCCTGGGCCGAGCAGGTGCTGGGCGCCGTCGGTGACGTGGTGCGGGTCCCCGAGGCCCTCCTCGACGCCGTCACCGGCCTCTCCGGGTCGGGGCCCGCCTACGTCTTCCTGATCGCCGAGGCCCTCATCGACGCCGGCGTGGTCGTGGGGCTCCCGCACGACGTGAGCCGCCGCCTCGCCGTGCAGACGCTCCTGGGCGCGGCCCGCCTCCTGGACGAGACGGGGGACGACCCCCAGCACCTGCGGGCGGGGGTCACCTCGCCGGGGGGGACCACGGCCGCCGGCCTGCGGGTCCTGGAGGCGGGCCGCCTCCGCAGCGTCCTGGTCGAGGCGGTGGCCGCCGCCACCGAGCGGTCCCGCGAGCTGGGCCGGGGGGCGTGAGCGCGGCTGCCGTGCCGGAACCGTCCCGGCCATCACCATGGTTCCCACTTCCCCCACCGGCAACGGTGGCATACAGTGCCCCCAACGGAGAAGGGGTGATGTCCATGGCCCAGCCACCGGGTCGTGCCCAGTACCTGACGGTCGCCGAGGTCGCCGCCATCTTGCGCGTCTCCACCATGACCGTCTACCGGCTGATCAAGTCCGGCGACCTTCGTGCCGTGCGCGTGGGCAAGTCGTACCGGTTGTCGGAGGACGAGGTCGACCGCTACCTGGCCCGGGGGTACACCGAAGCAGGCTGACGCCGGTACCGTCACCCGCCGATGGCCAGCCGCTTCGAGACCGTCTCGTTCCTCTCCGACTACGGGCTGCAGGACGAGTTCGTGGGCGTGGTGACGTCGGTCATCCGGGCTGTCGCTCCCCACGTCACGGTCGTCGACATCACCCACGGCGTGCCGGCCCACGACGTCCGTGCCGGCGGGCTGGCCCTGGCCCGGGCGGCGCAGTACCTGGCTCCCGGGGTGGTGCTGGCCGTGGTCGACCCCGGGGTGGGCACCGACCGGCGGGCGGTGGCGGTGGAGGTGGGTGACCGGGAGGCCGTCTTCGTGGGGCCCGACAACGGCGTGCTGGCGTCGGCGGTGGCCATGGTCGGCGGGGCCAGCGCCGCCGTGGAGCTGACCGACCCGGCGTTCCACCTTCCCGCGCCGGGACCGACCTTCGCCGGCCGCGACGTGTTCGCCCCTGTCGCCGCCCACCTGTGCAACGGCGCTGCCCTGGCTGATCTGGGGGAGCTGGTCGACCCGGCCCAGCTGTTGCCCGGTGTGCTGCCGGTGAGCCGGACGGAGGCGGGCAAGCTGGTGGCCGAGGTGCTGTGGGTCGACCGCTACGGCAACGTCCAGCTCAACGTTGGTGCCGACGAGATCGAGCCGTTCGACGAACCACTCAGCCTGGCGCTGCCGAGCGGCGTGCGTACCGCCTCCCGGGCCGGCGCCTACGGCGCCATCGGGCCCGGGGCGGTGGCGCTGGTGGTCGACTCCTACGGCCTGGTCTCGATCGCCGCCGACCGTCGCTCGGCCGCCGACGAGCTGGGATTGGCGCCGGGCGACACCGTGATCCTGGCGCCGGCGGAGGGCGGTGACGGCGACGGCACCTCGGCGCCTGGTGGCGGGCACCCGGGTCACACCTCGCCGGTCTCGCTCCGCTCGCGACCGCCGCCGCGCCCGTGAGGCCCGCCACCACCCTCGCCCTGGCCCTGCTGCTGGTGCTGATCGTGCTGGCCGCCGTGGTGCAGTTCGTCGTGCTCACGTAGGAGGCGACGAAGGTTCTAGAACAGGGTGCGGCAGAGGCGGGTGATCTCCCGCTCCAGGGACTCGAGCCCCTCGATCTTGCCCAGCACCAGGGCGACCCCGACCTCGGCCGCCCGCTGCTCGAGCTCGGCGTCGACGAACGCCGTGTAGAGGATCATCACCAGGTCGGGGTGGCGCTCCCGCATGCGGGCGGCGGTCTCCAGCCCGTCGAGGTCCGGCATCTTGTAGTCGATGACGACCACGTCGGTGTCCACCTCGTCCAGCAGCGTCACCGCCTCGGTGCCCCCCGAGGCCTCGCCCACCACGGCGAAGCCGTCGAGCTCGAGCATGTTGCGCAGCATGCGCCGCACGTGATCGGTGTCGTCGACGACCATGACCCGGATCGGCGTGTCCATGCCGGCCCCGACGCTACCCGTCCGGTCGCCCGGCACCTTCCGCGGGGCGAGTACGGGCGCGCTCGTGACTTCGTGAACGCTCACCGGGCTTCGGTAGGCTCGACGGGTGACCGACTCCCGCCCTCGCCGTCGTATCCCCGAAGCGACCGTGGCCCGGTTGCCGGTGTACCTCCGCAGCCTCCTGGAGCTGGCCGAGAGCCCCAGGGCGGCGACCATCTCCTCCGAGCGCTTGGCCGAGCTGGCGGGCGTCAACGCCGCCAAGGTGCGCAAGGACCTCTCCTACCTGGGTTCGTACGGCACCCGCGGCGTCGGTTACGACGTCGAGTACCTGCTGTTCGAGATGAGCCGGGAGCTGGGTCTGACCCAGGACTGGCCGGTCGTCATCGTCGGGGTCGGGAACCTCGGCCAGGCCCTGGCCAACTACCGGGGCTTCAGTGACCGCGGCTTCCCGGTCGGTGCCCTGGTCGACGCCGACCCCGCCAAGGTGGGGGAACGGGTGGGCGACCTGGTGATCGAGAGCATCGACGACCTGCCCTCCGTCGTGGCCCGTCTGGGCACCACCATCGGGCTGATCGCCACCCCGGCGGTGGTGGCCCAGGAGGTCGCCGACGACCTGGTGGCCGCAGGGGTCCGGTCCATCCTCAACTTCGCTCCCGCCGTGGTGACCGTGCCGCCCGACGTCTCGTTGCGCAAGGTCGACCTGGCCGTCGAGCTGCAGATCCTGAGCTTCTACCAGCGGCGGCGCACCGCCGGCCTGGCCGCCATGGTGGAGGCGTCGGCCGCGAGCGACGGCAACGGCTCCTCAGCCGGCTCCTCAGCCGGCTCGTCCGGCGCTCCCGCCGTCCCTGCCGAAGCATCCGAGTGATGCCGGTCACCGGCGAGCAGTACCCCGTGTTCCTCACCGTCTCCGGCCGCCGGTGCCTGATGGTGGGCGGCGGCCCCGTGGCCTTGCGCCGGGCCGAGGGGCTGATCGCCGCCGGCGCCCGGGTCCGGGTGGTGGCGCCTCGGGTGGTCGAGGGGCTCCGGGCGCTGGTGGGCGTGACCGTCGAGCAGCGGCCCTACCGGCGGGGCGAGGTGGCCGGCCACTGGCTGGTCGTGGCCGCCACCGACGACCCTGCCGTCAACCAGGCGGTGAGCGACGACGGTGAGGCTGCCGGGGTGTGGGTGAACCGGGTCGACGACGCCGCCGCCGGCTCGTTCACCGTTCCCGCCGTGGCCCGCCGCGGTCCCGTCACCGTCGCCGTGACCACCGGCGGGCGCAGCCCGGCCCTGACCGCATGGCTGCGCCGCCACGTCGAGGAAGAGCTCGGGCCCGAGCACCTGGCGCTGTTGGAGCTGGTCTCCGAGCGACGCCACGCGCAGCGGGCCGGCGGCGACGTTCCCGATGCCGGAAGTTGGCAGGAACTTCTCGATTCGGGGATGCTGGAGCTGATTCGGGCAGGCAGGATCGCCGAGGCAAGGGAGCGCCTCACCACGTGTCTGTGATCGTCGTCGGGCTGAACCACCACAGCGTCCCGCTCCAGGTGCTGGAGCGGATGACGGTGTCGCGCGAGCGCATGCCCAAGGCGCTGCACGACCTGACGGGGCGGGACAACCTCTCCGAGGCGGTGGTGCTCTCCACGTGCAACCGCAGCGAGGTCTACGCCCAGGTCGAGCGGTTCCACGGGGCCGTGGGCGAGGTGCGAGCGTTCTTCGGCGAGCTGGGCTCGCTGCCCCCCGAGGACTTCGCCGACCATCTCTACACCTTCCACGACGCCGCCGCCGTGGCCCACCTGTTCACCGTGGCCGCCGGCCTCGACTCCGCCGTGCTCGGCGAGAGCGAGATCCTCGGTCAGGTCAAGGGGGCGTGGGAGATCGCAGCCGCCGAGGGGGCCGCCGGCCCGGTGCTCAACATGTTGTTCCGTCACGCCCTCGAGGTGGGCAAGCGGGTGCGGACCGAGACGGGCATCTCCCGCCGGGTCACATCGCTGTCGCAGGCGGCGGTGGCGCTCGCCGACCAGCGCCTGGGCAGCCTGGAGGGCCGCCGCGTGCTGGTGCTCGGTGCCGGGGAGACGGGCGAGCGAATGGTCGCGTCGCTGGCCGCTGCCGGGGTGAGCGAGATCCTCGTGGCCAACCGCACGCCCGACCGGGCCGAGGCCGTGGCGGCTCGGGTCGGCGGTCAGTCGCTGCGCCTGTCGGCCCTCCCCGATGCCCTGGCCGAGGTCGATCTCCTGCTCACCTCCACCGGCGCCTCGTCCGTGCTGGTCGACCACGGTGACCTCGAACCGGTCGTGCGCGCCCGCGGCGGCCGGCCGCTGCTGATCGTCGACGTGGCCGTTCCGCGCGACGTCGACCCCGGCGCCGCCGACCTGCCCGGGGTGACCCTGCTGGACATGGACGACCTGCGGTCCTTCGCCGAGCGGGGCGTGCCCGAGCGCCGGCAGGAGCTGGCCCGGGTCCGTGACGTCATCGACGACGAGGTGAGCCGTTACCGCGAGGCGGTGACCGCCCGTCAGGTCGCGCCGCTCGTCACCGCCCTGCGGGGGCGGGCCGAGACCGTGCGCACCGGGGAGCTCCGCCGGCTCGGCCGGCGTCTCGATCCCGCCCAACGGGCTGCGGTCGACGACGTCACCCGCACCGTCATCGCCAAGCTGCTCCACGAGCCCAGCGTCCGCTTGAAGGACACAGCCGGCTCCCCGAGGGGCGAGCGGCTCTCCGAGGCCCTGCGCGAGCTCTTCGACCTCTGAGCGCCGGCTTCGATGGCCGGCCAGATGCGTGCGGCCCGCTTCCCGCCAGCCTCGTGGATACGGTGGGGAAGTGACGCCCGAACGACGCTCGGGGGAACGGCTGCGCATCGCCACCCGCGGCAGCTCGCTGGCGCGCTGGCAGGCAGAGCACGTGGCCGCACGGCTGCGGCGTTCCCATCCCGGCCTGGAGGTCGACCTGGTGGTCGTGGAGACCCTGGGCGACCGCTCGCCGCAGCGCGCCATCTGGGAGCTGGGTGGCCAGGGGGTCTTCGTCAAGGAGGTGCAGGCGGCGGTGGTCGACGGGCGGGCCGACCTCGCCGTCCACTCGGCCAAGGACCTGCCCTCCTCGCCGTCGCTGGCCACGCCGGGGCTGGTCCTCGCGGCCGTGCCGGAGCGGGGTGACCCCCGCGACGTGCTGGTCGGCCGGTCGCTGTCGGCCATCCCCGCCGGGGGCACGGTGGCCACGGGCGCCAACCGGCGCCGGGCCCAGCTGGTCGACCTCCGTCCCGACCTCACCTTCGCCGGGCTCCGGGGCAACATCGAGACGCGCCTGGGTCGCGCTCGCCAGTTCTCGGCCGTGGTCGTGGCCGCCGCCGCCCTCGAGCGCCTGGGCCGGCAGTCCGAGGCCGCCGAGGTGTTGGAGCCAGCGGTGATGGTGCCCCAGGTCGGCCAGGGAGCGCTCGCCGTCGAGTGCCGGGACGACGATGCCGCCACCATGGCCCTCGTCGCCGTCCTCGACCACCGGCCGTCCCGGCGGGCGGTGGAGGCCGAGCGGGGCTTCCTGGCCACGCTCGGGGGCGGCTGCGAGCTGCCCGCCGGCGCCTTCGCCACCGACGCGCCCGACGGGGGGCTGCGCCTGCGGGCGGTGCTGGCGACCTTCGACGGGCGCATGGTGCTGCGCGACGAGCTCCAGGCGCCTCCTGGCGCCCACCCCACCGAGGTCGGCCGGTCGCTGGGCCGGCGGCTCCTCGACGCCGGCGGTGGCCGTTCGCTGCTGGCCGACGCCGCCGACGCCGTCCCCCACTGAGCCGTGACCGTCTACCTGGTGGGCGCCGGCCCCGGAGATCCGGGCCTACTGACGGTGAGGGGCGCCGAGGTGCTGGCCGCCGCCGACGTCGTGATCTACGACCGCCTGTCGGTGGCCTCGCTGCTGGAGCTGGCCCCCGCCGGCGCCGAGCGCATCAGCGTGGGCAAGACGCCCCGCGGCCCCAGCTTTCCCCAGTCGGACATCAACGCCTTGCTGGTCGACAAGGGGCGGACGGGGCTGGAGGTCGTCCGGCTCAAGGGCGGCGACCCCTTCGTCTTCGCCCGCGGGGCCGAGGAGGCCGAGGCCCTCGGGGCCGCCGGCGTGCCCTTCGAGGTCGTGCCCGGGGTGACCTCGGCCGTGGCCGTGCCCGCCTACGCCGGCGTGCCCCTCACCGCCCGGGGCCGGGCCACCTCCTTCACCGTCGTCACCGGTCACCAGGAGCCGGGAGCGGCCATCGAGACCGACTGGGAGGCGCTGGCCCGGGTGGGCGGCACCATCGTCGTGGTGATGGGCGTGGCCACGAGGGCGGCCGTCGCCGGGCGGTTCCTCGCCGGCGGCCTCGCCCCCGAGACGCCGGTGGCATCGGTCCAGTGGGGCACGCGCCCCGACCAGCGGACGGTGCGCACCACGCTCCAGGGCCTGGCCTCCGCCGAGATCGACCCGCCGGCGGTCATCGTGATCGGGGAGGTGGCCGGGCTCGACCTGGCCTGGTACGAGCAACGGCCGCTGTTCGGCCGGACCGTGGTGGTGACCCGGCCGGCGGCCTCCCGGGGCGCCCTGGCCGCACGGCTGCAGCGCCTGGGTGCCGCCACGGTGGAGCTGGCGGTGGTGGAGGTGGGCGACCCCGCCGACGGCGGGGCGGCGCTGCGGGCCGCGGCCTGCTCGGTGGTGTCGTACGACTGGGTCGTGTTCACCTCGGCCAACGCCGTGACCCGGTTCCTGCCGCTGCTGCCCGACGCCCGGTCCTTCGGCGCCGCCGGGGTGGCGGCCATCGGTCCGGGCACCGCCGCCGCCCTGGCCGAGCACCGCCTCGTCGCCGACCTGGTCCCCGAGCGGTTCGTGGCCGAGTCGTTGCTCACCGCCTTCCCCCCGCCCCCGCCCGGCGGGGGGCGGGTGCTCCTGCCCCGGGCGGCGGTGGCGCGTGACGTCCTGCCCGAGGGCCTGCGAGCCGCCGGGTGGCACGTCGACGTGGTGGAGGCCTACCGCACCCGCCCGGTCACGCCGCCGCCGTCGCTGATCGAGGCCGCCGGCACGGCCGATGCCGTCACCTTCACCTCGTCGTCGGCGGTGACCAGCTTCCTCGAGGTCGCCGGTCGCCGGGCCCTTCCCCCGGTGGTGGTCTGCATCGGGCCGGTGACCGCCGCCACCGCCCGCCGGCACGGCGTCACCGTCGACGCCGAGGCCGCCGTCCACACCCTCGACGGCCTGGTCGATGCCCTCGTCGCCGCCCTGGGCCCCCGGGCCGCTCTCGGCTGAGCCACAACCGGCCGTTCTGGCCCCAGGAACGCCGGGAAGACGTCCCGCTGCGGGGGCCAGAACGGACGGGTCGTAGGCTGGGCGAGGTGAGCTTTCCCGCCCGGCGGCTGCGCAGGCTGCGGCGTACCCCGGCGCTCCGCCGGCTGGTCGCCGAGACCCGGCTCTCGGTCGACGACCTGGTCGCCCCGCTGTTCGTGCGCGAGGACATCGTCGACCCCCGGCCCGTCGCCTCCCTGCCCGGGGTGGTGCAGCACACCTTGGAGTCGCTGCGCAAGGAGACGGCGGCGCTGGCCCGGGCCGGGGTGCCCGCCGTCATCGTCTTCGGGGTCCCGTCGGCCAAGGACGCCGAGGGCAGCGGGGCGTGGGACCCCGACGGGATCGTCCAGGTGGCGCTGCGCGAGCTGCGCGACGAGGTGGGCGACGAGGTGGTGCTCATGGCCGACCTGTGCCTCGACGAGTACACCGAGCACGGCCACTGCGGCGTGCTCGGCCCCGACGGTCGCGTCGACAACGACCCCACGCTCGAGCGCTATGCCCGGGTGGCGGTGGCCCAGGCCGTGGCCGGGGCCGACGTGGTGGCGCCCAGCGGGATGATGGACGGCCAGGTCGGCGCCGTCCGCGCCGCCCTCGATGGCCACGGGCACACCGACGTGGCCATCCTGGCCTACGCCGCCAAGTACGCCTCCTCGCTGTACGGGCCCTTCCGCGACGCCGTGGACGTCTCCATCGCCGGGGGCGGCGACCGCCGGGGCTACCAGCAGGATCCCCGCAACGCCCGGGAGGCCCTGGCCGAGGTGGCGCTCGACGTGGCCGAGGGAGCGGACGCCGTGATGGTCAAGCCGGCGCTGGTCTCCCTCGACGTCATCGCCGCCGTGCGGGCCGCGGTCGACGTGCCGGTGGCCGCCTACCACGTCTCCGGTGAGTACGCCATGGTCAAGGCGGCGGCCGAGCGGGGCTGGATCGACGGCCCCGCCACCGCCCTGGAGCAACTCGGCGCGGTGAAGCGGGCGGGGGCGGACATGATCCTCACCTACTTCGCCGCCGAGGTGGCCGACCTGCTGTGACCCCTCCCACCAACCGGTCGCTGTTCGAGCGGGCCCAGCGGGTCATCCCCGGCGGGGTGAACTCGCCGGTCCGGGCCTTCCGCTCCGTGGGCGGCACCCCGTACTTCGTGGCACGGGCCCAGGGCGCCCACGTGTGGGACGTCGAGGGCCGCCGCTACGTGGACTACGTGCAGAGCTACGGAGCCTCCATCCTCGGCCACGCCCATCCCCGGGTGGTGGAGGCGGTGCGCCGGGCGGCGGGGGAGGGGACCACCTTCGGAGCCCCCACCGAGCGGGAGGTGCTCCTGGCCGAGGAGCTGTGCCGCCGGGTGGCCGGGCTGGAGATGGTGCGGCTGACCTCCAGTGGCACCGAGGCGGCCATGTCCGCCGTGCGGGTGGCGCGTGGCGCCACCGGCCGGCCCACGGTGGTGAAGTTTGCCGGCGGTTACCACGGCCACAGCGACGCCCTGCTCGCCGCCGGCGGGAGCGGGGTGGCCGACCAGGGGCTCTCCGCCTCGGCCGGGGTGACGCCCGGGGCGGTGGCCGACACGGTGGTGGCGCCCTACAACCGGGTGCCGGAGATCGGCGACGACGTGGCCGTGGTCATGGTGGAACCGGTTGCCGCCAACATGGGCCTGGTGCCCCCGGCGCCGGGTTTCCTCCAGGGGCTGCGCCAGGCGTGCGACCGGACCGGCGCCCTGCTGTGCTTCGACGAGGTCATCACCGGGTTCCGCCTCGGTCCCGGGGGAGCCAGCCAGCGCCTCGGCGTGCGCCCCGACCTGTGGTGCTTCGGCAAGGTCATCGGTGGTGGCCTGCCCCTCGGGGCCTTCGGCGGCCGGCGGGACGTGATGGAGCAACTGGCCCCCCTCGGACCGGTGTACCAGGCGGGAACCCTGTCGGGGAACCCGTTGGCCACCGCCGCCGGCCTGGCCGTGCTGGCCGAGCTCGACGACGTCGCCTACACCATGCTCGACGGCAGGGCCACCGAGCTGGGGACGATGCTGGCGGCGGTGTTGGCCGACGCCGACCTGCCGGCGCAGGTGCCCCGGGTGGGGCCGCTGCTGCTGCAGCTCCCCCCCACGCTGGCGGCCGACCGGCCCCGCCTGGCGGACACGCTCGACCGCTTCCCCGCCTCGACGCGGGTGGCGGTGGAGTTCCGCCACCCGTCGTGGTTCGACGACGACACGCTGTCGCTCCTGGCCGCCCGCAACGTCGCCCTGGTGCTGGCCGACCGCCGGTCGCGGCCGCTGGGCCTGGTGGAGCGCACCGCCGACTGGGGCTACGTGCGCTTCCACGAGGGACGGGCCCGGCCCTGGCCGTGCTACGGCGACCAGGCGCTGGGCCGGTGGGCCGAGCGGCTGGCGGCCCGGTGGCGCCCCGGGGACGACGTCTTCGCCTTCTTCAACAACGACCCCCGCGGGTGCGCCGTGCGCGACGCCTGCCGCTTCGCCACCCTGGCCCAGCGCCAAGGCCTACGCCCCACCCGCGTGCCGGCGTCCGGAGAAGTCACGATCTCCTAGCGCATGCGCCCGGAGCACGTTCAGCTCGCCCGAGTGGAGCGAGCGCAGCGAGCGAACGAGGGCGAAATTCCTAGTGCACCGGGGAGGTCTGCTCCCGGACCTGGCGCTTGAGGTGGCCGAGGATGGCGCCCATCCCCCGCAGGCGGAGGGTGGAGATGGCCTCGTCGAGACCCATCTGGCTGTAGAAGTCGTTGGGCACTGCCAGCACCTCTTCGGCCGTCGCCCCGTTGAGGCCCTCGGCGAGGATGCCGGCGAAGCCCCGGGTGGTCGGCGCCTCGGCGGGGACGTCGAAGTGCAGCTGCACCCGGTCGTCGTCGTCGATCCGGGTGGCCAGGAAGAACGGCGTCTGGCACTCGGGCACCTGCTCCATGAGGTCGCGGTGGCCCTGGAGGTCGGGGGGCAGGGGACCGACCGTCCTCGAGTACTCCAGCAACGCCTCCAGGCGCAGGTCCTTGGGGGCGCCGGCGAACAACTCGACGATGCGCTGGAGCTTGGGGGGAGACGCCATGACGACCTCGAATCTTGACCAGGCTTGTCGGGTATTGACACGATAACCCTAGACTCGGCACGAACCAACGAGTCCCAACGAGTCCTGACCGCAGGAAACGAGAGGAGTGCCCATGGCACCAGACGTCGCCCCCGACACCGACCAGAAGCTCCAAGCCTACGCTCATCCCGAGAAGCTCGTCACCACCGAGTGGCTGGCCGAGCACCTCGACGATCCTCAGGTGGTGGTGGTGGAGTCGGACGAGGACGTCTTGTTGTACGACACGGGCCACATTCCCGGCGCGGTGAAGATCGACTGGCACACCGACCTGCAGGACCCGGTGGCCCGCGACTACCTCAACGCCGAGGAGTTCTCCAAGCTGATGTCGTCCAAGGGCATCTCCCGTGACACGACGGTGGTGTTCTACGGCGACAACTTCAACTGGTGGGCCGCCTATGCCCTGTGGGTGTTCAGCCTCTTCGGCCACCCGGACACCCGGCTGCTCGACGGCGGCCGCCAGAAGTGGCAGGACGAGGGCCGGCCGATGACGACCGACGTGCCCAGCCCCCAGGCCGCCGACTACCCCGTGGTCGAGCGCGACGACGCCCCCATCCGCGCCTTCGCCGACGACGTGCGCGCCCACATCCGTTCGCAGGGGCGGCTGGTCGACGTGCGCTCACCCCAGGAGTATTCCGGTGAGCTGCTGCACATGCCGGCCTACCCCCAGGAGGGCGCCCTGCGCGGCGGTCACATCCCCGGAGCGGCGAGCGTGCCCTGGAAGAAGGCAGCCAACGACGACGGCACCTTCAAGAGCGCCGACGAGCTACGTGCTCTCTACGAGCAGGAGGTCGGGCTCCAGGAGGACGACGACGTCATCGCCTACTGCCGCATCGGCGAGCGCTCCAGCCACACGTGGTTCGCGCTGCACCACCTGCTGGGTTTCCCCAAGGTGCGCAACTACGACGGGTCGTGGACCGAGTGGGGGAACCAGGTCCGGGCACCCATCGAGAAGCCGGGGTACCCGGTGCGTCCCGAGGTCGCCTGAGCCTCTCGCACCGCTGACCTGTCCATCCTCCTCGCTACCGGGGGCCGCCGCTGGCGGCCCCCGGTAGCCTGTTTCCCGGCGAAGGCGGCACGGCGGAAGGGGAGCGCATGGCAGTCGAGGCCCGGGCGGTGGTGGCCCGCGCCAAGGGCGCGCCGGTCTCGGTGGAGACCGTCCTCGTCCCCGATCCCGGCCCGGGCGAGGTGAAGGTGCGCGTCCAGGCGTGCGGCGTCTGCCACACCGACCTGCACTACCGGGAGGGTGCCATCACCGACGACTTCCCGTTCCTTCTCGGCCACGAGGCGGCGGGGACGGTGGAGGCCGTCGGTGACGGCGTCAGCGAGGTGGCGCCGGGTGACTACGTCGTGCTGGCGTGGCGGGCGCCGTGTGGGCGGTGCCGCTCGTGCCGCCGGGGTCGCCTCCACCACTGCTTCGACAGCGCCAACGCCACGCAGCCGATGACGCTGGCCGACGGGACGCCCCTGACCGCGGCACTGGGGATCGGCGCCTTCGCCGAACGGACGCTCGTGGCCGCCGGCCAAGCCGTGCGTGTCGACCCCGCCGCCCGTCCGGAGGCGGCGGGACTGGTCGGCTGCGGGGTGATGGCCGGGTTCGGTGCCGCGGTCAACACCGGCGCGGTGGGCCTGGGCGACTCGGTGGCGGTGATCGGCTGCGGTGGTGTGGGCAACGCCGCGGTGGCTGCCGCCGCCCTGGTCGGGGCCCGGCGGGTGATCGCCGTCGACCTCGATGTCCGCAAGCTCGAGTGGGCGGTGGGCTTCGGGGCCACCCATACCGTCAACGCCTCCGAGGTCGACCCCGTCGAGGCCGTCCGGGAGCTGACCGACGGCTTCGGAGCCGACGTCGTCATCGACGCCGTCGGCCTGGCCTCCACCTACCGGCAGGCCTTCTACGCCCGCGACCTGGCCGGGACGCTGGTGCAGGTCGGCGTTCCTGATCCCATGGCGACCATCGACCTGCCGCTCATCGACGTGTTCGGGCGGGGCGGGGCCCTCAAGTCCTCGTGGTACGGCGACTGTCTGCCTTCGCGGGACTTCCCCATGCTGATCGACCTCTACCTCCAGGGGAAGTTCGACCTCGACGGCTTCGTCAGCGAGACCGTGGCCCTCGACCAGGTCGAGGTCGCCTTCGACAAGATGGGCCGAGGCGACGTCCTGCGCTCGGTCGTCGTGCTGTGACCCCGGTGGGCCGGGACGTGGCGGTGGCCGTCGAGCGGGTGCGGACGTCGGGGATCTTCTCCCTCGACGGGCAGCACTTCGACGTCGAGAACAACGTCTGGCTCGTCGGTGAACGGACGGCGGGCGCTCCCGTCGTGGTGATCGACGCCGCCCACGACGCCCGTCCCGTTCTCGAGGCGGTGGGTGACCGCCAGGTCGTCGCCGTGGTCTGCACCCACGGGCACAACGACCACGTCAAC
This sequence comes from Actinomycetota bacterium, assembly GCA_019347915.1. Lineage (GTDB taxonomy): Bacteria > Actinomycetota > Acidimicrobiia > Acidimicrobiales > CADCSY01 > JAHWJR01. The sequence goes on from JAHWKL010000023.1 coordinate 23,690, forward strand.
GCCGCCCTCGACGTGGCCGGTGCCACCGGCGCCCCGGTCGCCGTCCACCCGGCCGACCGGATGCTGTGGGACGCCGTCCACCCCGACCGGGCCCCGGACCGGGAGCTGGCCGACGGTGACGAGATCGAGGTGGGCCAGGCCCGCCTGCACGTGCTCCACACGCCCGGGCACTCTCCGGGCGGCGTCTGCCTGCACCTGCCCGACCAGGCGGTGCTGTTCTCCGGTGACACGTTGTTCCAGGGCGGCCCCGGCGCCACCGGTCGCTCCTTCTCCGACTTCCCGACCATCATCGACTCCATCCGCCGGCGGCTGCTCCCGCTCCCTGCGGGCACGATCGTGCACACCGGCCACGGCGACTCGACGACCATCGGTGCCGAGGCGCCGCACCTCGACGAGTGGGTCCGGCGGGGTCACTGAGTGGCGCCCGGCTGGGAGGTGGCAGCGTCGCTGGTGGGCGGTGACCGGGCGCAGGGCTACGGCGTGGACGACCTCGTGCACCTGCGGCCGCGGGCCGACGACGTGGCCACCCTGGGGCCCGAGCAGGCCCGTTTGGCGGCGATCGTCCGCCTGGCCAACTCGGTGACCTTCGCCGTGGCCCTCGCCCTGCTCCTGGTGCGGATGGTGCCCGTGAGCGCCGCCGAGTTCGAGTTCCGGCCCTGGGCGCAGCGGGACCTCGTGATCGTGGACGAGACCGACGATCCCGGCTGGCACCGGGCCACCCGGCACGCGGTGGAGGTGTGGAACCGCTCCGGTGCCGATCTGCGGCTCACCTGGGCCGCCGGCGAGCCCGGCGGTGAGTGCCGTGGCGAGGGGACCCGCATCGCGGTGTGCCCGGCCGACGAGCAGAGCCTGGAGGGCATCTTGGACTTCCAGGGACGGGCGTCCCAGGAGCCCGGCGGTGACCATCCGAAGTCGGCGTTCGTGGAGGTGTGCACCGACTGCGGGCTCGACGACGCCCTCCGGCGGGTGGTGGCCACCCACGAGATCGGGCATGCCCTGGGCCTGCCCCACAACTCGCTGCTCGGGTCGGTGATGTACCCCACCGGGGGCACCGACCAGCCCGACGAGACCGACTACGCCGACCTGCGAGCCCTCTACCCGAGGTGAGGGACTGACGGCGGCGCCGGCCCTCAGGGCCCGGCGCAGAACTACTTGCCCGATCTAGTGAGGAACCTCGCAGGTGGAAGGGCCTGCGGACGCGCAAGTAGTTCTGCGTCGGGTCCTCAGCGGGCGATGAAGTACTTGGCCCGGGGGTGGTGGCAGACGATGGCCGAGGTGGTCTGCTCGGGCTGGTACTGGTAGCCCGTCTCCTCGCTCACCACCAGGCCGATGCGCCCACCTTCCAGCAGCCTCCACACGGTGACGTTGTCCTCCAGGTCGGGGCAGGCGGGGTAGCCCCACGAGTAACGACCGCCGCGGTACTGCTGGCGGAAAAGGCCCTGGAGGGTGGGCCCGTCCTCGTCGGCGAAGCCCCACTCCTCCCGGATGCGGCGGTGCCAGTACTCGGCCAGCGCCTCGGCCATCTCCACGCCCAGGCCGTGGACGAGCAGGTACTTGGAGTACTCGTCGTCGGCGAACAGCCGGCCGGCGGCCTCCGACACGGCGCCACCCATGGTCACGATGTGGAAGGCGGCGTAGTCGGCCTCGCCCGAGTCGCGGGGGCGGAAGAAGTCGGCGATGCACAGGAACGGGTGCTCCTGCTGGCGGGGGAAGGAGAAGCGGCCCCACTCGGTGGTCCGGCTGTCGTCGGTCCAGATCACCAGGTCGTTGCCGTCACCGTTGGCCGGGAAGAAGCCGTAGACGACCTGGGGAAGGAGGATCCCCGATGCCTTGGCCTCGGCCAACTGCTCCCGCAGCACCGGGCGGATACGGTTCTTGAACTCCTCGTCGGGCTCGCCCTTCTCCGGCCGGTAGCCCCACTGGTTGCGGAACAGCGCGGTCTCGTTCACGTAGGCGGCGATCTCGTCGAGCGTGATGCCCTTGACCACCCGTGAACCGAGGAACGGCGGCTTGAACACCTCGTTGTCGGTGGCGACCTCGGGAGAGCGGGACGGCACCTCGACATCGGGGTCGGTGGGGCGTTGGCTGCGCCGAGCGGGCAGGACCCGCCCTCCCGGCACCCGGCCGAAGTCGGGTTCGTCGGCGCCGGCGCGCTTGAGCTCGGCCAGGCGGTCGAGCGTCGGCGTCTTCACCACCTTGTGGCCATAGGCCCTGAGACGCAAAGCCGAGAGCTGGTCGACCATGATGACAAGAAAATTGGGGTTAGATCGGCTCATGTGGGCCTCGATAGGACCGTTGTCTGATGTGACCCGGCTGGACGCGGGATGCCGGGGAACTATAGAGGGGGGCGACAGGAGTTTCCATGTCTGAGCGAACACCATTGAACGGGAAACGGCC
>JAHWKL010000240.1 GCA_019347915.1 Actinomycetota bacterium
CCAGTGGCACGGTCACGCGCCTTGCCGGCGCCGACCGGTATGCCACCGCCATCGCCGTGTCGCAGGCGACCAGCGGCAGCGACGCGCCACGCACGGTGTACGTGGCCACCGGCGGCTCGTTCGCCGACGGCCTGGCCGGCACTCCGGCCGCCGCACGTGACGGTGGTCCGCTGCTGACGCTTCCGGCTGCGACCCTGACGCCGGCCATCGCGCAGGAGCTGCGCCGGCTGAACGCGCCGCGCATCATCATCCTCGGTGGGTCGGGCGCGGTCTCCGACGCGCTGGCGCTGGACCAGAGGCTGGTCACGCGTCGCTCCGCGGAGCTGGGCTGGGAGCCCGAGATCCGCTCGTTCCTCGACGGGGCCGAGCAGGCCTACCGGGAGCTGAAGGCGACCCGGCGGTGAGGGACGGCCGGCCGGCGTACGCCGACGAGATCCGCGCGCGGGTGCACGCCACCGACGACGGCGGCTTCCGCACCGAGCCGATCGACTGGGCGGCGTTGGCCAAGCCGCGCGGCCCCGGCGATCCCTGGACGGCCGAGCACGCCGACCTGGCCTGCAGCGTGCAGCTCGTCCTCGAGGAGGTGCTGCTCGACCTCGCCCGCTGGCTGCGTGACACCTCCGGCGCCTCCGGTCTCGCCCTGGCCGGTGGGGTCGCCCTGAACTGCGTCGCCAACCGGGGGCTTGCCCTCGAGTCCGGGTACGACGACGTGTGGGTGCAGCCGGCGGCCGGTGACGCCGGCACCGCGCTGGGAGCCGCGATGTGGCTGGCCCGCACGCACGGCGAGGACGTCGCGCCGATGCCGGGCGCCGACCTCGGTCGCTCCTGGACCGACGACGAGATCGCGGCGGTGCTCCGCGACGCGGCCGTGCCGTTCGAGGACCCGCCCGAGGGCGTCGCGGCGGCGGTCGCGCAGGCCCTCGCCGACGACCAGGTCGTGGCGTGGTTCCAGGGCCGCAGCGAGTGGGGGCCCCGCGCCCTCGGCCACCGGTCGCTGCTGGCCCACCCCGGACCGGCGTCGAACCTCGACCGGCTCAACCGGATCAAGGGCCGCGAGGAGTTCCGCCCCGTCGCGCCGATGGTGCTCCTCGAGCGGGCCACCGAGGTCTTCGAGCGCGGGCCGGTGCCCTCGCCGTACATGCTGTTCGTCCACGACGTGCGGGAGGAGTGGCGCGAGCGGGTCCCGGCCGTGGTCCACGTCGACGGCACCGCACGGGTGCAGACCGTCGACCGGGAGCGCGAGCCGCTGGTGGCCGAGATGCTCACGGAGTTCGACCGGCTGACCGGGCTCCCGGTGGTCGTCAACACCAGCCTCAACACCGCCGGACGGCCCATGGTCGACAGCCCGCGCGAGGCGCTCGAGTGCTTCGGGTCGGCGCCCGTCGACCTGCTCGCGATCGGCCGGTACGTGGTGCGCAGGAGGTCGTCGTGACCGTCTCCGTGACCCTCGTCGTGCCGTCCATCGGCCGGCCCGGACTGCTGCACCTGCTGGAGTCGCTGTCGACCAGCCGGGGCCCCCGCCCCGAGCGGGTCGTCGTCGTGGACGACTCACCGGACGGCCGCGTGCCCGCCGACCTGGACCGTGACGGGCTGCCGCCGGTGACCGTGCTCCGCTCCGGTGGCCGCGGCCCGGCAGCGGCCCGCAACACCGGCTGGCGCGAGGTGCGCACCCGGTGGGTGTGCTTCCTCGACGACGACGTCGTCGTCACCTCCGACTGGGCCGAGCACCTCGCCGCCGACCGCCAGGTTGCGCGCCTGGGCTGTCCGCAAACAGGCGCTCCGGGCGATCCGGGGCGAAAGTGCGGCCCATGACCCGGTTCATGGTGCTGCTGTCCGTGTGCGCCTGCCTTGGCTGTGCGTCATCGGGGAAGGGCAGGCGCGGTGGCGGAAACGAGGAGAAGGCGCTGGCGGCGGCGCGCGCGGAGAACGCGAAGCTTCGCGGAGAGCTGTCGCAGGCGCACAAGGACGCGCAGCTCACCTTCAATGAGGCCTCGGCGACACAGGCCCGGCCGGGGACGAATGGCTGCGCGGCGGTGACCG
>JAHWKL010000241.1 GCA_019347915.1 Actinomycetota bacterium
CGAACTGCTGGAGCGCGAGGCCATGGCCCGCGAGGTGGCGATGGAGGTCCTGGTCCGCCGCCAGCGCTCCCAGGGCCAGAAGGTGCGCAAGGGCGAGGGTGAGGTCACCATGGGCGCCATCGAGAACCTCGCCCGGCAGCGCGGGCTCATGGGGCAGCTCGAAGAACTGCGCAGCGCTGCTCGCGAGGGCCGGGTGATGAGCCCGTGATCCGCGCCATCCAGAAGAACGCCCAGACCTTCGTGGCCCTCATCGCGCTGATCGTCGTCGCCTCCGTGGTGGGCGTCTACATCTTGCAGAACCAGCGCCTGCGCATCCCCTTCATCGACCCCGCGCCGGTGCGCTACAACGTCGAGCTGGCCAACGCCCAGGCCGTCACCCCGGGCCAGGGCCAGACCGCCCAGGTCGCCGGCGTGGACATCGGCGCCATCGCCGAGGTCGAGCTCGAGGAGGGCATCGCCGTGGTGGGACTGGACATCGAGCCCGAGTTCGAGGACCTGATGCGCCAGGGCTCGCGTGCGCTGCTGCGTCCGCGCACGGGTCTGAAGGACATGTACATCCAGATCTTCCCCGGGGACGGAGAGCAGATGCCCGAGGGCAGCTCCATCCGGCTGGACAACACGCTGACCGACGTCGACCTGGACGAGATCCTCGCCCAGCTCGACAACCGCACGCGCGACTACCTGGACCTGTTCATCCACGGCGCCGGCGAGGGCCTCGAGGGGCGGGGCAACGACATCGCCCGGGTCTTCGAGCGCTACGGCGTGACGGTCGAGGATCTCGCGCGGGTCAACCGGGCCGTGGCCCGTGAGCGCGAGGCCCTGAGCTCGACGGTGACCTCGCTGGCCGAGATCAGCGACCGGCTCGCCGACCGGCCCGAGGACCTCACCCAGCTTGTCGACTCGGGGGCCGAGGCCCTGGGTGCCTTCGCCGCCGAGGAGCAGGACCTGCGCGCCACGGTGAGCGAGCTGGCACCAACCCTGGAGGTGACCGAGCGGACGCTGATCGCCCTGCGCCCGTTCTCCCGCGAGCTCGGGGCGACCCTGGACAGCCTGGTGCCCGCCGTGCGGGCGCTGGACGACGCCAACGAGGAGGTGCGGCCCTTCGCCCGCGAGGCCACCCCGATCGTGCGCGAGGAGATCCGCCCGTTCGTGCGCGAGGCCCGGCCGCTGGTGGCCGACCTCGCGCCGGCCGCCGACGCCCTGGCCGAGGCCTTCCCCGAGGTCACCGCGGCGGGGAAGGAGTTCAACACGTTCCTCAACCTGCTGGCCTTCAACCCAGACGGCCGCGAGGGCCCCGACGTGGCCGGCCGCGAGGAGGGCTACCTGTTCTGGCTGGCCTGGGCGGCCCACCAGGGTGTCAACCTGCACAACGTCGAGGACGCCAACGGGATCATGCGCCCCGTCTTCCTCACCGGCACCTGCGACACGCTGGCCAACCTCATCGAGGGCGAGCCCGCCCTGGAGTCGCTCATGAACCTCACCGCGATCCTGATCGAGCTCTGCGACGGGTCGCTGGCCATCGAGGACCTGCCGTCGGTGAACCCCGGTCAGGCGCTGGAGCAGCTCGGCGGCGTGCTGGCCAACCAGGCCGGTGTCGCGACGGTCATCGGGCCGGGCCTCAACCCCACCGGCCAGAGCTTCGGGGTGCTCACCTCCCTCACCGGGGGCGCCGCGCGCTTCGTAGTGGTCCTCGACGAGGACCCGCTGGGCAGCCGGGCCATCCGCCGCCTGACCAACCTCGAGGAGCGATTGCCGGGGCTGCTCGACGCCGTCGGTCTCGAGGACGCCACGGCGGTGATCGCCGGCGACACCGCCCTGGCGGCGGAGACCGTAGAGGCCGCCGTCTCGGACATCGGCCGCGTACTGCCCGTGGTGCTGGGCGCGGTCGCGCTGGTGCTCATCGTGTTCCTGCGCGGGCTGGTCGCACCGCTGTACCTCGTCGCCGTGGCGGCCATCTCCCCGCTGGCGGCGACCGGCCTGGCGGTCTACTTCTTCACGGGTATCCTGGACAACCCCGAGCTCAACTACTTCGTCCCGAT
>JAHWKL010000242.1 GCA_019347915.1 Actinomycetota bacterium
CGGGTGGGACCTGGAGGCCTACGCCGTCCGCGCGCGGGCCTTCGGCTGGCACGCCATCACCATCGACGGCCACGACGTCGACGCGATCGATGCCGCCTACCGCGAGGCCACTGCCAACACCGAGCAGCCCACCGTGGTCATCGCGCGCACCAGGAAGGGCCGCGGCGTGGCGTCGGTCGAGGACCAGGAGGGCAAGCACGGCAAGCCGGTGCCCGACGCCAAGGACTCCATCGCCGAGCTGGGCGGCGACCCCGGGCCGATCGACGTGCAGGTGGCCGCGCCGTCCGACGGCAAGGCTCCCCATCGTTTCCAGCCCGTGGGCGACGCCGACCGGCCGCGCTATGAGGTCGACGGTGACCCGGTGGCCACCCGCAAGGCCTACGGCGAGGCCCTGACGGCTCTGGGCGCTCAGCGCGGCGACGTGGTCGCCCTCTGCGGCGAGGTGTCCAACTCGACCCACACCGAGGACTTCGAGGCCGCGCACCCGGAGCGCTACTTTGAGATGTACATCGCCGAGCAGCAGATGATCGCCGCCGCGGTGGGCATGCAGGTGCGCGGCTGGAAGCCCTTTGCCGCCACGTTCGCGGCCTTCTTCTCCCGGGCCTACGACTTCAGTCGCATGGCCTCCGTCAGCCGGGCCGACATCCGCCTCAGCGGCTCCCACGCGGGCGTGTCGATCGGCGAGGACGGCCCGTCGCAGATGGGCCTGGAGGACATCGCCTCGCTGCGCGCGGTGCACGGCAGCACGGTGCTCTACCCGTGCGACCCCAACCAAACCGTGCGCCTGGTCGAGGCCATGGCCGACCTGCAGGGCATCTCCTACATCCGCACCTCGCGCGGGAAGTTCGCCACCCTCTACGGGCCCGACGAGGAGTTCCCCGTCGGCGGAGCCAAGGTCGTGCGCTCGTCGGGGCAGGACAGCGTGGCCATCATCGGCGCCGGGGTCACCTTGCACGAGGCGCTCACCGCCGCCGACACCCTCGAGCAGGAGGGCCTGCACGCCCGGGTCATCGACCTCTACTCGGTCAAGCCCATCGACGTCCACACCCTGGTCGCCGCCGTGCGCGAGTGCGCCGGACGGCTGGTCACCGTCGAGGACCACTGGCCCGAGGGCGGCATCGGCGAGGCGGTGCTCAGCGCGCTGGCCGACGCCGGGGTGACCGAGGCCCGGGTCACCAAGCTGGCCGTGCAGGACATGCCCGGCTCCGGCCCGCCCGAGGACCTGCTGCGCGAGGCGGGCATCGACGCCGAGGCGATCGCCACCGCGGCGCGCGAGCTGGCGCGCGACTGACCGGCGGGTGGCGCGCCCGCGGGCGCGCCACCGGGCCGAGCGACCCGCCGCTACGCCCGGGCGAGCTGCTCGCGCTTGCCCGCGATCTCGTCGATCAGGTCGCGGAACGAGGCCGCGAACTTCTCGACGCCCTCGCGCTCCAGGATCCGCCCGGCGGCGGTGGCGGGGTCGAGACGGCGCTCGACCACCTCGTCGATGAGGCCCTGGAAGGCCGGATCCTCCTGCATCTCGGCCTCGAGGCGGCGGCGCAGGCGCCCGGTGGCCAGGGCCAGCACCTCGTTGCGCAGGTTGCGCCGGCGGCGCTCGGCGAGCGTGCCCTCCGCCTCGATGTACTCGCGGTGGGCGCGCAGCTGAGCGACCAGCTCCTCGATGCCCTCCCCGCGTTCGGCCTCCGTCTTGACGATCGGCACCTCCCAGCCCTCGTGCGCAGCCAGCGACAGCGTCCCACGGATCTCGCGCACCATGGTCTCGGTCAGCGGATGGTCGGCCTTGTTGACCACGATGATGTCGGGGATCTCCATGACGCCCGCCTTGAGGGCCTGGATCGAGTCCCCCGAGCCGGGGACGAGCATGAGCACCACGGTGTCGGCGTGGTCGATGACGTCGATCTCGGCCTGCCCGACGCCCATCGTCTCCAGGATGACGTCGTCGCGTCCCGCGGCGTCCATCAGCAGCGCCGCCTGCAGCGTCGCCTCGCTCATCCCCCCAAGCGCGCCACGGTTGGCC
>JAHWKL010000243.1 GCA_019347915.1 Actinomycetota bacterium
CGCGCTGGCCGGCGACGGCGCAGGTGAGGACCTGCGGGCCACGTTGTCGGCCTGTGGCGTGGAGGTGGTGGATCTGGGCTGCGACGGCGGCGCCACGGTCGAGAAGGTGCGGGTGCTGTGCGACGGGCGTTCGCTGCTGCGCGTGGATCGCGGTGGCGGCGGCGCGGTCGGTGCGCTCACGGCCGAGGCCCGCGCTGCGATCGGATGGGCCGATGGCGTGCTGGTGGCCGACTACGGGCGCGGCGTGGCGGCTTGCGCCGGCGTGCGCGCGGCACTGAGTGACCGTCTGGCGGCGGGCGGATGTGTCGTCTGGGATCCCCATCCGCGGGGCGCCATCCCGGTGTCGGGGGTGACGGTCGTGACGCCCAACGCCGTTGAGGCCTCTGCCTTCGCAGTGGCGATCGCGAGCGATGGCATGGAGGGAAACGAGCCGAGCGTCACCGCGGACGGTCGTGCTGTCCTCGATGCTGCTGGTTGCGCCACACGCCTGGCAGCCGCGTGGGGCTGCCAGTGGATCTGCGTGACACGGGGCGCTTCGGGCGCCGTCCTGTGCGGTGGGAACGGTGGCTCGTCGCTGGCCTTCGCGGCACCTGGGGTGCATGGTGGCGATCCGTGTGGCGCCGGCGATCGCTTCGCCACATCCGTCGCGGCGGCGCTGGCCGGGGGAGCCGACGCGCCCACAGCGATCGCCGCCGCCGTCGAGGCCGCGACCGCCTTCGTCGCGGTCGGCGGGGCGGCCGCCACACGGCTCGGCCAGGGGGGTGGGCCGACTTCGCCCGGATGTAACCCATCAGCCCGTCCCACCCCGTCCGCCGATGGCGCGTCAGCGCTCGTCGAGCGGGTGCGGGCCCGGGGTGGCACGGTGGTGGCCACCGGCGGCTGCTTCGATCTGCTGCACGCCGGCCACGTCCAGACCCTGCAAGCCGCGCGGGCGCTGGGCGACGCGCTCGTCGTCTGCCTCAACGGCGACGCGTCGGTGCGCCGTCTCAAGGGAGCAGACCGTCCGCTGGTCGGCGAGGACGACCGCGCCGCCGTGCTCCGGGCGCTGGGCTGTGTCGACGCCGTGGCCATCTTCGACGAGGACACCCCCGTCGAGCTCTTGCACCGCCTGCGCCCGCACCTGTGGGCCAAGGGCGGCGACTACGCCCACGAACAGCTTCCCGAAACCGACGCCCTGCGCGCGTGGGGCGGGCGAACGGTGATCCTGCCGTTCGTCGACGGGCGGTCGACGAGCCGGCTGATCGAGGAGGTGGCGCTGCGTGCCTGACAACGGAGCAGGACGTCGACCGGGGACCGTCGTGGTCACCGGCGGCGCGTCGGGGCTGGGCGCCGCGGTGGCCGAGGCCGTCGCGCAGGCGGGCGGCACACCGGTGGTGCTCGACCTGCGCCCGCCGGCTGCCGGCATGGCACACGCCTTGGTCGACCTCGCCGACCCGCGGGCGGCGGAGGCCGCCGTCCACGGCGTTATCAACGAGCACGGTGGGCTCGACGGCGTGGTCACCGCTGCGGGCATCGACGCCTCCGGCGCGCTGGGGGACGTCGACGCTCAGGCCTGGGAGCGAGTGATTGCGGTCAACCTGGTCGGCACGGCCGCCGTGGTGCGCGCCGCCCTGCCCTCGATCATCCAGCGGCGCGGGCGGGTGGTCACCGTGGCCTCCACCCTGGGGCTGCGTGCGCTGGGCGACGCAACCGCCTACTGCGCCTCCAAGTTCGGCGTGGTCGGGTTCACGCGCGCACTGGCCGTCGAGGCGCAAGGGCGCTTCGGCGTCACGCTCCTGGTGCCCGGCGGGATGCGGACAGCCTTCTTCGATGACCGTCCCGAGCAGTACCGCCCCGGGCCCGACGCCACGCTCGCACCGCCCGCCGAGGTCGCCCAGGCCGTCCTCTTCGCCCTCACCCGCCCCACGGGCCTGGAGATCCGCGAGCTCACCGTGACCGTCTCCACCGAGTCGTCGTGGCCCTGAGAGCCGGTCTTGGGGCCGCCCGACGTCCTCGTCCTCCGCGCGCTGGGGCT
>JAHWKL010000244.1 GCA_019347915.1 Actinomycetota bacterium
CCGCAGGCGGCACGACGCCTTCCCGGCGAGCGCAGCGAGCCTGTCCGGCTTGGCCGGGCGGAACAGAGGTGAGCGCCGCCGTAGGCGGCACGACGCCTCCCCGGCGAGCGCAGCGAGCCTGTCCAGACGCAGCTATCGCTGCGGCGCACCTGTCACCGAGGCATTGGTACTATCCCGCCGGTTCCTGTCATCCGGGACAGGGCAGGCGAGGAGAGGCGGGACACTGTGGCGAGGATGCGCAAGCGGTTGCTGATGGGTGCGATGTCGAGTGTGCTGGTCGGAGCGGCGCTGACGGGTACGGCGAGCGCCGGCCACGTCGGCTGCGGCGACGTCATCACCGAGGACACCACCCTCGACAGCGACGTAGGCCCCTGCGACGGGACGGCCCTGACCATCGGCGCCGACGGCGTCACGCTCGACCTCGGCGGTCACCGCGTGTTCGGTGATGGCGACGGCGACGCACCCGGCATCCTGATCGAGGACCGTCAGGGCGTCGTGGTCACCAAGGGCCTTGTCGAGCTCTTCGGCACCGGCGTCGCCATCGTGGGCGGCTCGGGCAACACCGTCAGCAAGGTGGAGGCCTCCCACAACGTCGGTGTCTTCCCCGGTGACTTCGGTGAAGGGCTCCTGATCGACTCGTCGAGCGACAACCTGCTCAGCAAGAACGTCGCCCGTCGCAACGGGCCGTACGCCGGCATCACCCTGCTCGGCGACGCCAGCTTCAACACGATCGACAAGAACCTGGTGGAGTTCAACAACCTCCTCTCCCGCCCCACGGGGCCGCAACAAGACGACGGCATCCGTCTCGAGAACGGCGCCAACAACAACACCATCACCAAGAACGGCGTGTACGACAACGGCCTCGACGGCATCGCCCTGTTCGCCGACACCTTCGACAACGTGGTGCAGAAGAACGACGTCCGGCGCAACGGCGCCCACGACCAGATCCACCGCCAGGGCGACGGCATCGCCGTATTCAACCGGTCGACCGGGAACCTCATCGAGAAGAACAGCGTCTTCGACAACGGAGCCAACGGGATCTTCCTGCGGGGACCGATCGTGCTCGGGACACGCACGATCCCCGGGGCCACGAACAACGAGGTCCTGAAGAACCACACGGGGAACAACGGGCCCATCCCGGGACCGGGTGGTCCTCGCTACGACCTGCGTGACAACAACCCCGCCTGCGACGCCAACCGGTGGTTCGGCAACACCTACCTGACCGCCTTTCCCGAGTGCACCACCGCTGGTGGCAGGGGCCCGTCGGGAGAGACCCCGTAGCCACCGCATCGCAGCCACCTCGGTGAACCGGGAGGGCGTGCCTATCGCACGTCCTCCCGGTGCCGGTAGAGGTCGCGCAGCAGCAGGATCTCGGCACCGTGGTGGATGGCCTCGCGGCTGATGTGAAGCACGAGGTCGGCATACGGCAACGCCGCCCACTCTCCCTCGCCGGGCCCGATCGGGCGCTCGAGCCCCTCTGTGCCGAGGCCGCGAACTCCGCCGACCCATCGGTCGATCCGAGACCACCTCGCCTTCTACGCCGGTCGGATGGACGCGTGCTGGGTGGGTGACCATCTCGTCGAGCCACAGCCGGGCGGCTTCTACGGGGGCTGGATCACCAGCGACGTCGTCGGCCCGTTCAAGGGGGTGGACGGGTCCCGCTTCTGGTGATCGTCAGCGCCCGTGTCCGTCGGCACCGACGGGTTCAGGGACGCTCCCGTCGTCGCCGGAGCAGCGCGACGAGGGGCACCAAGGCCAGAGCCGTGAGTGGCACGTATGCCATCTCTGGGGCTCCCAACCGGACGATTCGCCCGGCCATCGACAGCAGTAGCACGGCGGCTACGAGCAGCCAGACTTGTCGTGTCAGAGGAACACGTTTCGAGCGAGGGCGGTTCCTGTAGACAACAGCGTAGATCGTGCCCACCACGAGACCGATCACCGAACCGACGCCGACCATCGTGAGGCTCACACCGACGTCTCCGCCGGAGGCAACAAAGATCTCCAATGC